>JAADHO010000119.1 GCA_013151775.1 Deltaproteobacteria bacterium | reverse complement strand
TGGCTCGAGGCGCTCTTCGCCTGGCGCGCGCTGCTCGATGGGGCGCACGATCAGGACGAAGACGGGTCGGCCGAAGCGCGCGCTGCGATCGGCGCGCTGCGTCGGCTGACGCGGGGCATGGACCCGGCGCAGGCCCAGGGCTCGAGTGCCGATCCCATCCTCGAGGCTCTGCGTCAGGCTCGACCGTAGGACGTCAGCGTTGGCTCTGTAGGGTCTGCTTGACGGCGCCGGTCGCCTTCTCCACCAGCTTGCTGGCCAGCTCGAGCTGCTGCGTGTTGCGGTAGACGCCCGCCTGAAGCGCGAGCAGCTCCTCCGGCGCCAGACCGCCTCCGCGGCGCGCTCTGCGCACGGCGACGTCGATGCGTCGCTGACCTCGGGCCATCTGGCGGGCGGCGTCGAGGGTCACCCCCAAGAGCCCGCCCTGCCCAGGCTCGCTCTGGGCGAGGGCCTCGGAGAAGGACGAGCTGGGGCGTTCCCGTTCTACGGGCTGCGGCTGAGGAAGGGGCTCGGGGCGGATGGGGGCAATACTCTCGGACATGGGGAACCTCCACGCCCCTTGTCGGGCGCGCGCTCTCCGAGTTGCGTGAAAACTTCGCCCCTAGTGCCTCGGATCGAACTTCGGGGAGGAGGCACTAGGCCAGGCCCTGGGCTCGCAGCTGCTTTCCCAGCAGATTCAGAGCCCTGGTGTGGAGTCTGCTCGCCCACGACTTGGAGATCCCCAGCTCCGCCGCGACGTCCTCGAGGTGACGATCCTGGAAGTAGAAGCCCAGGAGGAGCGTACGCTCCCGGTCGGGGAGACGCGACACGGCCTGGCGCAGAGCCTCCCCTTGCTCGCCGCCGAGCAGCTCGGACTCGGGGGTCTGGTCGGTGGTCTGCTCGTCCTGACCCACGGCGGCCATGACGAAGGCGGCGGTGATCTTGTCCATCGCTCCGTCGAGGCTCGCTGCCGTGCGGCCTCGGTCTCGACGGGCGGCGGGATCGCTCGCGCGCTCCTGTACGACGCTCTCGCCCAGTAGATCGACCGCCTCGGCGGCCTTCACCCGCTGCCAGGCGCGCCGCGAGTGGAAGCCCTGCTGCCTCACCCAATCGATGATGGCGCCCCGGATCCGGTAGTAGGCGAAGGTGTTGAACTTCACGCCTCGACCCGCGTCGTAGCGGCCCTGGGCTTCGACCAATCCCTGGAAACCAGCCGCCAGGAGATCGTCCATCTCGCCCCTCAGGTCCAGCTGCCGGGAGACCTTCTGGGCAATGCTCGCGACTAGAGGGCGATGCGCCTCGACGAACTCATCATCCGATTCCACTGGGCTTTTCCCGCCTGGGGTACCGAGCCCCGTGTGTCGTTACCAGATACCACGACTGCCAAGGGCGGCGTCAAGCGGTCTGCTCGGGCTTCTCCAAGCCGCCCGCTGCTGTTAGCCAGTGGAGATGTTCAGCGCGTGCGCGTCACCGGGCTTGGCTCGGGCGGATCGAGGCCGCCCCGCGCGAGTCGACGCCTTGACCGGCGGGCTCGGGGTGCCGGACGACGCCACGCGCCAAGCGCTGAGTGAGGCCCTGGCCTTACTGCCCGCGTCAGGCAGGTTGCGTCTGCTCGAGAGCGTACGGGCCGACGCACAGGCGGCGAGGTCGGATCCGGGCCCCTGGCTCGCCGAGGCCCTCGCGCAGGAAACTCACCCAGGGGTGCTGCGGGCGATGCTCGAGCGCCTGGACTCCGCCCCGGCCGGGACGCGCGCCTGGACGAGCCCTGGCTCCGAGCTCACCCGCGTCCTCTTCGTCCGGCCCTCGGCGCCGGGGGCGTATGAGTGGCTGGAGCTTCGGCGCGCGTCCCATGGGCCGGACGGGCGACTGTGTGTCAGCGCCGGGGTCGACGATCCGCAGACCCTCACGCTGCGCGCAGAGGGCCTCGTCCCCGTCCACCCACGACGTCTGGCCGCGCGCGTGGCGCCCCTGCTCTACCGACACCGACAGCTGGGTGGCGAGCTCCCCCCACAGGCCCGCGTCTTCGCCAAGCTTTTCTAGGGCGCTAGCCCAATTCGGAGGCGTGGCTCGAACCGCCGAGAGCAGGTGACGATACGGTAACTCCGCGGACACGAATGCGCTTCGGGCCCTCAGCGCCATTGACAGCAAGCGGTTCGGGGAGGATTGTCCCGGCTCCGTGGCCAAGTACAGACAGATTCTCGTCCTCAGCTGCGCCTTCCTCTTGGTGGCGCAGCTCTTGCCGGCGCTCCAGCCCGCCGTCTTCGCCTCCGACGCCGAGACCCGGGTTTTCCTCAACGGCCAAGCCATCGGGGTGCACTTCAGCGACGGAGACAGCTTCCGCATGCTCCAGGGACCCTACGCAGGCAGCAACTCGCGCCTGGCCGGGTTCAACACGCTGGAGAGCTACGGCGCGACCCACTCCTGGGGCAGCTGGAACGCCTTCGAGCTGTGGCTAATCGCCAAGAAGGCGACCTACAACGGTCGCCGCGGAATCTGGCATTGTACCACCGAAGGCGACCACGACACCTACGGGCGCGTGCTCGTCGACTGCCCCGACCTGATCGAGAGTCAGGTCAGGCTGGGCTTCGCCCACGCCATGAAGATCGACGACACCCACTCGGATATGTACATCCTGCGGGCACAGCAGGACGCCATTCGTCACCGCCGCGGCATGTGGGCCCACGGCGTCCCCGGCTTCATCGTCACCTCGCTCCACTCCGCGTCGGAAGATCCCGGACGAGAGCACAACTACAACCGCACCGTGTCCACCCGCGACGGCCACACGGAGAAGTGGGAGCACCACGACGTCTACAGCGAGTGTCAGCAGGTCTGCAACACGGAGATCCGCAGCGACGCCCGGCGCGTCTACGACTTCGCCCGGGGCCTTCGTTCCCGTGAGGACCTCGAGCAGGTGCTCTCCGACGTCCCCAACCTGCTGCTGGTCGAGCTGGTCGACCGCTACGCCCGCCTCGGCCACCTGCCTGAGTACACGTCGGACGAGGTGCGAGCCGCCGTGGAGCCGATCCTGACGCGAGCGCGCGCGGACGGAGAGCTCGGCCAGACGCGACGCGTCCAGGGCGCGTGCATGGTCTACGCGGCGTTCGATCGACGCTACGGCACGAACCGAGCGGAGTGCTTCCGCGGAAGGAATTGGCACCCATGACCCGCGTGAACAGGCCGCGTCCGGAAACGCGGAGTCTGATGCTGGGGCTGCTGGGGCTCACCCTCGCCCTGGGCAGCTGCTTCAGTCCCGTGCCCGAGGGGCCTCCCCAGGGCTACGAGACCGACGTCATCTCTTGCTCCGATGGCCGCGACAACGACAACGACGGTCGCGTGGACTGCAACGACTCGGACTGCATCCGTCGCAACTTCTGCGGCGAGATCGTACCCGACATCCCGGTCCATGAGCCCGAGAACACGCTCCAGACCTGCACGGACCGGATCGACAACGATGGCGACGGACAGTTCGACTGCGGAGACCGGGACTGCCAGCAGATCTTGGAGCTCTGCTGCGTCACGGAGGCCTCCGACGCGCTCTGCAGCAACGGCATCGACGACGACGGCAACGGCTTCGCCGACTGCGCCGACTTCACCTGTCGCAACGGCATCTTCACCACGGTCTGCGACAGCGAGAGCAAGTGTAACAACGGCGAGGACGACGACCTCGATGGCCTGATCGACTGCGCCGACCCAGACTGCGCCGCTGACAGCGCCTGTCCGCGTGAGGCCGTGTGCGACGACGGCATCGACGACGACGGCGACGGGCTCACGGACTGTGAAGATCCCGACTGCGCCCCGGCGTCCCCATCGGATCCCTGCTTCGCGCTCGAAGACACGATCGCCACCTGCTCGGACGGGCGGGACAACGACGGCAACGGCTTCACGGACTGCGCCGACTTCTCCTGCTCGCGCTCGATGAATGCAGACGTGATGGCCCTGTGCGCGGCCAACTCGGAGACCACGCTCGCCGCCTGCTCGGACGGCGTCGACAACGACGGCAACGGCTTCATGGACTGCGCCGACTTCTCCTGCTCCATGTCCATGGACACGGCCATCCTCGAGTACTGCGCCTCGGTGGCGGAGAACACCCTCGAGACCTGCACGGACGGCATCGACAACGACGGCAACGGCTTCATGGATTGCGAAGACTTCTCCTGCTCCAGAGCCGATGATCCCGCGGTGCGCGCGCGCTGCGAGGCCAACTACGAGAGCTGCACGGACGGCGTCGACAACGAGGGCGATGGCTTCGTCGACTGCGCCGACTTCTCCTGCCGCGATCCCATGGCCGCCTCCGTCGTCGACATCGGTCAGCTCGGTGGCCCACGCCTCGAGCACCCCTGCCAGGAGAGCTACTCCTCCGTGGACCCAAGGGTCGATGCCGTGGCCGCCAAGGCCCAGGCGGTGGAGCGCTGCAGCGACGGCCTCGACAACGACAGCGACGGCTTCATCGACTGCGACGACTGGGACTGCAACTGGAACCCGCTGTTGAACCCGCTGGCGCTGGCCGAGCCCACATGCGACCCCGACGAGGCGGACCCGCTGAGCCCAAGCTCCTGCGTGCCCTTCTGTCAGAAGCTGGATCCCGCGACGAGGATGCCGCGACGCGAACAGTTGATTTGCCAATGAACGAACTACGATGCCGCGTGGCGGCACGCCGGGGCACCGCACCTTCCATGGTGGACCCCATAGAACTCCGGCCCGCCCGGGTCGAGACCGAGAGGATGATGCCCATGAAGTGGATGACGCCGAGCCTTGCGGCCTGTCTCTGCCTGTTGCTCGCCGGGAGCGTCGCGCACGCCCAGCCAGCACCGGATACCAGCGCCGGTCTGGCCACCCCGGCCACCCCAGCCACGGAGAGCCCCGCGCCAGAGGCTTCCGCGGCTGTGCCGATGATGCCCGTCGACCCTTCGCCGAACGAACCCCACGAGCACATCTGTAACAATCACGTCGATGACGACCACGACGGCATGGTCGACTGCGCGGACGCGGACTGCTTCGACGACGCGGTTTGCGCCGCCGGAGGAGGGGATGAGCGCAGCAACGCCGCCTGCAGCGACTTCGTCGACAACGACGGCGACGGCGCCATCGACTGCATCGACTCGGACTGCGACGGACCCGGCATCACGGTCTGCAACGGCTCCCTCGACCAGAACTCGGGAGCGAGCGCTGGCGGGGATCACGAGCAGGGCGACGACATGGGCTTGCCCGAGCTCAGCGGCGACATGACGGTCGAGGACCTGATCGGTCGCTACGGAGACGCAGACGGAGAGCGCAACGACTACATGTGCTCCGACGGAATCGACAACGACGGCGACGGCCGCACGGACTGCGCGGACTTTGGCTGCCGCTTCGACCCACAGGTCACGGTCTGCGCCGGACATCCGGGCTTCCACTTCAGCGTGGTCGCTGGCGTCGGCGGCACGGTCAACCTGCAGAACATCATCGACAACGTGGGTCAGCAGGGCGATCGCGCCAACGTGCGCTTCAGTCGACTGCAGCTGCGCGTGCTCGGTCCCATCCCGATGATCCAGGACTCCTTCTTCCTCCTGAGCATGCGCCTCGAGAAGTCGCCGCGCCTGACCTTTGCGCACTTTCAGGTGCCGATCGACAACGCGGGCCACTTCGTGGCGATCAACAGCGGTTCCGGCACCCTGTCCTCGGGGCTGATCATCTCGACATCCAAGCAGCCGCTGCTCAACGCTCCCTTCTACCTCTTCAACGCCTTCGAGCAGGGCAACGGCGCCGCTATCGAGACGGGCGGACCCATCACCAGCGACGGGCGCTTCACCTTCCGGCTCTTCGCCGCGGGCGGCTCGGGCGAATTCAACGGCAACGTGGGCGGCGCCTTCTTCCGCAGCGACGACCGCAATTTCTCCTACAGCGCGGGCGGCCAGCTCGGCATCAACCTGATCGGCCACTACTCGCGCTTCGACTCACCCTTCCTCTACACGCCCGGCCCCTTGACAGTAGCGGCGCTGATCGGCGCCAAGTACTCCCAGCGTCCCCGGGAGCGCTACCCGGCCGTCAACGCCCTGGGCGTGTTCCAATACCAGCGCTTCTTGCTGCGCGTGGAGTCCTACACCAAGTACATCATGGACTATGGCGGCGCGATCCAGAGCGCCTGGAACGCCCAGACCAGCATCCTGCTGATCCCGCGGCATCTGATGTTCGCCGCCGATATCGGCCAGTTCTATTCGCAGGGCTTCACCCCAGACGGCGGCTTCGACTCGCTGCTGCGCAGGCCCATCAACCAGTTCGAGTGGCGCGTGGCTCTCCACTGGTTCTGGTTCCGCAACATCGGCGTGCTCTCCGCCGTGTACCGTCAGACGGTCTTCGACGACAACCCGGACAGACCGCAGGATCCGACGCTCGAGCGCGAGCTTCAGGTCGAGGCGCAGTTCCGCTTCTGAGGCGCGCTCGGGTGGCGTCCTGTCCGTGCAACGCGAGCTGACCTCGTGGCGATCCTGACTCCGGTCTCCCTCGACGACGCTGAGCGCGTCACACGTGCCCATGGGCTCGGCCCCTGTCTCCGTGTCACGGGGATCGAGGCGGGCAGCGTCAACTCCAACTTCTTCCTCGACACGGGGCAGGGCCGCCGCTTCCTTCGGCTCTACGAGGAGCAAGAGGCCGCGGGCGTGGCCTACGAGTGGGCGCTACTCGAGCACCTACTCGCGCGCGGCTTGGCGGTGCCGCGGCGGGTGCGGGGGCCAGCGCCGGGAGACTGCCGCGTGTCGGGTAAGTGCACGGCGCTCTTCGAGATCGCGCCGGGCGAGGAGCACTGCGCCGCCATGTGGACGCGCGCCCATCTGGAGCAGGCGGGGCGCTTCCTCGGGCGAGCCCACACGGCGTCCGCCCACTTCGGGTGGCGTCGCCGCAGCCGCTTCGGCAACGCCGGTCTCCTCAAGCGTCTCGATGGAGTGGCGGAGCGGCGACGCCCCGAGCTCGAGGCTCCCCTGCGCCGGCTGCGCCGCCACCTGCAGTCGCCGGAGCAGGCTGTCCTCGGCTCGCTCCCGCGAGGCATCGTCCATGGGGACTTCTTCCGCGACAACCTGCGCTTCGAGCAGACGAAGCTCGTCTGCGTGCTGGACTGGGAGAGCGCCGCCGACGAACCCTTGATCATGGATCTCGTGGTGGCGCTGCTCGCGCTGACCTATGGCGAGGACTTCGTCTGGGCCGACGCCCGGGCCCTAGTGGACGGCTATCGGGACGAGCGCGAGCTCTCGCGTCAGGAGTGGCTCGCGCTGCGTCCCGTGGCCATGCAGGCCTGCGTGCGCTTCGCGATCACGCGCATCCAGGACTTTCACTTGCGGGCGCTGGCGACCGGCATACCCGCCACGCGCGACTTCAAGCGCTTCCTCGCGCGTCTCGACGCCCTCGAGGCGCTGAGCGACGCGCAGCTCGCGACCCGCCTCGGAGGCTGAGCCGCGCGCCGCACAGGGCGCCCACGCTTCGGGTCAGTGGGGCCCGACGGCGAAGGGATCTTCGTCGTAGCGCGGGGTCTCGAGCAGCTGGCCGTCGGGGCCATCGCGGCGCACGACCAGCAGCCGCCTCGAGACGACCTCCGGGCTCTCGCGCGCGACCACGTAGAGATAGTTCAGACCCGCGTGGAGCGGCACGCGTGTGGAGAACTGGGCTCGCCGCCGGTCACTGGCGTGGGCGTTCGATTGGTAGAAGACCTTGCGCGTGCCCGCGAAGACGTAGACATCGCGCACGAAGCGGTCGTCCACGGCCGTGCCGCTGAGCTCCACGCTCGCATCTCGCGTCACCAGCAGGTGGCCGTCACCCACGCTGAGCTCGGGCGGACGATGGCCCAGGGCGAACTGGATCTCGCCGCCGCGACCAGAGCTCACCAGCTCGTCGCTGGCGACCCACGCGGGTGGACCGTCCGGCAGGGCGACCCGGACAAAATCACCGGACTCGGCCTGAGCGGCCAGCTGCACCACGCCGCGCACCGTGCCCAAGACCTCCGCGGCGGTCCTCGGCGCCGCGCGCAGAGTCGCTCCCTCGGCCAGGCTGACCCGGCCGGTGCGGGCTCGAACGGGCGTGTCCGAGTCGCGGATGGCCAGCTCGAGCTTCTCCGTCACGGCCTCGCGCAGATCGAGATCCGCCACCGACACCTCGAGCTTGGCCACGTCGTCCTCGAAGTCGCTGAGCACGTCGAAGGTGAAGTGGAGCAGGCGCTCCTGACCGGGCTCGAGATCGTCGATGCGGAAGCGCCCGTCGTGCAGCAGGATGCCGCGCCCGGAGAGGTTGCGCAGGTTGGCTTGGGTCCGGAAGGTGCGCCCCGGGCCCACGTTGCGCACGCGCAGGTAGAGGCTGGCCTTCTCGCCGCGCTCGAGCACACCGTCGCCGTCTCCCTGGATGTCGTCGGCGACCTGCATGGCGTAGGCGAAGAGCGGGCGAGGCAGGCCGCGCAGCGTGGTGCGCACCTCGGCGTTGGCCGGGGCGTGGCCGTGGGCCTCGGAGAACTCGACGCGGATTCCGTCCGCGCGGTCCACGACGCTGCGGGGCAGGCGACAGCTGCGCTCGCCGTCCACGGTGGCGCAGAGCCCGAGGGTGGTGGACCACTCGCGGGACTCCCCAGGAGCCAGACGCCCGAAGACCAGCTCGCGATCGTTGAACAGATTGTAGTCGCTCTTGGTGGTGGCGCGGAGTTGGTAGAGCGTGTGCTCTCCGGTGTTCTCCACGCGCACGCGCAGCTCGAGGGGCCCGCCCGCCGTCGCGTCCGTGGGCGAGGTGCTGAGCGTGACGTTCACGGGGCTCGCGCCCTCGTCGGTCCCTGCGGCCCAGTCGACGCCGAGGCGCTGCAGCTGGGCGACCGCCTTGGCCATCTCCGAGCGCTGGGACTCCGTCACCACCGGCGCCGCGTCCTCGATCATCTCGGTGCGACCGCTGCGCGACGCGCGCGCTAGCAGGCTCTGGCTGAAGCGGGTCAAGAACTCGTCTTCCGTGGCGTTCTCCTGGTCGCGGGGATCCGCCTCCTGCAGGTGCTGTCGATCGGCCTCGGAGAGGTAGTAGCGCAAGACGACGCTGGGCCGCTGACCTGCCCGCGCGCGGGCGTGGGTGAGGTGAGAGCGCAGGTCCGCCTCTCGCAGCATGGCCTCGTCGTCCACCGTCAGGGCCATGTCCTCGCGGTCGACGGTCATGGGATCGACCTCGATGTCGGGCACGATGCCCACGCCTTGAATCGAGATGTCCCCGGGCGTGAGGTATTGGGCGATGGTCAGCTTCAGGGCGGATCCGTCCTGGAAGTTGTAGATCACCTGCACCGAGCCCTTGCCGAAGCTGCGTTGGCCGACGATCAGTGCGCGATCGTGGTTCTTCAACGCGCCGGCGACGATCTCGCTAGCCGAGGCGCTGCCGCCGTTCAAGAGCACGACCATGGGATAGTCGGGCTCCGTGCCCTCGCGGTGGGCGAACTTCTCATCGCGCTCCCGCGGGTCATTGCTCTGGGTCGCGACCACCGTGCCGCTGGGCAAGAACGTGTCCGCTACACGCACCGCCTGATCCAGCAGGCCGCCGGGGTTGTCGCGCAGATCGAGCACCAGCCCGCGCAGCTCCTGCCGGTGCAGATCCGCCAGGGCGCGCTGCATGTCTTCGCTGGTGTTGCCTTGGAAGCTGTTGATCTTGATGTAGCCGACATTGTCGCCGAGCATTCGGTGCTCCACCGACTCGATGTGGATCACCGCGCGCACCAGCTCGAAGCGGCGAGGCTGGGTGCGTCCGTGGCCTTGGGCGCGCGTGACCCACACGTTGACGCGCGAGCCGGGAGGTCCGCGCAGGCGATCCACCGCCTCCGAGAGCGGCATATTCATGGTCGACTCGTCGTTGATCTTGACGATCCGGTCCATGCGCAAAAGCCCCGCCCGGGCCGCTGGCGTGTCCGGCATGGGGCGGATGACCGTGAGGGCGCCGTCGCGGATGGAGATCACGATGCCGAGCCCGCCGAACTCGCCGCGGGTGCTCATCTGCATCTCTTCGAAGACGTCGGGAGTGAGCAGCACGGTGTGGGGATCGAGCGTGCGGAGCATGCCGTTGACCGCCGCATACTCCACGTCACGCAGGTCGAGGTCGGGCTCCCCGTCGAGGTTCTGTTGGAGGAACGCGAAGATCTCGCGGAAGCGCCCAGCCAAGGACCAGGGGCTGTTCACGTCGGAGACGGAAAAGGACTGCTCCTGATCGTTGACCTGCACCGTGAGCTCACTCGCGCCGTCTTCGTAGCGGATGATCACGGGCGCCACGCTGCTCTGGATCGCGTTGAGGCCCGCCAGGAGCATCTTCTTGGGATCGACCCGATCGGGATCGACGTAGTGGTTCTTCACCTCGAGGATCGCGCGATTCAGAACCGCCAGGCGCGTCAGGTCGTAGGGATCGCGATCCCTCGCGGCCTGCGCCCGGGGCGATCCGTCGATGTCGAGGGGCAGACCGTTCTGCTTGGGCCAGACGAACGTGAGCGTGAAGGCCGCGGCGACCGCGAGGAGCGCGAGGAGCGGCTTGGCGAAACGAAATCCCTGCATTCTCACCTACAAAATGGCACTAGGCCGTGAACGCGCAGCATAGCGAGCGAGCGCGCGGGCGGCCACCCGATATGGCCATCTCCTAGAGGACGTCCGAGCGGCCTGATTCGTTCCTTGTGAAGTGCCGCGACGCGCCCAATACTTTTGCGCGTGGGTGCGGCGGAGCCAACAGAGGTGGACTTTCGCCCGCGGCGCTGGCCCTGGAAGCTCGGGTTCGCGCTGAACCTGCTGCTGGCCTTGGCCTTCGTGGGCTGGCCCCTGTGGAGAGGGCGCCGACGGGCGCGCGCAGCGAGGCAGGCCTTCGCTCACGCCACGGCCTGTCTGGTGGGCGGTGAGGCGACCGCCGCGCCGGGGGTCGTGCTGCCGGAGAGCGCGTGGAGCGACTACGCCGCGCAGGTCGAGCGCCATCCCCAGGGCTGGCCGCAGGCCTGTGTTCCCCTCCTGGAGCGAGTCGCCCCGGTGCCCGCTACGCTGCTCTTCCCCAGCGTGCAGTCCGCCGAGGCCGAGCTGCACGAGGCCCTGAAGCGGGTCGAAGCGGAGCTGCCCGCCCTGCACGCCCCGCGACGGCCGGGCGCGCGCATCCCCTCGCGCCCACTCGAGGCCATGCAGCGTGTAGCGGCCGCCCTGACCCTCTTGGCGCGCGCGTCTGGGGCGACCGAGGCGTTGGACGTG
>JAADHO010000240.1 GCA_013151775.1 Deltaproteobacteria bacterium | reverse complement strand
TCGCGCCGTGCCTGTGAGGGCGAACTCGGCGGGACCTCCGCACGCCGGCAGGGCGCTGAGCATCAACAGGGAGAGGGTCAGAAGCCAGTGTGTCATTCGCATCGAAATATTCTCCTCGACCTCGGGAGGCCGGTCTCTAGTCATCGTCGTCGGGCTCTTGCAAGTGTCTCTCGAGCAACGCGGCGGACAGCTCCACCAGGTCGCGCTCCGTGATGATACCTACCAAATGATCTTCGTCGACCACTGGAAGACAACCCACCCGCTGACGGCGCATGATGCGCATGGCGTCCAGCGTTGGAGTCTCGCGCGTGACGGTGAAGAGATCCGTCCGCATCACATCGCGTACGGCCATGGGCGTGTCGTCGGCCGAGGCCCGTTGGGTGAGCAGGCGCAGCAGCATGCGATGGCTCACCACGCCCAGCAGGCGCCCCTCATCGTCCTCGACGGGCACGTGACGCACGCGCTTCCAGTCCATCACGCTGGCCGCCAGATCGATCAGATCTTCGGGGCGCACGGTGAAGAGATCGGTCGACATGAATTGGCCCACCGTGCGGTAGCTCTGCCGCCGAGGTCCGACGTCAGCGGGAGTCGCCAAGGGCCAGGCGTGCACGGGTCGACCGCTGAGCTGATTCGCCGTGAGCGCAGCGACCAGCGTCCGCTCGCGCACGTCGAGGGTCTCCTTCTCGAGCTTGGCGAGAGAGGCCAGGGCCCAGCGCGAACCCGTCTGGCGTGAGCGCACGCGCGCCTCGATCACGCCGAGGTAGCGCTCGATGTCTCCGGCGTCGATCGCCGAGCGCTCGAGGCCCTTCTTGGCCAGAGGCAAGAGCTGCTCGAGGATCAGCTCCGCGGCGTCCATGGGCTCGCCGCCGAGCCAGGTCATGCGGGCGTCCAAGCCGTCGCGCGCGGCGCGCAGGAAGTTCTCCTTGGCGTGGTCGAACTCCATCACCTCGGTGATGTCCTGATGCTCTTCGGGCAGGCCGCTCATCAAACCGAAGAAGAAGGCCGCGTTGGCGATCTCGTCTACGATGCTGGGACCCGAAGGCAGGACGCGATTCTCGATTCGCAGGTGGGGCTTACCGTCGGAGATGCCATAGCAGGCGCGGTTCCAGCGATAGACCGTGCCCCCATGCAGGCGCAGGGCCGAGAGCGGCGGGATGTCGCCGCGGCGCAGCACGTCGAGGGGGTTCTCTTCGACTTGGGCCGAGAGCACCACGCGAAAGCGCGCGATCTGTTCCTGATAGATCTCCATCACGGACTCGCGCACCCAAGCGTCGCCGAAGCTGACCCGTGGGGGCAGGCCGCGGGCGACCAGCGCGCTCGAGCGCGAGTCGATGGAGCCCATGAAGAGCGCGATGCGCGTCTCTTGCCACAGGCGCTTGCCCAGGAAGAAGGGCGAGTTCACGGCCGCCGCCAGCACGGGCCCGGTGATGGCTTGGGCGATGTTGTAGAGTCGCGCGAATTCGTCTGGCGCCACCTGAAAATGTATCTGGAAGCTGGTGTTGCAGGCCTCGAGCATGACGTTGTCGTGGGTTGTCTCGAGGGCGTCGATGCCCTCGATCCGCACCTGGAATTTACCGCCACGCAGACGCGCGAGGGTGTCGTTCAGGGCGCGGTAGCGTGCCTCGGGCATCATGTTCTCGAGGCTCAGATCGCCTCGATGAATCGTGGGCAAGATGCCGGCGAGCGCGACGTTGGCGCCCAGCTCTTGGGCGCGGTTGCGCGTGAGCGCGATGACCTCCTCGAGCTCCGCCTCCATCTCGCTCAGGCAGCGGCCTTCGAAGTGCCGTGGCGAGAGGTTCGCCTCGAGGTTGAAGCGCGCGAGCTCGGGCACGAGGCGCGGATCGTCGAGCTTCTGCAAGAGCTCCACCGCCACCGGCGCGGGGCGGCGCCTGGAGTCGATCAAGAACAGCTCCTGCTCGGCGCCGATGCGACGTCGGCCGGTCTCGAAGACCTTCATCTCGAGCATCTTCTCGAGGGCGTGCATGTCGGCGATCAACGCCTGCATGAAGTCGCGGAGTTCGTGGTCCTCGGGACGCTCGACGGTCTCGCGTTCACCCATTGACCTGAGTCTATCACGGCCCGGATTGCGCGTCCGACAATTGCTGTGGGTGCGCCTCAGCTCGCGTCGGCGAGCCCGCGGGCGAAGTCCATGGCCGTGACGATGCCCACGACGCCCTCGGCGTCCATCACCAGCACCTGCTCCACGTCCATCGCCAGGGCCGCGGCGGCGGCGCGATGGGCCGACATCTCCTTGGGCAGACAGAGCACTGCGACGTCCATCCACTCCTCCACGGGCGCGTCGGCCTTCACGGCGCCCATGGCGAGCACGTCGGCCTGCCCGAAGACGCCGATGGGCCAGCCCTGGTCCACCACCACCACGCCGTGCACGTGCGCCGCCTGCATGCGGTCGAGGGCCGTGGACAGGGGTTCGTCGGCCGCCACCACCACCACGTCGGGGGTCATCAACTCACTCAGGGGCGTGGTCAGCCGCGCGTCGATCGTGGCCTGAGCGAGATCGAAGGTGCTGAGCACGCCCACGGTCCTGTCGTCCTCCGTGACGAAGAGCCGGTGCACCCGCGCCTCGACCAGACGCCGCGCGGCTTCGGCGAGATTGGCCGTGGTCGGGATGGTCGCCACGGGCGCGGCCATCACCTCGGTCACGCGTAGGTCCGGGATGGTCAAGAGACGCCGCGACTCCCCGTCGCGCGGCTCGCGGTCCAGGCGCCCCGCGCTCAAGAGATCCGTGCGCGACACCACCCCGACGGGCTCGCCCGCGGCGTCGAGCACGGCGAGGGCCGAGACGTCCAGATCTTCGAGCCGCTCCCGCACCTGCGGCAAGAGCGCGCCCTCGGGCACCCAGTCCACAAGATCCGACATGTAGTCGCCCACCAAGAACTCACTCGCGTCCATGGGCTGGCGCGCTGCACGCCACATGCCACGAGGCGCGCGGACACAAATGCGCGCCGCCGAGGACGTCAGGCCTCGCACCTGCGAAAATCATGCGCCCGATGCGACGCGAAGCGAAGGATCTGCGCCGACACGGGCCCGCTCGCCGGGTCTCCGCGCCACGCCGTCGCGTTCGAACTTCAGGGCTCGCGAAACCGGCTCGCGCTCTCGCTCGAGCTGGTGCATTCTTCGGCCATGCAAGCCCACGACCAAAAGCTCTTCGTACAGATCATCGGTCAACTCCTGATCAGCGACGGCATCCTCAGCGATCCGGAGCGCGCCTACCTCGACCGCGTGATGGACTCCTTCGACATGGACGACCCCGCGCGCAGGGAGGCGCTCCACGGCATCAGTATGGACAGCCCCGTGGAGGAGCGGGTCGCCGGGATGTCGACGGAGGCGCGAGCCAAGCTGCTCGAGGCTGCGCGCGGCGCGGTGGACGCAGACGGTGAGACCAGCAAGAACGAGGAGGCCTTCCTCGAGCGCCTCGGAGCTCTCGTCGGCACATGAGGCGCGTCGCGTTGATCTCGACGGGCGGGACGATCGAGAAGACCTACGACGAGCTCGGGGGCGTGCTCGAAAACACGGTCAGCGTGCTGGACGTGATGCTCGCCTCCCTCGACCTGCGGGGCGTGGTGTTGGTGCGCGTGCCCTTGATGAACAAGGACAGCCTCGACATGTCGGAGCGCGATCACGTACTGATCGCCCAGACCGCCGCCGCCATGGCCACGACCCACGACGGCGTGGTGATCGTGCATGGCACCGACAGCCTCGCCATGACGGGGGAGCGCGTGGTCGAGCTCGCACCCGAGCTGAGCGTGCCCGTGGTGCTCACGGGCGCCATGCGGCCCTACATGCTGCGCACCACGGACGCGCTGCAGAACCTGACGGAGGCGCTGCTCTCGGTGCAGGTGATGTCCCCCGGCGTGTACGTGGCCATGCACAACCGCGTGCTCGCCTTCCCGGGCGTAGTGAAGGATCGCGAGCACGGCACCTTCGTGCGTGCGGAGGCCGCCGGCTGAGGCTCAGACGGTGCCGTAGATGCGGTCGCCCGCGTCGCCGAGACCCGGCAGGATATAGCCGTGGTCGTTCAGGCGCTCGTCGATGGCGGGCGTGTAGATGTCCACGTCGGGGTGCGCCTCGGTGAAGTTCGCGATGCCCTCGGGCGCCGCGAGCAGGCAGGCGAACTTGATGGCGCGCGGGCCCGTCTCCTTCACGCGGGACACGGCGGCGATGGCCGAGTGACCCGTGGCGAGCATGGGATCGACCACGACCACGTCGCGATCCTGCATCTCCTTCGGCACCTTGAAGTAGTACTCCACCGCCTCGAGGGTCTCGGGATCGCGATACAGGCCCACGTGCCCGACGCGCGCCGAGGGCAGGATCTGCAGCATGCCGTCGAGCAGGCCGTTGCCCGCGCGCAGCACGGAGACGAGCACGATCTTCTTCCCCGCGAGCACGGGCGCCTGCATCTTCATCAGCGGCGTCTCGATCTCGACCAGCTGCGTGGGCATGTCCCGCGTGATCTCGTAGGCCAAGAGCTGGCTGATCTCCGCGAGCAGCCGCCGGAACGACGCTGTGCTCGTGTCCTTCTTACGCATCAGCGTGAGCTTGTGTTGGATCAGCGGATGCCCAATGACGTGTACTCGGTCGGCCATGGGTCGCGATCTAACCACCCAACGCGCAGGTCACAAGCACGACCTTTCCGATTGGGCGCGGATCCCTGCGGGCAAGCGCCCGGGTCTGGCGAAGACTACTCGAGCCGAGCGGAGACTTGGTAGTCGGCTCGATTGCCTTGACCACCACCACGCACCTGCACGATGTAGTCGCCCGCTTGTACATCCTGAGCGATGCTTTCGCCCGGTTTCTCATCGCGGGAGGAGGCGAGCAGGCTCGCGCGGATGTCCCTCAACTCGAGGTCGAGATCCTGATGGTCAGCCCCTCGACCTGTGCCCTCGATGTCGAGATAGACGTAGAGCCGCCCGCTGGATGGCACGTGAACGCGATAGGTGCGCACGGCGTCGTAGCCGCTGCCGCGGCGTGCGGGACCTCCGCTCGGTGCCGGGTTGCTCAGGCTGTCTATGTGGCCTCGCCGCGGTGTGCCCAGGCTGAGAGCGAAGGGATAGGTCTCAGCAGCTGGCGGGATCATGCTCATGGGCTGATCACCCACGACGAGCATATGCTTCATGTCGCTCAGCGAGACCCTCCCGTCGTCGATCAAGAAACGCAAGAAGCTGTCCACTGCGGGAAACGCCCCCGGCCGTGCGGCGATGTCGATCATGGCCTGCAATACGGCCGCCGGACCGAGGGCGACTCCGTCGTGGTCTTCATCTGGAAGTCCCCCCGCTCCGTCCGCCAGATCCCAGAGCACTTCGGCCACGCCGATCTCGGATCCTGGACCATGTGGGTCCGAGCCGCGACGCTCGAAGTTATCGTTCACGCGCGTGCTGCCGCCCGGCTCACGACCGATGGTGTCGCGGTAGAAGGGTGCGCCGAGCACGGCCACACCGAAGAAGCTGGCGCGCCCCTCCTCCCAGGCGAGGCCGCTCTCGATCAGAGCGCCGCCGCCGTGATCGCCGCCGGCGGACGAGTCTGTGGTGAGCCTGTCCATGACGAAGTGACCGAACTCGTGCAGCACGATGGCCTCGTCGTGCTCGTCCGTGTCGCTCGAGATCCAGGCGTCGGGTTCACCGCCTAGGAGCTCGATGCCGTAGCGCCCCGAATCCGCGGGCTGCTCGCCATGGTAGTAGCTCCAATCGTGCGTGACCCCTCGCCCCCAGTAGGCGAAGAAGGGCGGCAGGTCGCGCCCCGTCCACTCGTGCACCGTGCGGCTTCCACGCAGCAGGCTGTCGAGGATGTGAAACGCCCCGGCGGGTCCTCCGGGAGCATCGTCGGCGATCGGCAGATCCAGAATGCCCGCCTCGATCTCGGCTACGGGTCGGCCGAAGCGGTGGGGCGCAGCGCCGTCCGCGTTGGGCGACACCACGAGCTGGATGGCGCCGTCGTCGATGCGCGCCAGCGCCACTACGGCGACAGCGCGCCCGGGCACGCGCAGGCTGTAGCGCCCAGCGTCGTCTGTCCGGGTCTCGGCCAAGGCGCTGCCGTCCTCAGCCACAGCCCACACTGTCACGCGGCGAGCGGGGCGGCGCTGCACAGCGAGCGATGTCCCGGAGGGCGTTGGATGGCGCGCCTCGTAGCTCACCTGACCCTGAACGACGCGCGCGGGCGGCTCAGGAGTCAGCGTGTTACCGGAGGACCCCGAGGCCGCGGAGGCACCACAGCCGAAGGACGCCAGGCCGATGAACACGAGGAAGGCTGGGCGAAACCGAATCATCTCTGCGGAGGATACCAGGGCGCGGCGTCGGTCGGGGAGCTGTCCACGACGCCAGCGTCCAAGGGCGGCCCCGCGTCGTCCGCGAATTCGAAGAAGACAAGATCCCCCGTGGGAGCGGCCGCTCGGTGCGCCGGCGCGAGCCACACGGCGACGCTCGCCAACACGGCCGCCAGCACCCAGAGCCCGGCACTGCGTGCGTTGAAACCCGAGAAACGCGATGGCCGCCGAGGCATGACGCCAGTATACGCAGCCGTGGTGCAGCGTCTCCCCGTCCCGCATCTCCTGAGCATCTCCTGATAGGCTCGGACTTGGCGAGAGGAGACCCCGATGTCCGACCAGACCGACTCCCCACATCAGAGCCCGCAAGACGAGCTCCCCAACCGCGTGATGGACGCGGACATCGAGGACGCCAAGGAGCCGAGCATCGCCCACTTCGCCGGCGGCGCGCAGGCCATCGCCGGGCTGCTCGGCGTGCTCGCGGCGGCGCAGCAGATCGGCACCATCCACTGGCGCGGCGCGCTCGCCGTCATGCCCTGGGTCGAGCTCGTGCTGGGCGTCGTCTGCATCACGCTGGCGTTTCGCACCTATCGCGCCCGGCGCCGCGGGAGCCTGGCGGCGGCCATCGCGGCGTTGATGACCGTCCCGATCGTCGGCGGCTGGACCGCCTTCGCCGCCACGCAGGGCTTCCTCACCTGCCTCGGCCTCTTCGCTCCCCTCGCTGGCGGACTGGGAGCGGGCCTCGGCTTCGCTGCCCTGAGCGCGATCCGGCGCACGAGCGACGCCCGCGAGCGCCTGGCAGATCAAGGCATGGACTTCGGCATCTGAGCGCCTACCCGCCGACCCGTTCCAGCGGCGGAAGCTGGCGCCTGAAGAGTCGCTCCCACAGGCGGCGAGCCGCGTTCGCGAGCCGAGCCGGGGGCCCGTCGAGCAAGCGCAGGTAGATTCGCGCCAGCTCCTCGCGACCAGGCCGAGGGCTGTGCGCCGCGCCATCCGGCGCAGGCAGCTCCTCGGCGAGCCCCATCAAGGCCACATAGGCGGCCATGCGGTAGGCGCCGTGGGGTGCGTGCCGGTCGAAGACGTGATTCGCCAGCAGCGTGAGGGTAGACGGCGCGAGATCCCCATCCCGGGCCATCTGCGCGAGGTAGGCGCTGAGCTCCCGCCCGGCGCGCTCGCTCAATCCGCGCACTTCATAGCGCGAGGCAGCGCTGTGATCGCGGGCGTCCGCGAGAAAGTCGAGCCGATGCTGCACCTCGTGACGCTCCACGGACGCCACGTAGACCGAGAAGAGCTGGGCCCAGACCTCGCGCGCTGCGGGCTCCTCGAGCCCCGCCTCGATGCGCGCAAGCTCGGACCGCTCGGAGTTGAGCGTGATTCCCGAGAGCCCGCCCATCTCGTCGGCGTCAAAGCGATAGCTGCGCGGAGGGTGCACACGAACGCGACCTTCCACACGCCGCGCGACGGCATCGAAGATCGCACGGCGACGCTCGAAGAGCTGCGCCAGAGGGCGCACATCACGCGCCGATGGCAACGAGTCGCCGAGGGCCGAACGCAGCGTGCGCGCGGCCGCGCTCTCGAGCTCTGCGACCCAGGGCTCACCCCCGGCGCGGGTACCCGGATCCACCATGGGGTAGGACTCATCGTCTCCCAAGCTCGGGAGCACGTCCGCGACCAGGTTCCCCTCGATGGGCGCAGCGAGCACCAGGGCGTCGCGAGTGGCCGGCCGCGTGTAGCCCAGAACCCCAGCGCGGTGAACGAGGCGGTCGATGCGACGCAGCAGCAAGGCCGTGATGCGCGCTCGCCCGCTCCGGTACACGCTGACGTGTTCGACCTCGAAAGACGACATGATCACGCGCCTGCGGCCGGCCATCTGCCACACATCCGTGTCGAGGTAGAGCCCGAGTCCACGGCTCGCGAGCTCGGCGGCGAAGGCGTCGGCGGCACGTGTGTGGCTGTCGATAGCCAGGTTCCCCTCGAGGGTGATGGCCTCGCTCTGGTCGAGCAAGGCGTAGAGAAACGAGCTGGTGTCGGGACCGAACGCCAGGTCCGAGTCGCGCGTGAGTCGCACACGTGCGTGGTCGAGGCGAGCGGTCGCGGAGGCGGGCGGCAGAGCGTCGGCGGCGAGGGCGTCGAGGGCGACCAAGTAGTCGCCAAGGTCCTCACGCAGGACACGGCGCTGCCCCTCGGTCGGAGGTGTGGGTCGTCCTCCACCGGCGTAGGCGCCAGCGGTGGTCACCGCCGTGGCGAAGGGATCGACGGACTCGGGCGGACGCTTCCCGAGATAGAGGATGAGGGCGAGGAGAGGGACGGCGAGCAGCGCGAGCAGGCGGGGAAGCCACGCCGTGATCGCACCAGGCGCGGGCGCGGGCGTCGCCACGAAGCGCTCCCGCAGCTCCCCCACGTCGTCCACGGACAGCTCCTTCACACGCCGCAGACGCAGGAAGGCGAGGCGATGGACGTGGCCCTCGTCGTTCGCGGACTCGGTCTCCGAGAGGGCGCTGGCCACGGCGCGCACGACGCGGCGACGAGCCGCTGTTCGAATCAGGGGATCCAGCGCCGCGTAGGCCTGGCGGCGGACGGACGCAGCGACCGAGCTATCGCAACGCCCAAGCTCGGCGAGGACCTGCAGTGTCGCGCGGTGGATCAGCATTCAGCACTCGGAGCCACACGCTACCGCGCTCGAGTGGGCCACGCGCTGAAGTTTCTCGGGATGGGCGGCGTCCAAGGAAGCGTGCAAGGCTTCTCTTGGATGCGACGCTTACCCATGTGGACGCTCGGGGCGCTGCTGGGGCTGATATGCAGCCCCACGGGCGTCGCCTTGGCGCAGACGCACAGGGCTACGTCGACGCCCCGCGCGGTGGAGCAACGACTCGCGCTGCTCAACCCGCGTGAGCGGCATCTGCTCTCGCCCTACCTCGACGCGGGACCCATCCTCTTGGTGGAGTTCAGCGGCGAGGATGAGCTGCCGGGGATCGTCTTCGCCGCGCGCGTGCACGCATCACCCGAGCAGGTGACCGAGGTGCTGACCCATCCGGCGGACTACCCGCGCTTCATGCCGGCGCTGGACCGGGTTCAGATCGAGTCTCGACGCGGATCGCAGCTGGCCTACGCTTGGTCCTGGCGCCTGGCCGTCTTCACCCTGCGCGGCCGCAACGTGATGACCATCCTGCCCGGCTCGGCGCGTCGCGGCTACCGCATCGATGTGCGCGCCACGGGGGGAGACCTGGGCACGGGACGCATGACCTGGCGTGTGCACCCAGATCCCGCGGGATCGCTCGTCGTCTTCGCGTCGCGCATCGACATGCGGCACGCCAACTGGGTCAGCGGTCGCCTCGCCTCTGGTGGCCAGAGCGTCAATCGCACCATCAACATCGCCCTGGCGAGCGTGATGCTGCTGGGCACCAAGAAGGAGGCCGAGCGCGTGGCCGGCTACGCGGCGCCCACACCGAGCACGGTGGCGCCTCCCCTGGCACCTGTCGAGGTCGACTTCGAGGCCCTAGTGCCGCTCTTGGCGCGCGGCGATCTGGCCCTGATGCGCATGCGCGGCGACGCCTTGGACGACGTCACGGTGATCGGGCGCGTGGGCGCGGGCATGGCGCCGACCCGTCGGGTGATGGTCGACCCCGAGGCCTTCAGCCGCTCCTTGATGCACGGCGCCCACGCCGAGGTCGTCGAGCAAGACGAGCGAGGGACGCTCTTCAGCTGGGCCATTCCCCTACCGCTCGTGGGCATCTCGGGCCGCATGCGCCTCTCGGAGCGAGGCAGCGTGGTGGCCGTGGACGGCGTGTCGGGCGCTCTGGCCCACGGGCGCTGGCGCTTCGACGCCCACCGCTTCCCCTGGGGAGAGGCGTGCCTCTACGGCGTGGGTCGCTTCGACCCCGGCGAGACCTCGTCCTTGGTGCGGAGCCTGATCGGCGAGGACGCGTTCTTCTCCCATGGGCTCGTGGCCGGCATGCAGATCATGGTCGTGCGCTCGATTCGCACGCGCGTCCTGCGCCGTCAGCGGGAACAGCGCGAGGCGGCCATCGCGGCGGCGCGACAGGCGAGGCGGTCCGAGACGACGTCCGAAGCTGCGCCTCCGGCCCACGCGCCAAGGCCGCGCACACCTCCGGTGTTGCACCTCAACCGCATCGTCACCCGCCCACTGCGACCGCGTCTCCCCGACCGACGCTGACGAGAACTCAGGTGCCCGCGCACACGCCCGCGGTGCACTGGTCATTGCTGGTGGCGGCGTTGCCGTCGTCACATGGCGTGGTGTCCGCCACATCGGCGTGTTCGCAGATGCCACTGGTCCCGTTGCACGAGTCCGCCGTGCATGAGTTGCTGTCGTCGCAATCCTTGGCCGTGCCGCCGCAGCTGCCCGACGTGCAGGCATCGGCCACGGTGCACGGATCCGAGTCGTCACACGACGTCGCGTCCGCCACGGGCACGGCCTCGCAAGCGCCGCTGGTCGCGTTGCAGGTCCCCGCGTTGCACGTGTCTGTCAGGCTAGCGCAGTCCTTGGCCGTGCCGCCGCAGACGCCGGAGGTGCAGGCGTCACCCACGGTGCACACGTCTCCATCGCTACAAGCCGTCGCGTCCGCCACATCGGCGTGTTCGCAGGCGCCGCTGATCCCGTTGCACGAGTCCGCGGTGCAGGAGTTGGCGTCGTCGCAATCCTTGACGGTGCCGCCGCAGCTGCCGGACGTGCAGGCATCGGCCACGGTGCACGGCTCCCCGTCGTCACACGATGTGGCGTCCGCCACGGGCACAGCCTCGCAAGCGCCACTCGTCGCGTTGCAGGTCCCCGCGTTGCACATATTCGTCATGCCGCTGCAGTCCTTGGCCGTGTGCGCACAGACGCCGCTATTACACGCGTCCACGGTGCACGGATCCGAGTCGTCGCAGGCCGCCGCGCCACTGCAGCCCGCGTCGCCGCCCGCGTCCGTCGCTGCGTCGCCGCCCGCGTCCGTC
>JAADHO010000366.1 GCA_013151775.1 Deltaproteobacteria bacterium | reverse complement strand
CAGCAGACCCGCGACCACAGCGGCGGCGGTGCCGCCGGTCGCCGCCGTGGCGAAGAGACCGAAGGCGATGCTGGCTCCGAACTCGATGTCCTCCGCGAGCTCCTTCTCGTGCTGTACCTCACCCGTGTGGGCGGCCACACCCGCCTCGAGCACAGAGAGTCCCGTCGCGTTGCCGTTGACCATGGAGCGCCCCTGACTACGCGCGAAGCCCAGACGGTGCGCCGCGCGCGTCACCGCGCCCGGGGCGAGCCGGTAGAGCTGCGTGTCGAAGGGCGTGCCCAGAGAGCCATTGAGGACCTCCTGCCTGAACTCGGCCACACGCTCGCCCGCCTGCATCAGCGCCTCCCCGACCGCCTCGCGCAGCTCACCCTCCATGCCTCGCCTGAGTGCCGGCGAGGCCGTGGTGTCATAGCGCATGAGCAGCGCATCCACGTGGTCCGTATCCGCTCCCTGAACCAGAGCTCTGAAGACCGCTCGCCCGACGAGTGGATCGCGCTCCATGCGGCGCACCAAGGCGTTGCGCTGGGCCGGCCGGCTCAGGTGCCTGATGCTGCGCGACACCCGGTCGAGTCCCGCGATGGTCTCATCCCGCACCATACCGTGGAAGGCCGTGGCGGCGTTCACCTCGAGCGCCGCCACGAGCTCACTCGCCTGGTCGGGCGTGGCTCCCGCGCGGGTGGCCATCCGGCTCAGCTCGCTCTCAGTCGTGTGCGCGATGAACTCGACGAGCTGCCGACCCCGCGTGCCCTCGCTCAGCGCGGCGAGGCTGGCTCCTACACCCATGCCGCCTTGCAGGTTGCGCACGACCGCTCGCATGCGGCGCTGCATGCGACCTCGCACCTGACGAGGACTCGGACGAGCTCGCTGCACACCGGCGGCGCTGTGAGCCTCGGGCGGCCAGGCCCGGTCGAACTCGGCGTGGGCGGCGCGGGCCGCCTCGGTGAGTCGCTGGACCCGCAGTCCGCTGCCTCCGGAGGGCAGGACGCCACGCGCGGCCTCGCTGGAGCGATCCAGCTGGTAGAGCGCATCCGCTGCCTGCTCACGCGTCATGCGCTGGTTGCGAATGGCGTAGCCGAGGCCCTCGTAGAGCTGGACGTTCTTGTCCACGCGCGCCTCAGGGCTGTGCTCGTCCACGATCACGTCTGAGTCGATTCTCGGGCCTCGTGCGGCAATGGCGGTGTTGGGCTCACCCATGGTCTGTCTCCTTCGGGCACGCGTGCTGCGCGCCACATGTGTTTGCCCAGCTCTTCGGCCCGAAGACGCGCCGGTTGCGTATAAAATGCCATCGCGGACACGCCATTCGCTTGCGCGCCCGGCGGCGTCCGCCTATTAAGCGCGGCGGTCGGCTCCTAGGGGTCGCCCTGTCCCCATCGTCTAGAGGCCCAGGACTCCGGCCTTTCACGTCGGCAACCCCGGTTCGAACCCGGGTGGGGACGCTCCGTGTGGTGCTGCTGCTCCCGGGGCCTCGAGTGAGAGGCCTCGGGAAGCGGTGCCCGTCACCCGACCACAGCGTGCACTTGACCACCATACGGGGGAAAGCTCATGCCGAACCGAAAGTCATCGGACTGCCATGCTCAAAATCGGCGTCATCGGCACATCACAGAAGGAGCGGCTCCCCATCCACCCGGACCACCTGCCGCGGCTCTCGAAGGAGATCCGTCAGCAGCTGGTGTTCGAATCGGGATATGGCGAAAGCCTCGGCGTCTCGGACGCGGAGCTCGCAGGGCAGTCGGGCGGCACGGCGAGCCGTGACGAGCTGCTGGCCGAACTGGGCACCGTCGTGCTGCCCAAGCCGGCCGTGGAAGACCTTGAGCGGCTGCGCGAGGGAGGCGTGCTCTGGGGCTGGCCCCACTGCACGCAGCAGCGCGCCATGACGCAGGTGGCGATCGATCGCCGGCAGACGTTGATCGCCTTCGAGGACATGTTCGTCTGGGGGCCCGATGGGCACGTCGGGCGGCACACCTTCTACAAGAACAACGAGATGGCCGGATACTGCGCCGTGCTGCATGCCCTACAGCTCCGCGGCATCGATGGGCACTACGGCAAGCCGCGCAAGATCGTCATCATCAGCTTCGGAGCTGTGAGCCGCGGGGCGATCTACGCGCTCAAGGCCCGTGGCTTCGCCGACATCACCATCTGCATCCAGCGCCCTGATCACGTGGTGCGCGAGGAGGTGCTCGACTGCCACTACGTCCGCACTCGCCCCGGCGTGGGGGACGAACCGCGCATGATGGTCGTCGAGCACGACGGCTCGGAGCGCCCATTCCTGGAGCTGCTCGGCGAAGCGGACATCATCGTCAACGGCATCTTCCAGATGCCCGGCGAGCCGACGATGTTCGTGATGGAGAACGAGATCTCGCATCTCAAGCGAGACTGTCTGATCATCGACGTCAGCTGTGATGAGGGCATGGGCTTCTCCTTCGCCAAGCCGACGACCTTCGACGAGCCGATGCTGAAGGTCGGCACCCTCGACTACTATTCCGTGGACCACACGCCGAGCTACCTGTGGGAGAGCGCGTCGCGCTCCATCTCTGCCGCGCTGATCGTCTACCTCCCGACCGTACTGGCCGGGCCCGCCGGCTGGCAGAAGAACGAGACCATCCGGCGTGCCCTGGCGATCGTCGACGGTGTGATCCAGCAGCCCGAGATCCTCACATTTCAGAACCGCGAGGCGACCTATCCGCACGCGGTGAACGCTTAGGACGCAGAGCGCACGACCTCGACCTACAGCGTTCGTTTTTCCCACCTGGAGTCCCCATGAGCCACGAAGACAAGGTCATCGTCACCTGCGCCATCACGGGCGTACTCGCGAACCGAGACCAATGCGCGGCCATCCCCTACACGCCCGTGGAGATCGCCGAGGAGTGCCGACGCGCCTACGAAGCCGGCGCCAGCGTCGTGCACATCCACGCGCGCAACGACGACGGCTCGCCCACCTACTCCCCGGACGTGTTCGAGCGCATCGCGGGCGAGGTGCGCGATCGCTGCCCCATCCTGCTCAACTTCTCGACCGGCGCCATCGGCGACGACGTGACCGAGCAGGTCGAGATGATCCGGCGCATCAAGCCCGATATCGCCGCGCTGAACATGGGCACCATGAACTACTCGAAGTACTCGCGGCGTCAGAAGCGCTTCGTCTTCGACATGGTCTTCCCGAACCAATACGAGAAGATCCTCGCGCTGCTCGAGGCCATGAACGAGTCCGGGGTGAAGCCCGAACTCGAGTGCTTCGACTCGGGCCACACGAACGGCGCCTGGCCTCTGCTCGACATGGGCGTCTTGAAGAAGCCCGTGCAGTTCAGCTTCATCGTCAACGTGCTCGGCGGTATCCCCGCGGAGGTGGAGTCGCTGCAGCTCCAGCGTCAGATCGCCACCGGTCTGGTCGGCGCGGACGACCTCGACTGGGAGGTCATCGGCATCTCCCACTGCCACTTCCGCATGCTCGCGAGCGCGCTCGTGCTCGGCGGAAACATCCGCACGGGGCTCGAAGATCACCTCTACCTGCCCAACGGCGAGATGGCCTCGAGCAATGGCGAGCTGGTGGAGCAGGCGGTGACGCTGGCGCGCACCATCGGCCGCGAGCCGACGACGGTGGAAGAGACGCGGGCGCGCCTGCGCGTCGATCAGCTGCGCGCGGGGGTGACGGCGTGACGGGCGCGAAGCCGCGCGCCTATCGGACGCTCTTGGTGGAGCGCACGGGCGCGGTGACGACGCTGGTGCTGAACGTGCCCGAGCGCAAGAACGCCATCGGCCCGACGATGGTCAACGAGCTACTCTACGCCCTCGAAGACGTGGCCGAGGACGACTCGCAGCGCGTGCTCATCCTGCGCGGCGCGGGCGGCTGCTTCTGTGCGGGCGGCGACTTGAAGCAACTCAGCGGCAAGCACACGGAGGAGCTGCCACCGCGCGGCGACTACGTGGATCTTCTGCTGGCCATGCAGGGCTTCGACAAGCCCGTCGTGGCGCAGGTGGAGGGCTACGCCATGGGCGGTGGCCTGGGTATGGTCGCCTGCTGCCACCTCGCGGTCGGCGCCCAGAGCGCGATACTCGGTACGCCCGAGATCCGCCGAGGGCTCTTCCCCATGATGATCCTCGCCGTGCTGCGCCCCCTGATGCCACCGCGCAAGCTGACGCAGATGGCGCTGCTCGGCGAGAAGCTCAGCGCCGCCGAAGCGGCCGAGGTGGGCCTCCTGACGGAGGTCGTCCCCGACGTCGACCTCGCGGAGCGTGTGCGCTCCCTGGCCGAGCAGCTCGCGAAGCTCTCCCCCGTCGCCCTGAGCATGGGCCTCGCCGCCATGCTCGAGACGCGCGGCATGCCCATGGCCGAGGCGCTGCCGAACCTGCGCGCCCGCCTCTTCACGCTGCTCGGCACGGAAGACGCCCAAGAGGGCCTGCGCGCCTTCTTCGAAAAACGCGAGCCCGTGTTCAAGGGGCGCTAGTATCTAGACCATGATGAAGAAGAACCTGAGGCAGATCTGGGATCAGCTCCGGGCCCAGAACGCGGGCCGCCGCGACGCCTTGCGCCGGGTCACCATCAGCGGCCTGCGGGGGATCCGCCGCCTCGAGGTGCCTCTTCGTTTTCCCGTTTCGGTGCTGGCAGGTCCCAACGCCTGCGGCAAGTCCACCGTGCTCTTCTCCATGGCGTGCGCCTATCGGCCGCCGGGCGCCGGCCCGAAAGACCTCGTGCCATCGACCCTCTTCCCGGACTTCAAGTCGCGCCAAGACGAGCTGCCGCGCGACCCGCAGGACAACGTCGAGATCGCGTTCGACTACGTGATCGCCGGGCAGTCCGCACAGATGCGCTGGCGCCGAAAGAAGACCTGGAATCGCAGCGGCATCCCGGGGGGCAAGTCGCCCGAGCGAGGCGTCTACCTGCGCACTCTCGCCAATCTGAGCAACCCCTCGGAGGTGCGCAACTTACTGCAGATGGGTCGCCACGCGCTTCTGCGCACGGAGGTCGACGCCGCGGACATCACGCTCGCGCACCGCATCCTGCCCTGGAAATATGCCGGGCTTGCACGCATGCGATACGCCAGCAAGGAGCTGCTCTTCGTCCATCGGGACGACGGCGCGGCGTACTCCGAGTTTCACATGTCGTCCGGGGAGCGCTCGGTGCTGCGCCTCTCCCTCGAGCTAGCGCGTCTGAACGATGGGCTGGTGCTGATTGACGAGGTCGAGGCCGGACTGCACCCGTTCACGCAGCAGGTCTTGATGCTCGAACTGCAGCGACTCGCGCTGCGCAATCAGCTCCAGATCGTGGTCGCGACCCACAGCTCCGTCGTGCTCGAGTCGGTCCCCGCCGAGGCCCGCATCTTTCTCGAGCGGCAAGCGGACGACGTCGTCGTGATCCCTCCCCACCACGACGTGATTCAACGCGCCTTCTACGGCCGAGCCCTCGACCGCCTGAGCATCGTATGCGAGGACGAATCCGCCGAGGCGTTGGTGCGAGGCATCTTCGACCAACTCGCCCCAGCCTCCGGCATGGTGCAGAGCGACATCGAGATCGGCCGCAACACGGGCAAAGCGGAGTTCAAGCACCACGTGGCGGCCTTCGCCCGCTTCAAGCAGCTCTGGAGCACCGTCTTCGTGCTCGACGGTGACGGCGCCGAGCTGGTGCCCGAGCTCGAGGCTCAGGCGGCGAGGCGGGGCCAGGCGGCGACGGTGATCTGCCTGCCCGGCGAGGCGGCTCCGGAGCTCTGGGCGTGGAACGCGATCGAAGCGGATCGCGCGAGCTACGCCAGCCCGCTCGGCTTCGCCGACGAGTCGAGCCTCGAGCACGAGATGCAGCGCATCTTCCAGACCTACGAGGGGGCCGCAGACAGCGAGTCGAACAAGGCCAAGGGCCGCATCTGGGCCCTCGCCGACAGCATGGGCCATGACGTCCCCTGGATCATGCGCGTGGTGGGGCGCACTGAAGCCGAACGAGGAAGCGGCGAGTTGAGCGTCGTCGTACAAGCCCTCGCCGACGCTGTCAGCGCTTGGCGCAACATGAGTGGAGACGTGTAGAGGATCGCCGCCGATTCGAATCAGTCCGTGTGCACGAAGCCCTCGATGGAGAGCTCGAGGGCGGCGCCGCCGCGGTAGCTGTCCGGGGCGAGCTGCCCGTAGGGCACGGGTCGCTTGGGCAGGCGCTTGGCGAGTTCGCCCATGCGCGGACCGAAGGCGCCGATGCGCACCCCGCCCACGTCGAGGCTGAGCTTCAGATGGCCATCTCCCACGACCCGACGCTCGGTGATTTCGGCGCTCGTCAGAGCGAAGCGAGGTGCGGGGTTGCCCTGTCCCAGGGGCTCGAGGGAGGCGAGCTCGGACGCCATGGGCAGGCTGGCTCGCCCGTCCACCTCCGCGTCCATCAGCGGGGCGTCCGCGTGGGGCATCTGGAAGGCGGAGACATCCGTGTAGGCGGCGCGGAAGGCCTCGACCCGCGAGCGCTCGATGCTCATGCCCGCCGCCGCGCGATGCCCGCCGAAGCGCGAGAGTTCCGCCGAGCACTGAGCCAAGGCGGCGTGGATGTCGAAGCCCTCAGGCGCCCGCGCGCTGCCCGAGCCCTGCTCACCGTCGAGGGCGATCACCACCGCGGGCACGTGGAAGGCGTCCACCAAGCGCGCCGCCGTGATGCCCACGACGCCGGGATGCCAGCCCTCGGCGGCCGCCACCACGCCGGTACTCGGCGCGTCGCCGTAGATCTCCCGCACCTGCGCTTCGGCCGCGCACGTGACGGCGTCGCTCAAGCGCCGGCGCTCGTCGTTCATGCTCTCGATCTCTGCCGCGAGCCCGCGAGCCTCGGCCTCGGAGCGTGACCTCAAGAGCGCCAAGGTCAGGCTCGGATCGCCGAGGCGTCCGGCAGCGTTCAGGCGGGGTCCGAGGCGGAAGCCCACGTCGCGCGCCGAGAGCGGCTTGCCCCAGCGCACGCGGGCGGCGTCCCGAAGCGCCGTGACGCCAGGTCGCGCGTCGGCATCTCCGAGGCGCTGAAGCCCCGCACGCACCAGGCGGCGGTTGTCGCCGTCCAAAGGGGCGACATCGGCGATGGTGCCGAGGGCGACCAGATCGAGCCAGCGGCGCACGTCGAGATCCACCCCCAGACGCTTGCGCAGAGCCGCCGCCAAGGACAGGGCGAGCCCCGCGCTGGCGAGGCCCAGGTAGCCGTAGCCGCAGTCCGCGCGGTGCGGGTTCAGGAAGGCCAACACGGGCAGCGGGCGCTCGGGCACGAGGTGGTGGTCGACCACGACTACGTCCACGCCGGCCGCCCGCGCGCGCTCGAGGCGCTCGTGATCGCTCGAGCCACAGTCGCAGGTGACGAGCAGGCCGGGGCGCGACTCGAGGCAGCGATCGAGGGCCTGCTCCGAGAGCCCGTAGCCGCCCGTGAAGCGGCTGGCGACCTCCGTCTGCACCTCGGCGCCGAGCTCTTCGAGCACGTCGGCGAGGATCGCCGCAGATGTGGTTCCGTCCACGTCGTAGTCACCGAAGACCACCACGCGCTCACCCGTCTGGGTCGCCCGCGCGAGGCGGTCGGCGGCGAGCTCGCGATCTGCCATCGACGTGGGATCGCTCAGGCCCGTGAGGCGCGCGTCGAGGTAGTCCCGAGCGGACTCGGGCGTGCGCAGACCGCGCGCCCAGAGGATGCGCCCGAAGGCGGGGCTCACGCGCAGACGCTGGGCCAACTCCGACGACTCGGCCGAGACCGAGCGCAAGCGGTAGCCGTCCCGAGCGATCCAGTCCTCCGAGGTCTCAGAGGACATCGACGCGCTAGGCCCGACTCGCCTTGTTGAAGAAGCGCGTGTCCATCCACTCCGTGATCGGCGCCGCGATGAAGATCGACGAGAAGGTGCCGAGCAGGATGCCGCAGAAGAGCGCGAAGGAGATGTCCTGGATCACCGGGGTGCCCCAGATGAAGAAGGCCATCACCGAGAGCAGCGTCGTGCCCGAGGTGACGATGGTCCGCGAGAGCATCTGGGAGGTGCTGATGTTGATCAGCTCCGAGAGGCTCTTGTCGCGCAGGCGACCCATGTTCTCGCGGATACGATCGTAGACGACGATGGTGTCGTTGATCGAGTAGCCCAAGATCGTGAGCAACGCGGCGACGGTCGTCAGGTTCACCTCCTTCTGCACCAAGACGTAGATGCCAAGGGTGATCAAGACGTCGTGCAAGAGGGCCACGATGCCGCCGGGGGCGAAGCGCAAGTCGAAGCGGAAGGCCACGTAGACCATGATGAAGGCGATGGCGTAGAGCAGCGCCTTCACGGCCGCGTCGCGCAGCTGCTGCCCGGCCTTGGGCCCGACCCACTCCACGCTGCGTGGCGTCTGGGGACCGCGCTCACCGAGGGAGGCGTCGAGCCCGCGTACGATCTCGTCCGCGATGCCCACGAGGTGCGCCTCGTAGGGGTGGGTCTCACCCGGCGAGAGCGCGTTCACCGTGCGCACCTCGAGTCCGGCGGCTTCGAGGGCCGCTTTGAAGTCGTCCGTCGACCATGCGCCGGTGGTCTCCACGGTGATCTTGTCGCCGCCGGGAGAGAGCTTGAAGCGCGTCAGCCTGTTGCCCTCGGGCAGGGCGCCCTCGAGCGAGCTGCGGATCTGCGTCGCCTGCGCCTCGGGGATGGCGCTGACCTCGCGCACACGGATGATGTACTCGTTGTGTCCGCCCTCGACCTGCACCACGTCGGGGCGACGGTAGCCGAGGGTCTCGAGCTCATGCCGCACCTCACCGGCGCCGATCTGGCCACCGAACTGAAGCTGCAGCTCCGTGCCGCCCGCGAAGTCGATGCCGTAGTTCGGCCCCGGGAAGAAGAGTGAGGCGAGGCTGAGGACCGCCAACAACAAGGAGACGCCGATGACCTTGTTCTTGTGGGCCATGAAGTCGATGTACGTGCCTGGTTTGATCATCTCCATGACGTCACCCAACCCTCAAGCGATCGACCCGCAGGCCGCGAACGATCCAATCGAGCACGACCTTGGAACAGAAGACCCCGGTGAAGAGCGAGGTCACGATGCCGATCATCAACATGACGGCGAAGCCCTTGATGGGTCCCGTGCCATATTGAGCCAAGACGACGCCCGCGATGAAGGTCGTCAGCTGGCTGTCGAAGACCGACGAGAAGGCGCGACCAAAACCTTGGTCGACCGCCGAGCGCGGCGATTTGCCGAGCCTCAATTCTTCGCGGATGCGCTCGGTGATCAGCACGTTAGCGTCCACCGCCATACCTACGGTGAGCGCGATGGCGGCGATGCCCGGCAAGGTCAGGGTGGCCTCGAAGGCGGCCATGATGGCGAGCAGGAAGAGCAGGTTCAGCACCACCATCAGGTCGGCGACCACACCGGCGACCTGATAGTAGAGGGCCATGAAGACGAGCACGAGCAGCACGCCCACCAGCGCGCCCTCGGCGCCCTGTCGCACGGAGTCCGCTCCTAGGGTCGGGCCGATCATCTGCTCGTTGGCGGGGCTCAGAGGTGCGTCGAGGGCGCCAGCCTTGAGCACGATGACGAGGTCGTTGGCCTCCTGCATCAGCTGGTTGTAGTCCTGGTAGCTGCCGAGTGTGATCTGGGCGCGACCGCCGCCGATCTCCGTCTGGATCACAGGGGCCGACTCGACCCGGTCGTCGAGCACGATGGCCATGCGCTTCTTGACGTTGGCGCCGGTCATCTGGCGGAAGAGCTCCGCGCCATCGCTCTTGAAGCGAATCGACACCACGGGGCGACCGCCCTGCTGCTGATCGAAGCTGACGGAGGCGTCCTCGATGTGACGACCCGTGACGTCGGTGGTCGCAAGCATGAAGTAGCTGCGATAGGCTGTCTCGCCCTGCGCCGCGCCGGCCTGCTCTCGGCCCTGCTGCAGCGCGCCGATCAAGATAGCGCGGTCGTCGGGCAGGCTCAGGTCGGCGATGTAGCTCGAGAGACGCGTCAGGGCGTCCTCACCGCGGGCCACGAGGTAGTGGGTGGTCACGGAGGGGTTGCTGGTGCCCGCGGAGACCGTCTCGGCCTGCTTGGTGATGCCCTCGGGTAGGTCGCTCAAAGTCGCAACGTAGTCCTGGGCGTCGTCGAGCACACGGAATTCGAGCTGCGCCGTGCGGCTGATGATGCCGCGGATGCGATCGAACTGCGCCGGGTCGGCGCCCGGCACCTCGACGACGATGTCCGTGTCTTGGGGAGTGACGGAGGCCTCGCGCAGGCCGAGGTTGTCGATACGGTTGCCGACCGTGCGCACGGCCTGCTTCACCGCCTTGTCCTGCATCTTCAGCACCCGCTCCTCGGGGATGTAGAGCCGGAAGCGATTCGGCGCGCCGCTGTCCGCTTGGCGGTTGAAGTTGGGGAAATTCCGGCGCAGGAAGCTGCGGGTCAGCTTGTCGGCGTCTTCTTCATTGCTGAAGGTGACGCGGATGGCCTGCTCGCCGAGCTTCTCCACCGTGACCCGCTCTCGCAGGGCGGCGAGTTTGTCCGCGGGCGGGGCGTCGGCCTCGTCCTCCGTGAGCACACCGAGCTCGACCCCCAAGAGCCGCAGCAGCCGGTGGGCCGCGCGATCACGTTGGGTCGTGATGTAGCGATCGGTGTCGACCTCGTACATCAGGCGCAGACCGCCCTTGATGTCGAGGCCGGGGCTAATACGCCCCGTGAAGTACTCCTTGACGATGTCGGGCGCAGGGACCCAACGATCGATGCTCGGCCAAAGCGAGAGCCAGCCAAGCGCGATTGCGCCTACGAATACGGAGAAACGAAAATACCAAGCTCGATCCATCGATGCCTTCCAACAGCGGCGTTACCGCTCGGGTCGACCCGTCGTGACGCAGAGGGGAAGCCTCAGCGCACCCAGAATGGGGAATTGTTCACAGGACTATTTCTTCTCGGCCTGTTCGGAGCCACTGGACTCAGGCCCCGCGATGGCGGAGCGAAGCACGTTGATGCGGGTGCGATCCGCGACCAGAAGCGTGACCTCGCGATCGTCAATCTGGGTGATCTCGCCCCGGATGCCGCCCGTAGTGCGAACGATGGCGCCCTTGGTCAAGGCCCCGAGCATCGCGTCCTGCGCTTTTTGTCGCTTCTGCTGCGGGCGAATCAGAAGAAAATAGAACACGGCGAACATCAGCGCGATCATCGCCATGTTCACGCCACCCGCGTCGCAGCCCCCGAGGGGACCGATACCGCCGCCTCCCGTGGGAGCAGCGGGTGCACCCCCGCCAGCGCTGGTGGCGGAGGGTTGGAGCAGGACGGAAAGCTCGATCAGAGAGAGCAGCACGCGGGCCTCGTAGCCGGGAATCAGGTGCGAGTTCTTGACCTCACAACAGCCCCGGAAAAATGGTCGCGGATTACTACTCCACGCCCGGTAAGCCGTCAACCGTGGCAGGATGGCGTGTGCCCGTGGATCCGCAGAAAGCTCTCGAGACCTCGACGGACGTGGTGCGAGGCGCCCTCGATTCCTACGCGCAGGCAGGCGGCGAGTTCACGCTCCCAGGCGTGAAGGCTGCGCTCGTCGCGCTCGCGGAGCAGGCCAAGGGCCTCCTGCCGCTGGCCCTCGGGGACCCCGCGCTGCTGCCGGATGTGCTGCGCTCGGGGCTCGAGACTCCGCGCAGACGGGGCGACGCCACCCGCGAGCTGTGGGCGCTCGCCGATCGGCTGGGCGACGGACCGGAGCTGAACCGAGGGCTGCGCCGCTTCCGGCACCGAGGCGTGGTGCGCATCGCCCTGCGTGAAGTCGAGGGCTTGGCCGATGTGGGGGAGACCAGCGCGGAGATGGCCGACCTGGCGAGCGACTGCATCGAGGGCGCGCTGCGCGGGGCGCGACGCTGGGCGCGGGAGCGGCACGGGCGGGTGCTGGACACGGCAGGGCTCGAGGTGCCCTTCGTCGTGCTCGGGATGGGTAAGCTCGGGGGACGCGAGCTGAACGTCGGCAGCGACATCGACATCTGCTTCTTCTACGGCACGGACGAGGCGCAGTGCGAGGGGGGCGAGATCAGCCCCCATCAGCTCTTCGCCAAGCTGGCCGCGCGCACGGCTCGTGCCCTGGGAGACGTCACCGAGGACGGCTTCTGCTTCCGGGTCGATCTGCGCTTGCGGCCCGAGGGCAGCCAAGGCGCCTTGGCCAATTCCTTCGCCAGCGCCGAGCGCTACTACGAGAGCTTCGGCCGCACCTGGGAGCGGGCCGCCATGCTGCGCGCGCGTCCAGTGGCAGGCGATCTCGAGCTCGGAGAGGACCTGCTCTCGGCCCTCACCTCCTTCGTCTACCACCGAGCGGTGGAGCCGCGCGTCGCCCAAGAGATGGCCGAGATGCTCGAGCGATCACGCCGTGAGCTGAGTGAAAAGGACGACGTGAAGCTCGGCCCTGGAGGGATCCGCGAGGCCGAGTGGGTGGTGCAGACTCTGCAGCTGCTGTGGGGCGGGCAGCACCCCGAGCTGAGGGTCCCCGGCACGGCCCTGGCCATCCGGCGCCTGGCCGCGGCGGGGCTCCTGCCCGCGGGAGCCGCCGAGACTCTGGAGGCGGATTGGGCCTTCCTGCGCGCCCTCGAACACCGCATCCAGGTGCGCGCGGGCTACGCCACCCACGCGCTGCCTCGGCAGCCGGAGGAGCTCGAGGCCTTGGCCCGCTCTCTGGGACAGTCGAGCGCCGAGGCGCTCCGGGCCAGCCTGAGCGCGGTCTGCGAGCGCGTGGGCAAGCTCTTCGCCGAGATCTGCGGCGAGCGGCAGGACGGCGCCGGCGTGGCCTTCGACGAGCTCGCGGACGCGGTCGCGCGCGGCGAAAGCGAGGAGTCCTTGGAGCCGCGCGTGGCCCAGCTCTTCGGCTTGGAGGACGCCACGGAGGCGACCGTGCACCTGCGCCGGCTGGGCATGCGTGCCAGCGCGCCCCTGGGCCCGGCGGGCCGCCAC
>JAADHO010000389.1 GCA_013151775.1 Deltaproteobacteria bacterium | reverse complement strand
TGTTGTGAAACAATGTTTCACAATAACTTAACTGCTTAGGACCGTCCCCCAACTCATCCGCGTGGAGCCAAGCCGCGGGCGAGGCGGATTTGCTCGGGCAAGAAGGGTGTGTCGTCGGGGAGCCAGTCGTAGTAGGGGCCGCGTTCTGTGCAGCCGGGGACGTCGTCCGCGGGGCAGTAGATGCGCACGTGGAAGTGGCCGTCGTGGGCGTCGTGGCTGCCCAGAGGCGGCTGAAGGATTCGCTCGGCCCGCAGGCGCAGCTCTTGGGTCACCCCCTGTCGCTCGGCTTCTCGGAGCAGGCGCTGCTTGAGACTGCGCGAGATGAAGATGTACTTCAGGTACGCGGTGGGGTCTTCGAGCATGCTCTGGACGAAGAGCCAGTTGCGCTCGTCGTCGAAGCGCACCTCCGCTTCGAGGTGGCGAACGCGTCCGCTGCGCGCCACATGTAGGAAGCTCTGCTCGTCGAAGGAGAGGCCCGTCGCGTCGACCAGGTAGAAGCCCACGTCGGCGTCGCGTCCGCTCTCGTGGGAGCGATGCCCGGGGATGTTGCCGCCACCGCGCTTGCCGAGTTCACCCAGCGTGAGTCGCGCGCCAGGCGCCTCGGCGGCCACGCGATTGGCCGCGTGCTCGAGCAGCGTCACCAACTCTGCCGTACCCCAGAAACGATCCGCCTCGCGGTGAGCTGGCAAGAGCCTGATGCTGGAGGACGTGCCCAGCCTCAACCCACCCACGAGGTATCCATGCCAGGGCCTGCCGATGGAGCGACTGTAGATGTCGGCGGCCTGCGTCGGTCGCGCAGGCGTGACCGTCAACTCCGACAGAGGCGGCTCACCGTCGCCGCGCGCGCTCGGAGGTGACAGCGCGAACATCAGCGCGGCGAACGAGAGCCCGAGGAGGATGCGCGCTCGTTTCACAGCCTACCAGTATGACACGACGCGGCGTCCCCATGCACGGGGGGGCGAGGCATGACCAGGCATGAGCGGGATCACCGGCACCGGCCCGGGCTCGACATTTGGTCACGGATTCGCTGAGCTATCACCACACAGCAGGTGCCCGCGTACGGGCAGGAGGTTTCCATGGTCGTTCAGCGCTGGGGTCGATTTGCCTTTGCGTTCGCTCTCGTCTTCGGGCTCATGGCCTGTGGCAACAGCCACCTCGCGGGCGATGGCGGTGTGGACGCTGGGCGAGATGCGGATACCGGTACGGACGCGGGCGAAGCTTGCGGCAGCGCGACCTGCGCGGCGAGCGAGGTCTGCTGTTCGAGCTGCGATGGCGATCAGTTCTGTTCCGTCGCCTGCCCCGGCGTGCCCTGTCCCGTGGGCTGTGGTGGGTTCGGAGGTGTCCCATGCGGAGCGGACGAGTACTGCGACTACGTCGTGGCCGGCTCCGCGGGTTGCGGCGCCGATGACGGCACGGGCGTGTGCACCCGGCGGCCAGATCTGTGCGTGGCGCTCTACGATCCAGTCTGCGGTTGCGATGGCGTTGACTACCCGAGCCCTTGCGACGCGCGCGCCGCCGGGCAGGACATAGCCGGCTTCGGCATGTGCGGCAGCGCCATCGTGGATTGCCGCCTCACGGGCTGCGCCGCTGGCGAGCGCTGCATCGTCTGCGGACCACCCGGCACCGGTTACAGCTGCGTCATGGACGGCGTCGTGTGCGGTCTTTGAACCCAAGCAGGGGACGTTCTCCGGGGTCGAGCTGGATATGAGAGTGAGCACCGGTACGCGTTTCTGTGCGCTCTGTTTCTTCAGCGTGCTCGCCACTGCGGCCGCCTGCGGAGCTTCATCCGACTTGCCCTCGCCTGTTCCCATCGATCCGCCGACCTCGGTGAGCGCGCCGCTTCCTCAGCCAGAGCCCACGTGGCCAGAGAGGCACGCGCCCTTCGACTTCGCGAGAGTCGTTGGCGAGCCGAATTTAGAAGGTACACAGCAGACCTGTGTCGCGGCTCGTGTGCAGCCATTGGCCAACGCCGAGCGTTGGTTGACCCCGGGCTTCGACGGGCGAGTCGCCCTCGAGGTGGCCTGCGTACGCAGCGAGTACCGTGACGTCGAGGCTGCCCTGATCTCCCTCGTGTTGCCTGCGGGGGTCCCCGCGGAGAGCGTCGTGCCCTCGACCCGTGAGCGCCGCGCCGACGACGTCGAGACACGCCTCCGGGTGCGCATCCTGGGCCTGAACGCGGGTGGCGACCGGGTCACCGCCGAACTGCTCGGCATGCGCCGTGTCGTCCAGAGTGGTCCCATGGATCCGACGCAGCCCCCCTCGCGCTGCTGCCTGGAGCGTCACGGGAGGCGCGGGGACGAGCCACCCGCAGATCCCCCGCCGCCGCATCCCGGCTTCGATTTTCACGAGTGGCGACGGGAGGTGGGCACGCGACAGCTCTGCGTCGTCATGCGTGCGTGGCCGCCTCGACGGGCTCGACCCGAGGAGAGAGAGCGCGCGGGCGTCGATCTGCGCGTGGTCGTGCGCGCCGTCTGTCAGCACGCTGGCGGCACATCGTCCCTCGAGCTGCTCTTCGACGCCGACACCGCGAGGCAGGCGCACTACATGGAGCCCGGCACCTTCGTTCGCGGCCGGGTCATGGGAGGTGGCGAGCTTCTGGTCGAGACCTTCTCCCAGACCCCCGCCGAATACCGCCCTTCGATCCGGCGCTGAAGGGCCAGCTGACGCTCTTGGGTGGATGCGGCTATCTTTCACCCATGCGCTCTCCGTCTCCATCCACACGCGCCTGGCTGCTCGCCAGCTGCCTCGGCTCCACCCTATTCGTCTTCGCCTAAGGCCTACCTCGCCGAGACGCTGCACCACATCTACATCGGCCGAAACCAGGAGTAGTCGTAGGCTGTGTCCTCAACGGACAGCGCGCTCGACGCGCCACAGGGAGTCGACGAAGTCGCGCTTGGCGTCGTGGAAGTCTTCTTCGATCACGAAGCCCGTGTCGGCCGCGAGGGAGCGGATGTCGGAGGGCAGGTACTTGTAGCTGTACTCCGTGTGTACGGGCTCCCACGCCTCGAAATGGAATTCCTGCCCCACGGCTTCCACGAAAACGCGCTGCTCCTCCAGGCTGACGAGGTAGCTCTCCATGGCGCCGCTGAACACGTCGTAGCTGCTGAAGTGGCGGAATTTCTCCAGCTCGAAGTTCGCGCCGAGCTCGCGGTTGATGCGCGCGAGTAGGTTCACGTTGAAGCGCGCGGTCACGCCCCGCGCGTCGTTGTAGGCGCCTAGGAGTCGGTCGATGTCCTTCTTGAGATCGAAGCCGACGAGCACGCGGTCTCCCTCGGCGAGCGAGCTCCAGAGCCGGCGCAGGAACGCGCGCGCCTGCCCGGCGTTGAAGTTTCCGATGTTCGAGCCGAGGAAGAGCACGAGCTTGGGGCGCTGCGCCGCGTGGGCGCTGAGCCAATGCACTCCATCCACGTACTCGGAGACGAGGCCGTGCATGCTCAGCCCCGGCAGGCGCGTCAGCAGAGAGTCGGCGAGCGAGCCCATGGCACCCTCCGAGATGTCGATGGGCACGTAGCGCACGTCCGCTCCCGCCTCGAGCAGGTGCTCGAGCAGCACGCAGGTTTTGGCGCCATCGCCCGCGCCGAGGTCGACCAGGTCGAAGGGCTCACCCGTGGACCGACGCAAGATCTCCGCCGCGTGACCTTCGAGGATCTCGCGCTCCGCGCCCGTCAGATAGTACTCGGGCGACTCCATGATCTCTTGGAAGAGTCGGCTGCCTTCGTCGTCGTAGAAGTAGCGCGACGACAGCTGCTTGGGCTTCTCAGAGAGGCCCACGAGCACGTCATAGGCGAAGTCCCGTCGATGGTCGTGTAGCTCCGCCAGGTCGTCGGAGCCGAGCACTCGGTAGGCCTCGGTCATGCCGACATGTATCATGCCTCGGGCGAATCGTCAGGACTTTCGATCACCCCGTAAGGTGATCGGACACCGCGTGTGGGGCGCGCCGCCTCGCTCCGCGATTGACGCTATGATGGGCGCAATGAGCGAGAACACAAAGCGCGAGATCCTAGCCCAGGCCCTGGTCGCGTTGAAGGCGCAGCACGCTGGGGCGTTGGCTAGCGCGCAGGCGACCCGCGCCGGCGCCGTGCACGAAGAGGCGAAGCCCGAGAACGACAAGGACACGCGCGCGCTCGAGGCGAGCTACCTCGCGCGGGGTCAGGCCATGCGAGCGGAGGAGCTTGGGGAGACCATCGAGCGTCTGCGCTTTCTGACCCTGCGCGACTATGGCTCGGACGACGCCATCGGCCTGGGCGCGCTCGTGACCCTAGAGGACGACGCCGGGCAGCGGCGCGTGCTCCTGGTACCCGTGGGCGGAGGGCTGAGCGTGGAGACTCCGCAGGGTCCCGTGCAGCTGCTGTCGCCCGCAGCACCGCTCGGGCGGGCGCTGGTCGAGGCGATGGAGGGCGACGAGGTGGAGGTGCGTGCGGGTGGACGCGTGCGCCTCTGCGAGATCATTCGCGTTCACTGAGGCGCTTCAGGCGTCGCGCTGCGCGCGCCCGCGCTTGGCGCCCAAGGCTGTGCCGATCAAGAGCCCGATGCCGATGGCGGTCAGCTTCCGCACGCGGCGCAGCAGGGCTGCGCTCATGCCCACTGTGGGGTCGAGTCCGAGCAGCGCGAAGACTCCAGCGACGCCGCTCTCCATCACGCCGACGCGCCCCGGCACGAGCACGCCGATCCAGCCGATCAGCTGTGACGCGCTCTGCGCGAGCAGCGCGAAGGCGGCGAGCCACAGGGCGCTGCGCTCCGGCATGAGCGCGAGCAGGAAGAAGTAGAGCTCGAGCGTCATGCACACGCGCACCAAGAGCGCGAAGAGGATCATGCGCCGGAAAGCGCCCGGGCGGCGCCTCCGGTACTCCCAGACGCGCGCGTCGACCTGCTCTGCCCGCTTGCGCTTCTGCTCGATGTTGTCGATCCGCACGAAGGGCAGGCGCGCGACCAGGCTCAGCGCTCGACCTGCGAGGCCCTTCCGCAGCAGCAGGCGCAGGCCGAGCAGCACGACACCGAAGCAGGCGGCCACGCCGAACAGGCCCGCGAGCACACGACCCGGAAGATCCAACCAGATCAGCGCGGGCAGCGGGCCCAAGGCTGTGAAGGCGAGCACGCTCATGGCCGTGAGGTAGTTGTAGACCACGAGGGAGGTCAGCGCCTCGTCCTTGCCCGCTTGGTCCGCCACCAGGCTGCCCTTCAGCACTTCGCCCGCAGCGCCTCCAGGCGTGACGCCGTTGATGGCCATGCCCGCCCAGAAGATCGCAAAGAGCTTGGGGAAGCTCGGTCGCGTCGTTGGCTCCAGCGTTTGGTACCAGGCCGCCGCGGAGCAGGAGAGGTTGCCGATGAACGCGAGGAAGGCCGGCAGGAGCATCCATCCGGCGCGCCTCAGGTGGGACAAGATGGCTGTGAGATCGAGGCGGGAGAGCACGAGCGCGAAGAGGCCGACGCCGAACAAGAGGAAGACCAAGGGCAGTCGTCGCCCGAGCCAGGGGCGCGCGCTCTTCCGCGCCGTCACGTCGCTGCCGAGGCTCACGCGGCCGCCCAGGCGAGTTCCCCCCGCTGCCGGGCGGGAGGCTCCGGCCTCGGAGAGGGCGCAGCGTCGATCGATCCGCGAGCCATGGCGCCGGCCTTATCCTCTCCGGCGGCCCTTGTCGACCGTCGGCGAGGCGCGCTGCAGCCGCACGGCTGGCCGCCTGGTCGCTCCAGACGTCGCCAAACGCAGCGCTCGTCCCGTCCCAAGTTGAGGACGTGGCCCACCGGGTCGTGGCCCAAAATTGAAATGACGAATACCAAAAACAAACGACACATGCACCCCAAGGGGTGACCACGAGTCGGATGCTGCCGTCGCCTTGGTTCCACGGAAGATTCCGCGACCACTTGAAGTGCGGTCTGCTATAGTGATCCTCATGTCCGTGGCACAAATCGGCGAGCAGGAAATGCTGATCGACGTCGGCTCCGCGAGGGAGGAGTCGGTGTCCGATCAAGACTCGCTGATATGTTTTCACGTGGGTTATCACAAGACGGGGTCCACGCTCCTACAGAGGAAAGTCTTCCCTGCACATCCGGACGTGTCCGTCGTTCCGATGGAAGAGAGTCAGTCGATTCTGCTCGATCAGCGAGAGTTCGACTATGATCGAAATGCCACGAAGGAGTGGATTCGACGGCAGCGGCGTCAGCACGGCACGGCGCTCCTCGTCGTGTCTGACGAGGAGTTCTCTGGCAATGTACACACGGGAGGGAACGGGGGGTTCCTGCCCGCTGTGATCGCCGACCGTCTCCAAGACGCGGCTCCGGATGCACACATCTTGATTGTCGTCAGGCGTCAAGACCATATGCTCGACTCGGTCTATCGCCAGTATGTGAAGCGTGGTGGAACCCGTTCTATCGATGCTTATCTATTTGATCGTGGCAAGCGCAAGCGTCACCGCTTCCCAGGATTCGATTTCGACCATTTCTGTTATGACAAGATGATCTCTCGCTACCAAGAGTTGTTTGGTAGAGAGAAAGTACATGTGCTGGCGTATGAGCACCTGGCGTACGATTCCGATGCTTTTCTGAAAGATCTGTTCACCCGATTCGGTCTCGAAGAGCGATGTGGCGCAGCCCTCGCTTCGGCCTCGTCGCGCAGCAACCGTGGCTTGGGGCCTGGGGCGACATCCATCATGCGGGTGTTGAACCTCTTCTCTCGCGAGGACCCGATCGACGAGCGCGCGATCGTGCATCTGGGGAAGCTCCGCTGGGTGATGGCCAATGGCCTGCTCGGCGTCGATCGGGCCGTGAGCCAAGCCAAAGAGCGGGTCGGTCTGACCACGCGGGCGAGCGTGCTCTCTCGCCGCGCGGAGAGCTTCATCGCGGAGTACTACCGCGACTCGAACGCTCGCCTCGCCGAGCTGACGGGCTTGGACGTTCGCCGCTGGGGCTACGCGCTCTGACCTCCGCCAAACTCGAGCCGGCCGGTTGCGGGGATCCCCGGAACACCCTAGAGGTGGGCCCTTGCCCGTGATGGGCACGGAGTAGCACATGAGTCTGATCAGCCAATCTCCCCGCCTCGTCGACAGCCTGCCTTGGGCGGCTCACATCTACGTGACCGACAACTGCAACCTCGACTGCGGGTACTGCAACGAGTACGACAACAGCGTCCCCCACCCGGAGACGGCCGACCTCAAGCGTTGGATGCGCAAGATCAGGGATCTCGGCGCCCTCCGCCTCGGCTACCTCGGGGGTGAGCCGCTGCTTCATCCCGACTTCGTCGAGCTCGTCCGCTACGGGAAGGAGCTTGGGTTTCAGCGCCTGAGCATGTCGACCAATGGCCTGCGTCTTACCAAGGAGATGCTCCACGAGCTCGAGGACGCGGGCCTCGACAGCATGCAGTTCTCCGTCGATCGCGTCACGCCCAACGAGGTCACGAAGAAGTCCCTGAAGAGCGTGCGGCACAAGCTCGAGTGGTTCAAAGACTCGAAGATCGCGTTCAACGTCAACGCCGTTCTCTGCGGAGACACCATCGACGAGGTCCACGAGCTGCTCCAGACCTGTCTCGACGACGGCGTCGCCGCGCACGCGCGCATCATCCACGACGACCTCATCCACAGCAGGGAGCTGCGCGACACGGGCCTCTCCGAGCAGATGCTCGAGATGGTCGAGTATCAGCTCTCCCTCAAGGAGCAGGGGAAGCGCATCCACACGAGCTGGAACCTGATCGACTACGAGCGAGAGGTGCTGTCGGGGAAGATGCGCGACTGGAAGTGCGTCGCGGGCTACAAGTACTTCTTCGTGTCGGCCAATGGTGAGTTCTGGCCCTGCAGTCAGGTGCGTACGGACCAACACATCATGGACATCACGCTCGACGACTTGAAGGCCTGGGACAAGCCCAAGGAGTGTCAGTCGAAGTGCGGCGTGTGGTGCATCGTGGACATGTCCCTCTCCGTCGACGACCCCAAGCGCTACCTGGCCCGCGAGGCCAGCGCGCGCGCCAAGGTGGCGTTGCACCGCATCCGCAAGGGCAAGTCTCTCGCGGAAGCCTTCGCTTAGGCGTCCGCCGACCCGCGGCGGCGTGACTCAGGATCCGAGCACGGGCAGACGCTTGCGTCCGGTCGCCCGCTCCGGCGCCGAGTAGCCGAGCCTGCGGAGCACGCTGCCGACGCGGGCTTCGATCTTCGCCAAGGTCGCGTCCGATCCGCCGAGGGGCAGGCGTTCGAGGGTGGGCTCCAGCGATCGGCCGGGCAGGGAGTTCAGCGGGAGCTCCAAGAAGCGGGCGAGTTTCTGGAGTTCGCCCCCGGGGTCGCGCAGGAGTTGCTCGAAGCGCAGCGTGAGGATGGGCTGTGAAAAGTGGGCGCTGAACCTGATGAATCGCTCCACCTGAAAGGCCCAGATGGCGGCCGCTTGGACGGCCGCGGGCTCGCCCTGAATGCCTAGACGCTCTTCGAGGCGGCGCCCCAGAGGTGGCGGGAGCCCGCTCATCGGACGCTCACAGAGGGCGACGTCGCGACCGTCACGGACGACATGCACGAAACGCGCGTCGGGAAAGGTCTCCGCGACGAAGCTGCCGAGCATGCCGCTGGACGAGTGCTGCCAACCCCAGCTTTTGGCGCCCGTTGATGCCTGCATGTGGCGGTAGACGCTGCGCTGGAAGCGGCCGAGGTCGTCGGGGCGAGGACGGACCTGAGGTGGCAGGTGCAGGTTTCTGCGCGCCAAGTCGTCGAGCACGTCGCCGAAGCTTCGCCTCCTCAGCAGGCCAGGCCTCTGCGCGTCTCCCAAGGACACACCCGCCCGCGTGAGGCTGCGTGCCAGCATGCGCGCGCCCGAGTCGGCCGCAGCCACGATCACGACGGGACGCTCACGGCCTAGGCGTTGGCTCCAATCACGGGCTAGGAATGCCACGTCCAGAATCTCCCGCTGTGCTCGATGGACCGACGGCTCATTCGTAGGAGTAGACGTCCATGAGAGGGCGTAACAGCTCGATGGACGGGATGGGCGGCTGGTCCTTCCAGCGTCCGACGGCGCCCGCGTTCACCGGGATGGGAGAGAGGGGCACCTCCAAGAACTTGGAGAGCTTCTCGATCTCGTTTTCGTGATCGAGGATGAAGTCCTCGAAGCGGACCACCATCCAGTGTTCGGGCTTGGGGCTCTGCTGTACGAGGTCATGCTGGTACTTCCAGCTGATGGCGCGCCGTCGGAGCTTGATGTCGCGATCCCAGATCCACTTCATCCGCAGCCCACTGTAGTTCGCCGGGATGTTGAAGCGCGTCAGGTCGTCCGTGAGGTGGCGGTGCAGGAGCACGTCGCGCGGGTCACGCACCCAGTGAACGTAGCGAATCTCGGGCCGAATGCGCGTCAGCCAGGGAAACATCAGCAGGGTCTCGGGGAGCTTCCAGCCGCGCGGCCCCGGCGCGTCGTCGATCGGAGCGAGGTAGCGGTCCACGAGCTTGATGAAGCGCTTCGGGATCGGCGCCTCGATCGCCCTCGTGAAGTCCCACTCCGTGTCTCCGACCTGGTCGACGTAGCCGGCGAAGATGCGAGCCGCCTCGTACATCGCGCCTTCGGCGACGGTCGTGTGCAGCGCGATGCGCGTGCCCGTGAAGCGGCCGTAGGCGTTGATGGGGGAGTAGCAGTAGCTGTGGCTGAGCTTCGGCCCCATGTACATGCCGCTGTCGACCAGCAGCTTGCAGAAGGCGCGAGTCCCAGAGTGTCCTCGGCCGATCAATGTAGTGGTGATTTGCGAGGTCATCGGGCTCTCTTTCGCTCGAAAGCGGGTCGGATGTACGCTACGCCATCAGTCGGCGCAAGCATTCGGCTCAGCCCTGGGCGGCCGCTTCCACGAGCTGTTTTCGGTGGACGATGAGCGTGAAGTTGGCCACGAAGAGCCCGAAGATGGCGAGCCAGAGGACGGTCTGCCGGCTACCGCTGAAGGTCACGAACATCAGCAGGAGGGAGAAGAGATCCCGCCGCAGCGCGTGAAATACGCCGCTCGCGGCACGAAGTGTGGGCAGCTTCGTGCGGGCCGCGGCGCGACGCACGCAGGTGTCGAGGAACACGAAGGAGGCCGTGGGCGCGTATCGACGCACGAAGAGCAGCACCTGAAAGAGGGTCAGCAGAATCGCGACGATCGTGCCGATGACCAGGGCGGTGTCGAGGGCGCTGATGCCTTCTCGGATCCAGCCGATGGCGAAGCCTACGAGACACGCGATGTAGGTGAAGTTGTCCACCGCCGTGTCGACCTTGGCGCCGAATTTGGAGTCACGCACCGACACCCGCGCCATCTCCCCGTCCACGCCGTCGAAGATGGAGGCGAACTGAAAGAGCACTCCTCCGATGGCGAAGTCCAGCCAAGTGGGCTGCGCCAAGAACCAGGCGGTAGCCACGCCGATCAGGAAGCTCACGAAGCTGCCGTGATTGGGTCGCAGGCGCATGAGCATGAACCAGCGGCTGAAGAAGCGGCTGACCCGGCGGTTGAGGTGACGAGAGACGAACCCGTCGGTGGGCTTCACCGTGCGCAGGAGCATCGTGCGCCCGGAGCGTCTGCGCTGCTCAGGCGTCGAGGCGTCGAAGAGCGCGCCCTCGGGCAGCGTCAGGCTCGCGATGTCGTCGGCGCCGGGCTCCCCCCGAGTGAGCGCCTCGACCTGCTCCGTGGGTCCCCAGATCGCTGCCGCGGCGCTACCCTCGTGGGGCAGCAGGCGATGGAGCTTCTCCGGATTCGGCAGATGGTCGAAGAGGGAGGCTTCGAGTACGACATCCGCGGGCACGTACAACGCCGACCCCGCCGCCGCCTGCTCCACCACCGACGCGCCCGCTCGCGTGGCGACTCGCGCGTTCCGCTCCCGCACCTGCATGCCCAGAACTCTCGGTCCAGGCGCATCTTGCAGGATGACTTGGATGGGCTGTGGCGAGGAGTTCACGGCGAGGGTCCGGGCCGGGGCTATACATCATCTGGCCCGCGCGGCCACTCGCTTGCTTCAAAGACACTACGGCGTTCGGCGAGCGCCCACGTGCAAGGTGGTGGTGGCCTCGAGGCTGACCTCGCGGCAGGTCTCCTCACAGGACCAGCCCGTGAGCGTGGCGTGAACCAGCGCGACACCTCGGCCACGTGCCACGATGGGGACGCGCAGCAGGATGGGCCGCGCCTCGAGGTCGACCGCGTCGGACGGCAGCAGCCGGCCTCGCACCACCTCCACCGCCGTGCCCTCGCTCGCCAGCGTCACCATCCACGTCCGCCGGCCCCTCGGGGGCACGACGCGCAGCTCGAGCTCGGCGCGGTCGTCGCGGGACAAGGCGGGCGCAGGAGCGAAGGCGAGGGAGGCGGCCGCTGCGCCCTCGGGGGCCTACCCAAGAGCGCCACGGCCACGCCGCCGATCACCCCGCAGAGCAGCAGCGCGGACGTCCACCAGCGGGCTCTGCGTCTCGCTGACCTCAGCGCGTGGAATCGGGTCTCAGTCGGCATAGGGGATGACCTGCCACGGTGACTGTGCTCCGTTCCAGCGCATCAGGCGCGTTCGCGGTTTCCCCTCGTCCGTGTAGTCGATCAACGCGTAGGTCAGCCCGCTGTCTTGACCCAGGTATCGCAGGTCGAGGTTGATCATCTTCACCCAGGTCCCCGTGTTGACCAGGATCTTTCCGCTCGACAGCTGCATGAATCGCGGCGCGTGGCTGTGGCCCACGACCAACGTGTGGGCGCCTCGGACGCGGTTCAGCTCTCGCGCCGCGGCGTCGTCGTATCCCTCTCCGAGGCTCATGATCTCCTCGCGTAGCAGCTTGGGGATCGCCGCGAGACGCTTGCGCCACGCGCGCAGTGTGAACACGCGGTGGCGCAGGAAATACACCGTCGAGAGCCACAGGAAGCGCAACACGAAGGAGGTGTCGAAGAGGAAGGAGCCCACGAGGAAGCGCCCCAAGGGCTGGATGCGGTCGATGTGGCTTCGCATCAGCTTCAGGGGGTTCATCACCTCGAGGATCCACAGACTGCCCCAGGGCAGGTCGAGCACGATCTGACCGTCCCGTCGCTCACGCGTCATGGCGCGGTAGTCCACGCGATGGATGCGCTCGAGCTGATGTCCGTGGCGAATCTGGATGCCCTCGGGCAGGTAGTAGGTGTCGGACGCGGTGATGAAACGGACGCGATCCGCGGCGTCCCCTGGCGCTACGTAGCGCCGGAAGAGCTCCTGCGGCCCCGGAAACCACATGTCGAGGTCGTGGTTTCCAGGCAAGTAGGTGATGCGTCGCCCCGGGCTGCGCATGAAGCGCGCGAGAGCGCTGACGAAGCGCGGGTGTCCGTCGAGGCAGAGCCGGAGCTTCTCCGTGGCCAATTCGTCCGTGATCTCCGTGGGCCAGACTCCTCCGATGCGCACCTTGAGCAGGTCGAAGATGTCCCCGTTCAGGATCAGCTCGAGCTCCCGATCGCTGCCCGCCTCTTCGTCGTAGTGGGCGAGCAGCTCGGCGAAGCGGTCGTCGTGGAAGAAGTCCTCGAGCGGGTTCAGCTCACCCTCCCGGGAACCGGTCACGAGGTGCAGATCGCTGACGATGAGGCGCTCGAGCTTCATACTGTTCGTGTGCCCCGATTTCCCATGCTCGGGCCCGGCCTTGACTTGCCGGAAGCTACCCCGATACTGACGTCAGGGCCAATCGGTGGCGCGGGGGTCCCTGCCATCGGGCATGAGCCCACATGCCGCAAGCGAGGCGAAGATGTCTAGTCGAGCAATCCCCAACACATCGTCCCGCACGGCGCTGAGACTGTCGCTGTGGCTCGTGCCACTCCTGCTCACGGCCTGCGGCGATCCCGCCACCCTGAGCGCGCCGCCGATCACGATTCCCACGGCCGTGGACGCCGCCACACCCGAGATGGACGCCGCCTCCAGCTTTCCCGACTCGGGCATCGGCAGCTCGACCGTCGTGGTGAGCCGGGTGGCGCCGGATCACGGTCCCTTCACGGGCGGAAACGCAGCGCTGGTGCGCGGCACGGGCTTTACCGCCGACGCGCTGGTCACCGTGGGCGGCCTGATGGTGCAGCCCGCCGACACCCAGCTCATCGGTCCGAACCGCCTGCGCATCATCTTGCCGGCAGGTGAGCCCGGTCCCGCGGACGTGTCGGTGATCATCGACGGCGCCGAGTCCAGCTTGCCCGGCGGCTACACCTACGATCAGATCATGGTCGATCCCGATCGCGGCGCCGTCTCGGGTGGCACGGTCGTCACGCTGATCGGTTCGGGCACGAGCTTCGCCGATGGCGACACCCTCGCCTTTGGGGGCACGCCCTGCACCGACGTCACGGTCTCCTCCGAGACCCGCCTCACGTGCAAGGTGCCCGCCGCGGCCCCGGGCAGCGTCGATGTCGTGCTCACCCGCGCGCTGGACGGCACCACCCTCACGATCGCGGACGGCTTCACCTACTACGACTCGACGGATCCCTTCGGCGGCGGCCTCGGCGGCGGTGCCCTCGAGGGCGACATGAACATCAGCGTGATCGACGCGACCTCGGGCGCGCCCGTGTCCGACGCCTTCGTGATCGTCGGCGAAGATCTCAGCACGGATCATCAGGGCCTCACCTCGCTCCTGGGCCAGATCACCTTCTCCGGAGATGACCTCACGGGGCGCCACACGGTCCATGTCGCCAAGCACTGCTACGAGAAGACCAGCGTCGTGGCGTTCGACGCCCGGGACGTCACCGTCTTCCTGATCCCTTGGCAGGATCCCAGCTGCGGCATGGGCTCCGGCATGCCGCCCACGGGTCGCGGTCGCAGCGGGGCCTACGTCTCGGGAGAGCTGATCTTCTTTGGTCCCAACGAGCTCGGGCCCAACCCTTGGGACAACATCCCGGATCCTCGTGAGGGCGAGACCAAGGTCGCCTACGTCTACACCACGCAGCGCTGCGTCGGCCAGGGGAGCTCCTGCCGCAACCCCGACCCCTCCATCGGCGGAGCCCATCAGCGCGTGCTCGAGACCGAGGTCGGCTCCCGCGGCTACCCCTATCGAATCTTCGCGCGTCCCGCGGGCCTGGCCGTGTACGCCCTCGCGGGTCTGGAGGAGACCGCCACCGGCAACTTCATCCCCTACATCATGGGCGTCGGTCGCAACGTGCTCGCCGGTCCCGGCATGGAGGTCGAGGGCGTCGACATGGACATGAACATCCCCCTCGACCATGTGCTCGACGTGCGTCTCACGGAGCTCCCGGGCGTGGCCCGCACGGGCCCCGATCGCTTCGTCGTGAACGGCGAGATCGATCTCGGCGGCGAGGGCGTGATCGAGCGCATCGTCAACGGCGAGAACATGGACGTGGCCCGGGGACGCGACTCCGAAAACCTCTTCCGGCTCTTCGCCCAGCCCGCGCTCCTCGGGGCGCTCGCGGACGGACGTTACCGGGTCGCGGCCAGCTGGGAGACGGGCGACTACGGCTCCGATCCCTCCACCCACGTCGTCGTGTCGGGCGTGCGCGCGGCGGACGCGGAGCTGGTGGTCGGTGACTTCCTCGGCATCCCCCAGGCCAGCTCACCGGCCTTCGGCGAGCGCCTGCCCGACGACCGCATGCTGCGCTGGGAGACCGACGGACCCGATCCCGATCTGCACATGATCCTGATGATCGGCGGCGACGGAAACCCAGCCTGGCGTCAGTTCGTGCCTGGCAATGTGCATGAATCGCCGATCCCGGATCTGTCGAGCATCCCCGAGATCGACGACATCGCCACGGGCTTCATCACCTGGGTCGTGTACGCGATTCGCATCCCGGGCTTCAACTATGACGAGCTCAGCTACACCTTCCTGCAAAACCGCTTCTGGAGCGCGTGGGCGATCGACGTCTTCACGGCACAGCGCTGAGTCGAGAGCGGCGAAGGGTCTCCCGAGTTCGCTCTGTTCCCGCTCCCCACGGAGGATCATGTCCCGGCTTCGATTCGCTTCGCTTCTCACGTCCGCGCTCCTCTCGCTGCTGCTCGCCTGCGGTGGAGGAGGTCCCGTGCGGCCGGACGCCGACATCGACGCCCGCCCCGACGCGGGCTTCCGCTGCACCGCCGAGGGCGACACGGCGTGTGAGGGCAACGTGCTGCGCAGCTGCGTCCGTGCGGGCGAGTTCTTGAGCGCGGAGAGTACCGACTGCGAGGCCATGGGCCAGAGCTGCATCACCGGTTACGGCTGCGTCGTGTGTCGACCCGACAGCATCGACTGCGACGGCGCCGACGTCGTGAAGTGCAACGCCGACGGCTCCGCGTGGGAGGTGCTCGAGACCTGTGACATCAGCATGGGGCTCGCCTGTCGTGACGGCTCCTGTCGCAACCTCTGCGATCTCGCCGTCGACGACAAGAGCTACGTGGGCTGCGAATTCTTCTCGGCGGATCTCGACAACGCCGCCATCGGCGCCGGGCGTGACGCCTCGAGTCAGCAGTACGCCGTCGTCGTGTCCAACCCGGGCAACCTCCCGACGGAGGTCGTGGTCGAGGCCAACCGCGCCGCTCCGGGCGATCCCTTGGACGTCTTCGAGGTGGGGCGCACGACGCTCCTGCCAGGGGATCTCGAGGTCTTCGCTCTGCCGCGCCGCGAGGTCGACGGTTCGAGCAGCAACCAGACCTGCCGGCCCGACGACCGCAGCTGCCCGGGCACGGAGGTCTGCCTGTGTTCGTCCGGCGACACGGCGCCGCCCTGCTTCTGTCGGGTCAGCGTGGACGCCAGCGGCATGAACGACGGGACCGGCACGGCGCTGACCTCCCAGGCCTATCGCGTGACCTCCCAGCTGCCGATCATCGCCTACCAATTCAACCCGCTAGACAACGTCGGCGTCTTCTCCAACGACGCCTCCTTGCTCACGCCCACGAGCACCATCGGGCGCACCTACACCGTCGTCGGTTGGCCCCAGACGATCGCCAACGGCGACTGCGATCCCGCGGATCCCGCCTGCGCCCAGATCGACTTCGATCCGAGCCGCGACGACGAAGACCTGCGCGCCTTCCTCACCGTGCTGGGCACCGTCCCCGGGACGAGCGTGCGCCTCTCCCTCGGGCGGCGCGTCTTCCGCGTGCTCGGCGACGGCGCCGACATCCCGGTTCTCGGTCCCGAGCAGGACCTGGAGGTGACCCTCGGGCCCTTCGACGTGCTCAACCTCGAGACGGACGGACTCAACGGTGACTTCACGGGCACGCGGGTCGAGGCCAGCGCGCCGGTCGTCGTCTTCGTGGGCAGCGAGGCCTCGGACGCGCCGCGTTTCAACGACTACAGCACCCGTCAATGCTGCGCGGATCACCTCGAGACCCAGCTCTACCCAGACGACACTCTGGGCGCGAGCTTCTACATCGCGCGCATGCCGCCGCGCTCCGTGGCACTGAACGACGCCTTCCTCGACCCCACCGTGGACTCGGTGGCCGAGGTGAACGAGCCCGAGTGGGTGCGCGTCGTCGCCGTGGCGGCCGGTGAGACGACCCTCTCCACCACCCTGCCTCCTCCCGACGATCGCATCGTGCTCGAGCAGTATCAGGACGTGATCATCCCCGTGCTGCAGGACTTCTTGCTCTTCAGCGCGGGCGGCCTGCCCGTGGCCGTGCTCCAGACGCTCCCGAGCCAAGAGGCCGTGGGCATCCCGAGCTTCTACCCGGGTGGTGATCCGGCGATCATCGCCGTGCCTCCCGTGGAGCAGTATCGTCAGGACTACGTCTTCCTGACGCCGGACAAATACGCCTTCGATTTCATCACCATCACGGCCGAGCGTGAGACGGCGATCCGACTCGATGGCGTTCTGATCTACGACAACTTCGACTTGCGTGATCCGCGCCGTTGCACCGTCTCTGCGGCCGACGGCATCGAGCGCATGCTCGGCGATCCTCCTCCGGCTCAGGTCGTGGTGCGCTGTCAGCTCTCCTTCCCCGACGTGGTCGGGTTGCCCAACGTGCGGGTGACGGATGGCGAGCAGGACGACGGCGTGCACCGGCTGATCGCGGACGCGCCCGTGGGCCTCACGGTCTACGGGTTCGACTCCTTCGTCAGCTACGCCTACGCCGCTGGTCTCAACTTGAAGCCCATCCCGCGCTGAGATGCCTCGTGGCCCGCGTCTGCTCTTCTTTCACCCTGATCTTCGTGCTCGTGCTCGCCGCTTCCTCGGCGGCGCAGACGCCCGCGTTCGCTGTCGTGGTGACTCGCCGCGCGGGGCCGCTCTCCGAGTCTGAGTTGCGGGCGGCGGTGGCCACGCGTCAGCCGGTGCTGCTCGCCTGCCTGGAGTCAGCGCCGGGCTCGCACGCTAGCGTGAAGCTACGCTTGATGGTGGCTTCGGATGGCGCCCTGGTCGTGGCCGAGGTGCAAGACGCTGACGGGGGCACGCTGGAGGAGTGCGTGAGGCGCGCGATCTTGTCCTCGCGCTATCCCGCGCGCCCTGCCTTCACCACCTTCATGGTCGAGCTACGTCTCGGGCAGGCGCCAGAGGCCGAAGCTCATGGGGAGGGGCCACAGGGACGAGCGCGTTTGACCTTGCTCTTGACCCGCGTGCGTGGCGAGCTCCGGCCATCGAGCGCCCGACGCAGCTTGAACGAGGCCAAGGCGCAGCTACGGCGTTGCTACACGCAAGACGTCGCGCGCGGAGGGGCGCGCACCCTACGCCTGCACTTGGTCGTGCGCTTGGACGGCGACGGTCGCGTGATCGCCGTGGGCGCGCGCGGTGGGCAGCCGCTCAGCGGCGCTTTCGAGCGTTGCCTCGATCGAACCTTGAGACATCTGGCCTTTCCCGCGCCGACCTCGGGAGAGGCGGAGATTCAGCAGTCCATACGTTTCGAGTTTCTGGCCTCTGACGACGACTGAGCCTGCCGTTTCAATGAAAATCGTGGCTTCGGCTGGCCTCGGCGCCGTGGCCGTGGTGCACGAAGTCCACGCGCTCGGCTAGCAGGTTCATGACGTCGTCGCGGCGCTCGAGCGTGCCCGCGACAATCAGCACGGGGTGATCCGTGATGACCTCGTGGCGTCGCTCGAAGAGGTCGGGGCGCACGATCACGTTGAGCATGCCGGTCTCGTCTTCGAGGGCGAGGAAGACGAAACCCTTGGCGGTGGCCGGGCGCTGACGTGAGGTGACGAGGCCCGTGACCCGCAGGGGTCCCGCAGGTCGCTCGCGCAGCTCGGCGAAGCTGGGCATGCCCGCCCGTCGACAGCGCTCACGCAGATGCTCCATGGGGTGGTGTCGGGTAGACGCGCCGTAGCTCTCGTAGTCGAAGGCGGTCTGCTGCATGGCGCTGGGCGCGGGCAGGGCTCGCGGAGGCGCGTCGGGGCGCCGCTGGTCGAA
>JAADHO010000262.1 GCA_013151775.1 Deltaproteobacteria bacterium | reverse complement strand
TGTCGCCCCCGTCACGGGAGTCCTGTGTGTTGTCGCTCACGCGCAGCGTTCACGGCGCCAGGCCGGCCTCGAGCGGCCCGCCAATCCGTCTCGGCGCCGGACTTCAGGTGTCTTCGACGCTCTTCAGCAGCTCGCGCACGAAGGCCGTCCGAGGCTGCACCAGGCTATGGCGCGAGAGCCGGATGCGTGCGCGGATCATGTCTCCGTTGGCCGTGCTCCGGCTTCCGTCCACCAGATCGGCGTCGTCGAAGGTCTGCACGGTCACGTCCTGGTGCCGAGGCGTCTGGGCGACGGCGGGAGCGGCGGCGACCAGACTGAGCAAGCCCGCGAGACCGGGCGCGTAGAGTTTTTTCTGCATGCGGGCTCAGACGCGCGGCCGCGGAAAACGATCTACAGGGCCGCCTCTTCACGTCGGCGACGCGCCGTGAGCGACTCGAGGAAGCTGTCGAATTCCCGCAAGAGGGCGTTGTAGCGAGCGTAGGGATCGGCGACTCCGTCGCGCGCGAGCTGCGCGTAGAGGGCGAGCTCGGCGTCGCTGGGCAAGTCATGAGGCACCTCGAGTCCGAGCTGCCGCAGCCGCGTGGGAGCCATGGCGATCACCAGCGCCTCGGCGCTCCAGATCCCATCACGAGCGTCCGCTAACCCGCGCAGGGCGCGCTCCGCCCCCGGCAGCCCGCGCAGGGGGTGCTCAGGCATGGTCAGGTCCGAGGAAAGCGCCCACGCGAGCGCGAAAGACCTCGGAGTCGAGCCCCGGATAGCGGACCAGGTTCGGCGAGACCTCGTCGAGTGCTCGCTGGATCGCCTCCATCGACACGAGGTCGCGATCGATCATGGCCGTCACGTCCGCCAGGTCCCGCTCGTAGCCACGCGCGATCTTGGCGAGAGCCTGGGCTCGGTAGTCGAAATGCAGAAAATCGACCTGGCCGTAGCGAGCGATGAACTCGCTCCGCACTTCCCAGTCTGCGGGCACCGGCACGAAGAGGTCCGGCGAGGCGAGTTCGATGTTGATGTCCAGTTCGTTCTTCAACTTCGAGATCGCTTCGAATACCCCCGCGGGTTCGGGCGCGAGCTTGATGTCGACATCGACCGTACTCGCTCGCCATCCGAAGGAGACCGCGGTGGCGCCGCCGGTCAGATAGACGCGCCCCGGGCCGGTCGCGCGCTGCCCGAGCTCGCGCATGAAGCGAGCAAGGCGTTCAGCGTCGACGGGGGCCCGCATCGTTGGATTCTAGCTCGGCCGAGAGGCCACCGCATCCCCACGGCCCCTTGTCCGCGCGCACCCGCGTCAGTCGTCGAGCAGGCTCGGGAGCTCTCTCCACGGCACGACTTCGACGTCGCAGCGGCGTTGCCGCTCGTCGCCCCCATAGACGACGACCCGTCGCACGGGCAGATGGTCGAGGCCTTGCGCCGCGAGCTGGCCGAAGCGCGTGAGGCTCCGAAAGAAGCTGTCCGAGACGGTGGCGGCGGACTTGACCTCTAGCGCGAGGTAGTGGCTCGGGCGCCGCAGCAGAAGATCCACCTCCAGGCCGCTCTGGTCACGGTAGAAATACGCCTCCGGGCGCTCTCCTCGGTGGTGCGCCATCTTCAACAGTTCGCTCACCACGAAGCTCTCGAAGATCGATCCACGCAGAGGGTGGGTGAAGAGCTGCTCGGCGTCGTGGATGCCGAGCAGATGACAGAGCAAGCCCGAATCCCAGAAGTGCAGCCGAGGCGCTCTGATCACGCGCTTGCCCAGGTTCTTCTGCCAGCTCCTCAGGCGCAGAGCCACGAAGCTGGCCTCGAGCACGCTCAGCCAGGACTTGATGGTGGGCCCACTCGCGCCCACGTCGCTGGCGAAGCGGCTGAGGTTCAAGGCCTGCGCCGTGCGCCCCGCGGCCAGCGCGAGGAAATCCTGAAAGCGCCCGAGATCTCCGATCGCCCGCAGGCTCCGCACGTCACGTTCGAGGTAGCTCTGGGTATAGGCCGAGAGCCACACGTCGCGCTCCACGGGCTGGCTGTAGAGCGCCGGGTAGCCGCCGCGGAGCACAGCTGAAGCGAAGCCCGCGTCCGGCTCGATGAGGTGCGCGCGCTCCGCGAGGTCGAGGGGCAGCAGGTGGGCGTAGACCGCGCGTCCGGCGAGGCTCTGGCTGGTGTGCTGCGTGAGCCTGAGCTGCTCGGAGCCGGTGAGCACGAAGCGCCCGGGCCGCCGGTCTTCGTCGATCTCAGCCTGAATCCAGGAGCTGAGCTCTGGTACGCGCTGCACCTCGTCGAGGATCACGCCGTCGGGGTAGCTGCGGAGCAGCGCCACGGGATCGCTCTGGGCGAAGCGCCGCTGGTCAGGGCGCTCGAGGTTGACATAGGGCAGGTGCGGCCAGGTCATGCGACAGAGCGTCGTCTTCCCTGCCTGTCGCGGACCCGTCACGATCACCGCAGGCATCTGTGCCGAGAGCGCCTCGAGCCGGGGTTGCAGTGTTCTCGCGATGCTTCTAGTCACATCGCAAGGTATACCGATTCAATTTGTGATTTTCAATCGGTACGCGATCGTGAACGAGCTGTACACATGTTCTGCGGGAAGGGGCTGCAGCGAGCCCTTTCCAGAAACACAGTGCCGAGGGCGGGACTCGAACCCGCATGTGGATCACCACGAGCGATTTTAAGTCGCCTGCGTCTACCGATTCCGCCACCCCGGCGATGCTTGTGAGTTCCATAGCACATCCCGCCGTGGCCTGGCCTGCGGGCGGCCGCCGAGCGCAGCAGGGCTCGTTGCGGCCAGCCACGTCACCACTGGCTTGCGCAGTTTTTTGACCCGCCGGCGTCGGCGCCCGCATACCTGGACCCGACACCAGTTCAGGCGGCGAGTCCGCCGGGAGGTTCGGGCGATGAAGAACGAAGAGCTCATGACGACCCTGAAGGATCTGCTCGGGCAGGTGCTCGATGCGCGCTTCACCGGCGGCACGCGGGCGGATCTCGCGCGCGTCCACGGCTACGCGGACGGCTACATGCGCGCGCTGCTCGACGCCGGCGTGGCGGATCAGAAGGCGCTCCTCTCCGTGGTCAGCGAGCAGCGCCAGCAGTACCTCGACCAGGTCCCCGTCTACTCCGCAGCGTAGGCGTGTGGGGGGAATCGGGCTCGTCGAGTGGGGAGGCGAGGTCTGCGCAGGACAAGTCCTGCGCGCCACGGTGAGTTCTCGCGCGGAACGGCGTGCTGTGGCACGGCACAGTGCAGGGGAGCTACTCGACGACGGGGATGCGCACGCCGTTCGCGCGCTCCTCGCGGGGCTGCTCCCGGCGCCACCACTCGGCCACGTATGAGCTGCCGCCCACCAGCACCTGCCGGGTCCAGTAGCCTGTGCTGTCTTCGGCGTCGAGCACGCTCACCGTCCAGGTTCCGTCCGCCGCTCGTCGCGCGAACATGGCGTTCTGGGAGGTCGTGTCTTGATACGCCACGCGCACCTCGCCGCCGTCCGTGACGACCACGCTGGCGCCATCGCCCACCACGTGGCGTCCGTCCGTGTGACGCTCCGCGCCGTCCGTGCTGCCGTCGTCGATGGCCTCGCGGGTCGTCACCGCACCGGCCTCGACCTTGGCGTAGCGCAGCACCTCTTCGGCGCCGTCCACATACACCACGTGCCAGGCGCCCGCCGCGTCGATGAAGAGATCGGCGGAGAGGCCCGAGTCTCCCGTGTTGGGATCGCCTCGCGTGTATCCGTCGATCAGGAAGGGCGCGCTCCAGGCGGTGCCGTCCCAGGTGGCGCCGTAGAGGTCGCCCAAGGTGCGGTCATAGAAGACCAGCGCCAGCCCGTCGCCAGTGGTAGCGAGGGAGTTGTAGAGCCCCGTCGCGCGAGGCAGGTCTTCGACGTAGCCGTCCTCGAGTACCGGGGCGCAGCTGCCCGCGATGCAGGCCTCGCCGGAGACGCAGTCGGCGGCGCAGTCCGTGCTAGGCGTCAGGCACTCGCCCGTCTCCGCGCACACGCTGCCGTCGGGGCAGTATTGGGGCCGGCAGTCGATCTCCTGCGTGGTCACGTCCGTGAGCGTCCAGTCCGTGGTCGCCGCGGGCGCCGACGAGCTGGCCATGGCCACGCGCGCGCGGCTCGTGGGCCGTCCCGGGAGGGCCGCCGGCCCGACGATCGAGAGGTAGGCGATGGCGGGTCGACCGTCCGGTGTGTAGCCCAGGGAGGTGAAGCGTCCCGCGTCCCCCTCGTCGTCCACGACATGCACGCTCCAGGTGCCGTCGGGGCCGGAGCTGCCGGTGGCGAACTTCAGGGCGCCGTTGGTCTTGTCGTAGTAGCTGACCTGAAGGGCTCCGCCCTGTTCGCCGATGGAGGTCCAGCGGCCCACGTCGTCACCGGGCAGGCCCACGCCCCCACGCCAGCCGTCGGGGGTGCCCGTGATGGGCGCCTCCGACGGGACGCCATCGATGATCTGCCAGTTCACGTTGGAGCTGGCGGCGTCCCAGGTACCGACGACCAGATCGCCGTAGTTTGTGCGGGGCGGCCGGCCGGCGGAGTAGCCCGAGAGCACCAGCGTACCGTCCGCTTGGGCCAACACGTCGAGGTAGGTCGCGAGCTGACCGGGATCCAGCGGCCTGGCGGGCGGGAGGCATGGGCCTCCGTCGCAGTCCGAGACCGCCCCGTCCGTCGGGTTGTTGGCTCCGCCGCAGTCGCAGCCTCCGAGGGGCAGGGCCAGCAAGAGGGTGAGCAGGGGTAGACGGGCGGCGATGCGCCTCAGGCGTGAGCCCGGCTGAAGCCACCTCCGGCGACGCCGGCCCAGGACCACGCCCAGGAGCAGCAGCAGCCCGCCCAGCGCCAGGGGTCCACCCTTGGTCGAGCCATGACCCGGCACGGCGCAGCCACAGCCGCCGCCCGCCGGGTTCGGGATGCCGCGGATCAAGGCCTCCCGGGCCGCGCCCACGTTGCCCGACTCGTCCCGCACCTCGGCCTCGAGGCCCGCGTCTTCGGGCGAGTCGATCACCACGTCCGAGGGCAGGGCAGCCCACTCGCTCCAGGCACCACCCGCGTCACGGATGCGGTACTCGAGGGTGTCGGGCGAGACCAGGTCGTTGGCGGACAGCCTCACGCCGTCCTCCTGCCGGTCGAGGCGGACCTCGGGGGCGCTCACGTCCACCACGATCTCCGTGTGGGAGGGCGTCAGGTCGCGTGTGCGCCAGGCGCCGGCGACCCGTGCCCGGGCGTCGAGGCTGTGGCGGCCCTGGAAGAGCAGATAGCGGCTCTCCAGAGTCGGGTTCGCGTCGGCGCTCCAGGCGGACCATTGGCCGTCGTCGAGGCGCACGCTGTACTCGTACTCCGAGCCGATGGGCCCGTCGCCCGACAGCTCGAGGGTGACGCTCGGAGGCTCGCCCTGGCCCCAGTTCTCGAGCTGCATCGCCTCGGGACGCAGGGTCACGTTCGTGACCGCGAGGTTGGTCTCGACGCTGGCGATCAGCGGCGTGGGCGCGGCGGGGGTGATGTTCAGGTTGGCGAAGATCGAGAGGAAGTCCTCACCGTCGTCGCGGATACCCTGGATGCCGCCCTCGGGGATCTCGAGCTGAATGCCCATCAGGTCCGGCAAGGCGAAGCCGCTGAGGCCGCCCGTGAGCTGGTCCGCGAACATCGTCAGGATGCCCTCGATGGCCGCCGCCAATTCTGCCGGCGGCTCGTCGAGCAGCTCGCTGTTCGTCACCGTCGAGTTGGTGGCGGAGAGGGAGACGATCTGGGGGACGATCTCGCCATCCATCACCACCAGGTTGATGGGGATCTCGATGTCCGCTTGGTAGGTCATGAAGCGGATGTAGCGCTCAGAGCTCCAGACGTAGAAGTCGATCTGCAGCTCCGGTAGGCCGATGGTCAAGAGCGCGTCTCCGGGATCGGTGCCCACGTCGAAGGTCATGGGCTTCTGGGGCCGAAGGTTGAGGGCCAAGGCGGCGGAGCTCTCGGGGAAGGAGAGGTTGTTCAGAGAGGGCGCGATCAGCCCGAAGAGCCCCGTGGAGAGCATCTGGTTCAGGCTGGTGCCTGTGCCGATGCAGAGCATGCCGCTGTCGAAGAGGCCGTAGCCGACCTGGTTCAGGTAGCTCTCGGCGATGCCGATGCCCAGGTGCGGATTCGCGGCGAGCCCGGGCGCGCTGTTGTTCCGGAAGGTGTCCACCCGCGGGATCGTCGGCAGCGCCGGTGGATCGACCACCGGGACGCAGGGGTTGTGCCCGGGGAAGGTGGTGAAGTCGCGGCTGGTCGACAGGAAGCCGCCGTACATGAACAGGCTCATGCCCTCGTTCACCGCCTCCCCTTCGCCGCCCGAGGCCAACAGATACTGTACGGGCGCGTGGGCGCCGGGCGAGAAGCCCGACAGGCTCTGGGCGCCGAGGTCTCCCTGGCCATCCGTGCCGAGCAGGCTGGGCACACACTCGGAGCCCGCGACGGCCGTGTAGCGGCAGACGGCGGTGGGGTCTGCGGGATCCGCCGGGTCCGCGAAGGTGCCCGTCGGGCAGCCGAACTCACCCTGCTGCGTGCAGAGCTGATCGCCGATGGCGGACTGCAGCATGCCGTCCACTTGGCCGGCCAGCTGGTCGATGATCTGGCCCTTGATCAGCCCGGAGGCCAGGTTGATCACGGCGCCGCTGATACCGGAGCAGCTGCCAAAGCTGATGTCCGCGTCCTCGAGACCGGCGTCGGGGTCGAGCACGGCGCGGGCGATGTCGATGCGGGTGTAGCCCATGCGCGCAGGGTGCGTGTCCTCGTTGAAGTCGATGTCGGCGATGATGCCCACGTCGGGTCGACTGCCGCCGCGGGTGTCGATGTCCGCCTGGCAGGTGGTGTTGATCAGGCAGCCTATGAAGGAGCAGCCACCCTTGAGCTTGATCGGCAGGCTCGCTCGGCCGCCCGCGTCGTCGCGGCTGTCGAGGATGATCTTCAGGCGAGCTTGCAGGCGATTGGGATCGGTCGGGATCAACTCGAACCCGTTGATCTCACCGTGGATGTTGCAGCCGCCATCCTTGCACACGTCCACGTCGATGTTGCCGATCACGGCGACGCTGGTGCTGGTGCTGGTGGGCGGAATGGGGAAGTCGAGGCCGCCGGGCAGGAAGGTCGCCACCAGATCACTGATGTGATCCTCGATGTACTGGATGCCGGCGTCCGTGAGCCGCACCTGCGCCGAGTTGTCGATGCGCTCCGAGATGGGGAAGCCACCTGGAATAGGCCCGATGCCACAGCTCGAGCAGCCGCCGCAGCTGCCGCCTCCGCAGGCCATGGCGAAAGCCACGAGGGATAAAATCGCGCTCTGTCTCGTGAGCCGAAGGCTCTTGCGGATGGAAGTAAAGTCCATGGGGGTCGCTCCGATACGCCGAGCCGAGTGCGCCCCGCGCGCGCTCGCCCCGAGCCGTCAGGCGACAGGGTACTGGCGGTCGACCGCGGCGACAATAGCGCCATCGGCGGAGGCGCTTACAGCACCTTCCTTCCTCAGCTCGCCGCGGCGCTTCCGAGCACGAAAAAACCCACCCTCCGGCCGGAGAGCGGGCTTCTTCAGGTCGCGCCGCTAGGGGCGCGATGAGTACAGTGTCGCCCCGCTAGGGGCGCAATCAGTTAATCGTCACGCCCTGGGCCGCGAAGCCGCCGAGCAGTTTCCAGGCGTTGCAGGTGCCGCCGTCCGTGAGGTCGGTGCCGGGCGCGCAGGTCTCGGTGCAGACGCCCGCCTCGCAGCGCGCGTCTGGCTTCACGCGCCAGGTGGCGGGATCCTCGTCCATGCAGTCGCCCGTCGCGGTTGCGGCGCCACGGATGAAGTTGCACAGGCTGGTGTTGATGGGCGCCAGATCGACCATGCCCGCCTGCGCGTCTTCGATGGTGATGAAGGTCTGGAGGTCGGCGTCCCTCGCGCAGTAGGCGCGCCCGCCCCGGTTGCCCACGCAGCTGCGCATCTCGCTCATGCTCATGCCCACGATCTGGAAAGCCTGGAGCGGCAGCTCGAGCACGATGCTGGTGCCGTCCGTGCTGAGGATCGGCACGGTGAAGGCGCCGCTCAGGGCCGGGGCCGTGATCAGCTCGCCTGTCAGGGTGCCGTCGAGCGTCTTCGGATCCCAACGGGTCACATCGCCGGGGGCCGGCGCGTCGCCGTTGGCGAAGGAGAAGGTGGCGTCCGCGTTGCGGCTACCGAAGCCCGTCTTCAGCGTGACGGGGCCATCGGCGGCCGCGCCGGTGACGGAGAATAGCCAGTTGAAGCGCTCCTCGTCGATGGCCAGGTTTACAGCGCCCTTGACCGTGGGGTTCGCCAAGGGAGCGGGCTGGGTGATATTGAGGGCGGCCACGCGGAACTGCGGTGCGTCGAGCCGGTCGGCGTTGCTGGTGCGGTAGCAGCAGGCGCCCATCAGCCCGGTCGCGTCCGGTGCGGTATCAGGGCAGACGGTCGAGGGGGGCGCGGTGCATCCCGTCGTCACGCCGCCGTCCGGGGTCGTGCTTCCGTCCGGGGTCGTGCTGCTGTCGGGTGTGCTGCTGTCGGGCGTGTTGCCCGAGTCATCGCCGCAGCCCATCGCGAACCCCGCGATGGCGGTCAGCGCCAAAAGCCAATAGATCTTCTTCATGTTCATTCTCTTCCTGTTCGGGGAATGGTCGAAATGTGACCGGAGTGTGGCGTCGCCGCAACTCCATGCCCCCCTGTCCCCGATCGCAGGGTTGGCGAACTCGTCGTTTCTCACGTCTCCGCAGGCACGCGGGGACTACGTCTCGAACCCTCTGGATGTGTCATCGAGTCTCCGGAGGCGTGAACCGGACCAAGTGTCGAAAGGCCTCGACGCGCTCCGCGATGCGCTCTTGGTCGATGTCTAGGAGACGGTTCACGCTCACGCCCTCGACGCAGAAGGAGGCGAGGGCCGAGCCGTGGACGACGGCCGTGCGCAGGGTCTCGGCGCTGGTATCGCCGCGGCTCGCGACGTAGCCCAGGAGCCCGCCTGCGAAGCTGTCGCCGGCGCCCGTGGGATCGAGCACCTCGGGCAGCGGGAAGGCGGGGACGCTGAAGGTCTCCTCGTTCATGAAGAGGAACGCGCCGTACTCGCCCTGTTTGATGATCAGGATCTTCGGGCCTAGCGTGTGCAGCGCGTCCGCCACCTGCCGCAGGTGGTGTTTGCCCGACAGCTGCCGCGCCTCTTCCTCGTTGATCACGAGCAGATCCACACGCGTGAGCATCTGACGCAGCAGCGGCAGCTCGCCCTCGATCCAGAAGTTCATGGTGTCGGCGACCACCAACTCCGGGCGGTCGATCTGGTCCAGCACCTCCATCTGAAGCGCGGGGTGGATATTGCCGAGCATCACGTAGGGCGTGTGGAGGAAGGCCTCTGGGATCTTCGGGTGGAAGTCGGCGAAGACGTTCAGGTCCGTGCGGATGCTGGTGCGTGCCGTCAGGTCGTCCGTGTAGCGACCCTCCCAATGGAAGGTGTCGCCGTCCGCGATCTCGAGGCCCGCGGTGTCGATCCCGTGGTCGCGCATCATCTGCACGGCTTCGTCTGGGAAGTCTCGCCCGACCACACCGACGAGCTGCACCGGCGCGAGGTAGGAGGCGCTCAGGGCGGCGTAGGTGGCGGATCCGCCGAGCACCCGGGCGTGGGTTCCCTGCGCGTTGTGGATCGTGTCGAAGGCGACGGAGCCGACGACCAGCATCTTGGACATGGTTTGATCTTCCAGTCGAGGCGCTGCGAGAGCGCCATGGCTTCAGGTGAAATACCGCCCGATGAGCGGCTCGAGGCGTTGCTTGGCGGCGGCGGACATGGCGTCGGGTGAGGTCATGATGGCGTGCTCGAGGGCGCTCGAGGCGGGGCTGAGGGCTGGATCCGGCAGATGTTCTCCCACGGCCTTCAGCACCGCCTGGGCGGTGGAGACGTTCTGCTGGATCACCGCCACCACGGTCTCGACGCTGACCGAGTCGTGGTCGGGATGCCAGCAATCGTAGTCCGTCGCCAAGGCCAGCGTGGCGTAGGGCAGCTCGGCTTCGCGAGCCAGGCGAGCCTCGGGCAGGTTCGTCATGCCGACCACCGACGCGCCCCAGCTGCGGAAGAGCTGGGACTCGGCCAGAGTGGAGAACTGCGGCCCCTCGATGCACACGTAGGCGCCTCCGCGATGGCTACGCGCACCGGCGCCCACGCAGGCGCGGTAGAGCGCCTCGGAGAGCGCCGTGTCGATCGGATGGGAGAAGCCCACGTGGGCCACCACGCCGTCGTCTTCGAAGAAGGTGTTGGGCCGACTGCGCGTGCGGTCGATGAATTGGTCGACCAGGACCATGTCGCCGGGGGCGATGCCCTCCTTCAAGGAGCCGACGGCGGAGACGCTGATCAGCTGCTCTGCGCCGAGCTGTTTGAGCGCCAGCACGTTGGCCCGGTAGTTGATCCGGTGGGGCGGGATGCGGTGCCCTCGCCCGTGTCGCGGCAGAAAGAGGTAGCGCGTGCTGCCGATGCGTCCGCTGATCACCGCGTCCGAGGGCGCACCGAAGGCCGTGTCGACCGGCGTCTCCGTGATGTCCTCGAGGCTCTCCATGGCGTAGAGGCCGCTGCCTCCGATGACCCCGACCGTGCGCTCGATGCTATCGCTCAATGCCCCGCTCCTGTGGGAAAAATACCGAAACCGCTGCGGACGCATGTCCGCGCGGCGGCGCAACCTAACACGCCCCGTGCCCCCCGTCGATCGCTCCCAAACAAAGAGAAACCGCCAGATTCAACGGGCGATCTTGCTGATTTCTCGTGCGTGGAGCACGAGCGTCAGCGCGACCAACGCGGTCCAGAGCCCTCCGAGGATGGCGCCCAGGGGCGGCAACCAGGCGGGCGCGAGCAGGACTTGGAGCGCGACGCCCGCCGCCGGGACCAGGCCCAGAGCCGCCTGCGCTGCGGGATGCGAGAGCCGTGGCCAGGCTCGCCTCAGGGCGAAGCCCCAGGCCGCCAGAGCCGCGGCCATCAGCCCGAGGAGGCCCGCGAAGGTCGCCCGCTCGAGCGTGTCGGTGCCCGTGCCGCGCTCGAGGCTGGCGCCCACGAGGGCGGCTCCACGAGGCAGCATGCGGCCCTCGATCTCCAGATGCCCGAGGGCGCTCGCCGGCAGCGTCTCCAGAGCACCCTGCTCGCCGGGGCGCATTATGCGTGTGGCGCGACCTGCCTCGAAGTGGACCGCCACGTCCGCGGGGTGACCCCAGTAGCGGAAGCGCATCCCCTGGATCATGCCGCGCTCGGTGGCGAAGTAGATGCCGGCGTCGCGCGTCTGACCGTCGCGGATGCGCATGTAGCCAGTGAAGCGCCGATCCTGTTCTTGGCGCTGACTCACGGACTCGAAGGCGCTGGTGACGACCAGGGTCTCGGTGACCGGCAGCCGGCTCGGGCGCGCCTCGTAGAAGGCGCCCGTGGACACCAGCG
>JAADHO010000452.1 GCA_013151775.1 Deltaproteobacteria bacterium | reverse complement strand
AGCGGCGGTGCGACGGACAGCGGCGGTGCGACGGACAGCGGCGGTGCGACCGACGGCGGCGGGGCGACGGACAGCGGCGGTGCGAGGGACAGCGGTGGCACGACCGACGGCGGCGGCGGCATGACGCTCGCGGGCGAGTATCCCGGCGACATGGGGCTCGGCGGCGACCCCGCGGTCGTGTGGTTCGAAGACTTCGAGGAGGGATCGCTCGGCGCGATCGCGACTCGCTACGATCAGGTGAGGGACTCGGGGCGATGGACGCTCGTGAGCGACACCCCGAACGGCAGCGGTTCGGCGCTCGCGATGCGCGCGGGCCAGGGCGAGAACGCCGTCGATCTGTACAAGCAGCTCCCGGACGGAGACGAGTGGTTCGTCCGCTGGTATGCGCGATACGAGGCGGGGGTGCCGTGGCACCACTCGGGCATGTGGTTCGGTGGGTACAACCCCTCGATGCCCTGGCCCAGCCCTTCGGCCGGCAACCGACCGAACGGCGACGAGCGATTCTCGGTCGCGATCGAGCCCATCTACGACCTTGGCGGCACGCCGCGCTTCGACTTCTACAACTATTGGATGCGCATGCATTCGTGGATGGCCGCCCCCATCTCCGACGACGGCACCGCGTACTACGGTAACGGGTTCGTGCACCGGAACGACTTCACGGTAGACCCCGAGACGTGGGTCTGCCTCGAAGTGCACGTGCGCCTCAACCCCGACCCCGCGAGCGGCGCCGGCGCCATGCTCGAGGTGTGGAAGAACGACGGGCTGATGCAGAGCTTCAGTGACGGCGGCCCCATGGGCTACTGGATCCGCGACAAATTCTGTCCAGCGGGCGGAGACGGCCGAGAGTGCACCGACTATCCCGCGTCGGCGACCGAGATCCTCGATCTCCAGTACCGCAACACGTCCGGGCTCCGCCTCAACGCCTTCTGGCCGCAGAACTACATCACCGACGACGCCCAGGGCACCCTCACCTTCGACCAGATGGTCGTAGCGACGCGCCGGGTCGGCTGTATGCGCTGAGCCTATTGCGCCGGGGCGAAGGGCGCCAGCGCGTCGAGCAGAGCGTCGCGGTCCGCGCTGGGCGGCAGGCGGGTCATCAGCCCGAGCGCCCTCGCCTGTGACGTCGCGCGCGCCTGGGACGGTAGTCAGACGCCGGGAACGTGCTACACGCCTGCCGTGTTGAAGCCGTCCTGCCGTGAGAACTGTCCGTCATGAGCCTCGCCGTATTCGAAAAGACCTCCCTCAGCCTTGGGGGCAAGAGCATCATCGATGACCTCTCGCTGCGCGTTGGCAACGGCGAGCGCGTGGGGCTCGTGGGACCGAACGGTTCTGGCAAGAGCACCTTGCTGCGCCTGATCGCGGGCGAGCAGCAGCCCGACGGTGGCGTCGTGCGCGTCATGCGCGGCGCGCGCGTCGGCTACCTGGCGCAGGACATGCGCAGCGAGTCGGGCGTGGGGCTGCTCGACTTCGTGCTGGCGAGCGTGCCCGGACGCCAAGAGCTCGAGGACGAGATCGCCCGGGCCGAGAAGGAGCTCGAGGGCGCCACGGAGGCCAGCGAGGATCAGCAAGAGGCGCTGCTCGATCTCGCGGGGCACCTCGCGGATCTGCACGAACGCCTCGCCCACCACGAGGCGATGTACTCCGAGCACGAGGCGCAGACGATCCTGGCGGGTCTCCGCTTCAAGACCGAAGACCACGGGCGCGACATGGGCGAGCTCAGCGGCGGCTGGCGCATGCGCGGCGTGCTCGCCTCCTTGCTCTTTCAGCGCCCCGACCTGCTGCTGCTCGACGAGCCCACCAACCACCTCGACATGCCCTCGGTGGCCTGGCTCAGCGGCTTCCTCAAGCGCTACGGGCGCGCCTTCATCTTGATCAGCCATGACCGCGAGTTCCTGAACGAACAGATCAAGCGCGTCGTCAGCTTCGAGGTGGAGGGCGTGCGCACCTATCCGGGCGACTACGACCACTACCTGAAGCAGCGCGCCGAGGAGCGCGTGCTGCTCGAGAACCGCGCCAAGAACGTCGAACGGGAGCGCGCCCACCTCGAGCAATTCATCCAGCGCTTCCGCTACAAGGCGAGCAAGGCGGCGCAGGTGCAGAGCCGCGTGAAGCTGCTCGAGAAGATGGAGAAGGTGGAGATGCTCGGGGAGCGGGCGCAGCTGCGCTTCCACTTCCCGCACACGGAGCGCGCGGGCCGGCAGGTGCTCGAGACCGAGGATCTGTGCAAGAGCTATGGCGAGCTCCAGGTCCTGAAGGACGTGAACTTGATCCTCGAGCGCGGCGACCGCGTCGCGCTGATCGGCGAGAACGGCGCCGGCAAGACCACGCTGCTGCGCACGCTCGCGGGCGAACTCGAGGCCACATCGGGCAGCTTCGCCTTCGGTCACAAGACGAAGGTGGGCTACTACGCGCAGCACCACGCCGAGGCCCTCGACGCTACGCAGACCGTCTACGAGGCGGTCTACGCCCGCTGCCCGGAGGGCGGACAGCAGCGCGTGCGCAGCGTGCTCGGCGCCCTGCTCTTCAGCGACGGCGACATCGACAAGAAGGTCGGCGTGCTCTCGGGGGGCGAACGCGCGCGCGTGGCTCTGGCGCAGCTCTTGGTGGATCCGGGCAACGTGCTCTTGATGGATGAGCCGACGAACCACCTCGATCTCGACTCCTCCGAGCGCTTGGCGGAGGCACTGAGCACCTTCGACGGCACGCTGCTCTTCGTCAGCCACAACCGCGGCTTCATCCGTCGACTCGGCACCAAGATCTGGTCCGTCGCCGATGGCGGCGTCGAGGCCTATCCGGGCAACCTCGACGACTACCTCCACGCCCTCGGCAAGCGCGACGCGAAGACGCCCGACGTGGGGCCCGGGGCGGAGCCCGAGAAAAGGCCGGCAAAGTCCCAGAGGCCGCCCGCCGACAAGCCGGCGCCATCCAAGCGAGGCACGCGCGCTGAAGAGAAGGCCAAGAAGCGCGCGGCGGCCGAGGCGCGCAAGCAGCGCAAGGGCAACACGCGGCCTCTGCGCGCGCGCATCAACAAGCTCGAGGCGCGCATCGCCGAGCTCGAGCAGCGGCAGCAGCAGATGACCGAGGCGCTCGCCGATCCCGCCGTCTACGAGGACGCGAAGAAGCGCGACACGCTCAGCCAAGATCTCGCCTGGGTCAGTCGGGACCTCGAGAAGGAGACGTCCGAATGGATGGAGGCGCAGGAGCAGCTCGAGGCCCTGGAGGCCGCGGCCGGCTGAGGCTCACGATGTACGATTCCGCCCTGCTCGAGTCCGCAGACGACCGCCTCCGTGAACAGCGCTACGCCGAGGTTTGCGCGCGAGTCGAGGCGCTGCTCGAAGGCGAAGACGACTGGCTGAGCGCCATGGCCACCGTGGCCTGCGAACTCCACCACGCCTTCGACTACTTCCACTGGACGGGCTTCTATCGACACGCGGCAGCGGAAGAGCTGCGCATCGGGCCCTACCAAGGCGGCCACGGTTGCCTACGCGTGGCCTTCGATCGTGGCGTATGCGGCGCCGCCGCGCGGGAGCGTCGCACGCAGCTCGTGCGTGACGTGAACGCGTTCCCGGGGCACATCGCCTGCGCCACGTCGACACGCAGTGAGCTGGTCGTGCCTGTGCTCACCCCTGAGGGTGCACTGCTCGCGGTGCTCGACGTGGACTCGGACGCGCCGGCCGCCTTCCGCGAGGTGGATGCGCGTGCGCTCGAGAGGATCTGCGCGCGGCTCGGCGAGCGCTTTCGGAGTCACGCCCCGAGCTTCCTGGAGCCGGCACCATGAGCGAGCAGGACATCTGGGCCAACGTCGAGCGAGTGGAGCCGTTACCCACGGGGGCGCTGGTTCACCCGCGCGTGCTCGACCTGCCAGAGACCGAAGGGCGCAGCCTGGTCTTCAGCTGCTTCGCCGACGTGCCGAGCTCGCGCGCGCTCTTTGGCGCCCTGCGGCCCGCCCTCGAGGCTGCCTGGCTCTCGGAGCTCTCGAGCCCAGCCTGCGCTGCCCCGCGCATCGAGCAGCTGCAGCTCTTCTGCTTCGGAGCGGTTCCAGCCGACGCCCACAGCGGCGTGCGCGCCTTCGGCTTCAGGCCGACCCCAATGGACGAGCGCGCCGAGGAGCTGCTGCCGAAGCTGCGGGCCGAGGCGTCCCGCGCGAACCTGCCCGTCCCGGAACATGCGACCGAGCTCTTCCGGGCGGACGTCCAGTACACGCAGGCGAGCGACTCGGAATCGCTCGAGTCTCTGGCTGTGGCGCTGGAGGCCGAGGTCTTCGGCGAGCGACCGGGCGCCCTCGGCCGCGCGCTGCTCGCGCACTTCGAACCCGAGCTGCCAGGCCTCGACGCGGATCTGCAGAGCCTGGACCGGATCGAGGGGCGGCTCTTCGTCGACCGCCCCGACGTCGTGCGCGGAATTCTTCCCACGCTCTTTGCGCCGCTGGCCGATCTGGTCGGGGTGTGTCTCTCGCGCGAGCTTGGGCACGAGGTCGGCTGGGGTGTGTCGGAGCTCGACGCGGCGGGCAGACGCGAGGCTCCCCTGCTGCAGGTCGGCGCCGAAGACTCTGCGCCGCTGCTCTTCCCCGTGGGCCTCGAGCTCCTGCGGCGCTGCGTCATGCCCCGCGGCCGAGACGAAGACATCGCGCCCCTCTCCCACTGGCTGGAGCAGAGCTTCCCGCGCCAAGCGAGCTGATCCGCCGAAACGCTTCCGCCCCATGCGAGCCACGGGTACCCTGTGGCTGGAGACATGCCATGAAGGTCAAAGGGACGGCGCTGATCGCGCGGCATCAGACCATCGCCAAGGAGTTCGGCGAGGACGCCTGGAGAGAGTTTTTCGACGAGTTCGTGCAGCAGGCTCCGGCTCTCGCCGGGGGCGTACTGCCCGTCAGCTCGATCCCCGTGAAGACCTTCCTCGAGTTCAGCGACGCTCTGGTGCAGCACTTCTACGCCGGCGACTCCCACGTTCACTGGCGCTTCGGCGTGGACTCCGCCGACTGGGCCCTGACGTCGGGTCCCTACGCCAACTTCCGCGGCTCGCGCGACGCCGCCGCGTTCCTCGCCGTGGCGCCCGCCCTGTGGCACGCCTACTACTCCGCTGGGGCCTTCGAGGCTGGCATCGAAGCCGCAGGCAGACACGCTTGGGCGCAGATCGAGAGCCCGGTGCGACATCTCCACTTCGAGTACAGCGTGATGGGCTTCGTTGAGCGCGCCTTGGAGTTGGTGGGCGGCCGGGTGCGAGGCCACGAGGCCGTGCGCGGCTTCAGCCGCGGGGACCGAGACGTGTACTATCGCTTCGAGCTGACCGAAGACTGCTAAGCGCCCTCGAGGTTCACCTCGAGGTCGGCGTCGAGCCAATTGGAGACCGCGCGCTCGTAGGCCACGTCCACGTCCGCGTGGGTGAGCACACCGAGCAGAGCGCCCGCCTCGTCCACCACCGGCAGCGCCACCGCCTCCGAGTCGAGGAAGGCGCGCAGGGCGACGTGCAGGTCGTCCGTCTCGCGCAGCGGGGTCACGGGCATGGACATGTCCGCGGCCAAGAGTCCGTCCAGGGCGTCGTTGCCCATCAGACCCTGCACCGCGCGCAGGGAGATCACGCCCACGCAGGCTCCGTCCCGGTCCTCCACCAAGACGCTGGGCACGTCGCTCTCGACCAGCTGCCGCAGCACCTCCTTGGCGGGCGTGTCGCGTCTCACGCGCGCCAGGCTCGAGTTGGCGTCGTAGACCTTCTGCACGGTCAGGGAGCGCAAGATGTCGATGGTCAGCTCGTCGCGATGAGCCGGAGAGTCCATGCGTCCTCGCACCTGGGCGCGGTAGAGGATCACGCGCCGCAGAGCCACGAAGGAGATGCCGCAGACGAGGATCAGCGGCGCCAGCAGATCGTAGCTGCCGCAGAGCTCACACACCATCACGGCCGCGCTGATGGGCACGTTGGCCACACCACCGAAGAAGGCGCCCATGCCGACCAAGGCGAAGGCCCCTGGCTGGGTGACGATCTCGGGGAAGAGATCGTGAAAGAGCATGCCCACGGCGCCGCCGACCAGCGCGCCGATCACCAGGGATGGGCCCATCTCGCCACCCGAGCCGCCCGACTGCACGGTGAAGCCGAGGCCCACGGTCTTGACCAAAGCGAGCCCCAGCATGAAGAGCCACGGCAAGGGGTGAGAGGTGATCCAGCTCGCGCCGTCGATGGCCGATTGGGCCATGCCATAGCCGGTGCCCAGGGCGTGGGGCACGATCAGGGCGAAGGCGCCGAGCATCACGCCACCCAGAGCGGTGCGCGCGAAAAGCGGCACGGGCAGGCGTTCGAAGAAGCTGTCGCCCAGGCGATGCAGGAAGCGCACGTAGACCACACCGAAGAGGGCGATCACCAAGCCGAGGGCCGCGTAGAGCGGCAGCGCGCGCGGGTCGAAGATGTAGTGCGCCTCGGTGGTGAAGAGGTGGCCCGTCCCAAAGACCACCGTGACCACGGAGTAGGCCGTCACCGAGGCGATCACCGAGGGCATGATGGCGTCGGTCTCGAAGTCTTCGAAGTAGAGCACCTCGATGGCGTAGAGGGCTGCGCCCAGAGGCGTGCGGAACATGGCCCCAGCGCCCGCGGCGGCGCCCGCGACCAACAGGATGCGGCGCTCACGTGGCCCGAGGCGGAACAGGCTCGCCACGGCGGAGCCGATGCCACCGGCGGTCTGGATGATCGGCCCCTCGCGCCCCGCGACCCCGCCCGAGCCGAGGGTGATCAAGGAGGCGACGATCTTCACGGGCGGGACCAGGAAGCTGACCTTGCCGGCCTTGCGGTGGAAGGCCTCGACGTAGGCGTCCGTGCCGGCGCCGGCAGCGCTCGGGGCGAGCCACTGCACGAGGGCCCCGCAGAGCAGACCGCCGACCGCGGGCAAGACGAAGAGCATCCAGGTGCGCGTCGGCCCCTCGGGCGCCGGCGGCGTCAGGTGCAGCTCGCCGCCCGCCCGTGGCGCGTGCAGGCGCACGAGGTTGTCGAGGGTCAGCCAATTGACCCACTCGAGCGCATAGAAAAACATGCAGGTGATGGCGCCCGCGGCCATGCCCACGATCACGGCGTGGAGCAGCAGTCGCCAGAGCTTGTCGAGGTCGAGGTCCCTCCACGGGGTGAGCAGCGCCGTGGGACCGTCCACCAGGCGACGCACGGAACCGAGCAATTTCTGCCGGCCCACATGCGATGGCTTGTCGTTGTCCTCGCTCATCCGCGCGTGCAATACCCCTCGCGCGATCGCGGTCAACCCGCCGGGGGATCTAGGCTGGCGTGAGGAAGACGGCGCCGAGCGGCGGCAGCGTGAGCGCGAGGGTCGCCGGGCGCTCGTGGTGGGCGCGCTCCTCGGCCATCACCTCTCCGAGGTTGCCGCGACCGCTGCCCGCGTACTCCTCGGCGTCCGTGTTCAGCAGCTCGCGATACAGCCCCGCATGGGGCACGCCGATGCGATATCCGTGACGCGGCACGGGGGTGAAGTTGAACGCACACACGATGGGCGACGCGCCGGGCGCCGTGCGCAGCGTCGCCACTACGCTCTCCTCGCGGGCGTCCGAGAGCAGCCACTCGAAGCCGCCGGGATCACAGTCGAGGGCGTGCAGCGCCGCGTGCTCGCGGTAGAGCGCGTTCAGGCGACTCACCAGGCGCATCAGGCCGGCATGACGCGGACCCTGAAGCGCGTCCCAGTCGAGGCTCGCGTCGTGATCCCACTCGGCGATCTGGGCGAATTCGGAGCCCATGAAGAGCAGCTTCTTGCCGGGCGTGGCCCACATATAGGCGTAGAGCAGGCGCAGGTTGGCGAAGCGCTGCCACTCGTCGCCGGGCATCTTCCCGAGCAAGGATCCTTTGCCGTGCACCACCTCGTCGTGGGAGAGGGGCAGGACGAAGCTCTCGTCGTAGGCGTAGAGCGCGCGGAAGGTCAGCTCGTCGTGGTGGTAGCGACGATGTACGGGATCCTCGGCCATGTAGCGCAGGCTGTCGTGCATGAAGCCCATATCCCATTTGAAGCCAAAGCCGAGGCCGTCCATGGACGTCGGGCGAGACACACCGGGCCAGGCCGTGGACTCCTCGGCGTAGGTCTGAATCCCGGGATAGCGAGCGTAGAGGTGCTCGTTCATGCGCCGAAGGAAGCGCACGGCGTCGAGGTTCTCGCGCCCGCCGTGGGCGTTGGGGATCCACTCGCCCTCGTCCCGTGAGTAGTCGAGATAGAGCATGCTGGCGACGCCATCCACGCGCAGCCCATCCACGTGGTAGCGATCACAGAAGAAGGCGGCGCTCGAGATCAGGAAGCTCTGCACCTCGTGGCGCCCGTAGTTGAAGATGTAGGTCTTCCAGTCTGGATGAAAGCCCTGACGTGGATCCGCGTGCTCGTAGAGATGCGTGCCGTCGAACTCGCCGAGTCCGTGACCATCGGTGGGGAAGTGCGCCGGCACCCAGTCGAGGATCACGCCGAGCCCGCGCTGATGCAGATGATCCACCAAGAACATGAAGTCCTGCGGCGTGCCCATGCGGCTCGTGGGCGCGAAGTAGCCCGTGACCTGATAGCCCCAGGATCCCTCGAAGGGGTGCTCCATGATCGGCATCAGCTCCACGTGCGTGAAGCCGCAGGCGAGGGCGTGGTCCGCGAGCTTGGGCGCGATCTCGCGATACGAGAGCATGCGCCCGCCTTCCTCCGGCACCCGCATGAAGGAGCCGAGGTGGGCCTCGTAGATGGAGATCGGACCCGTGCGTGAGTTGTGCGCTGCGCGCGCCGCCATCCAGTCGGCGTCTCCCCACTCGTGGTCCAGATCCCAGACGATGGATCCGGTCTTCGGCGCCGTCTCGTGGTGAAAACCGTAGGGGTCGGCCTTGAGACGTCCGTCGACGGAGTATTTGTAGATCGTGCCGCGTCCGACGTCCGGGATGAAGAGCTGAAACACGCCCGAATCGCCCATGGGCGACATGGGGTGCGCGCTCGCGTCCCAGCCGTTGAAGTCGCCCACCACGGAGACCTGCTGTGCGGCGGGCGCCCAGACAGCGAAGCGCGTGCCCTCGGCGCAACGCTGCGCCCCGAGGCAGGAGTAGAGTTCGAAGTGCGAGCCCTCACCGAAGAGGTAGAGGTCGTCCGCGCTGATGGGCTCGAGGTCTTGGCGTGTCTTTGACGTCATCCTGACCCTGCCGTACACCGCTTTGCCTCCCCATGGAAGTCTGGCCCGGAACCCGCTCGCCCCTCGGCGCCACCTATGACGGCGGCGGCACGAATTTCGCCCTGTATTCGTCGCTCGCGACCAAGGTGGAGCTCTGCCTCTTCGACGCCTCGGGAGTGGAGACGCGCGTGGCGTTGCCCGAGCACACGGGCTTCATCCACCACGGCTATCTGCCCGGCGTGCGCCCCGGACAGCGCTACGCCTTCCGCGTCCACGGGCCCCACCGCCCCGAGGCCGGCGAGCTCTGCGACCCCACACGGCTGCTCTTCGATCCCTACGCCAAGGCCATGGACGGCCACAGCGTGGTGATCAACCCCTACTTCGACTGGGGATCGGACCAAGCCCCGAGGACGCCCTGGCATGAGACCTCCATCTACGAGGCCCACGTCGTCGGCCAGACCAAGCTGCATCCGGACGTCCCAGCCAAGCTGCGCGGCACCTACGCGGGCCTCGCCCACCCGGCCATGACGGACTACCTGCGGGAGCTCGGCGTGACCGCGCTGGAGCTCTTGCCGGTGCACGAGCACGTCCACGAGCCACGCCTGCGCGCCCTGGGGCTGACGAACTATTGGGGCTACAGCAGCATCGGCTTCTTCGCCCCGCACCACGAGTACGCCAGCGGCGCCCCCGACGGTCAGCAGGTCCAAGAGTTCAAGCTGATGGTCAAGGCGCTGCACCGCGCGGGCCTCGAGCTGATCCTCGACGTGGTCTACAACCACACGGGAGAGGGCGGCCCAGACGCGCCCGCCATCTGCTTCCGGGGCATCGACAACCCGAGCTACTACCGCCTGGCCGACGACCGCCGCCACTACGTGGACTACACGGGCTGCGGCAACAGCCTGAACGTGGGCAACCCCCACGTGATGCAGCTGATCATGGACTCCCTGCGCTATTGGGTCACGGAGATGCACGTCGACGGATTCCGCTTCGACCTCGCCTCCGCCCTGGCGCGACAGCTGCACGCCGTGGACAAGCTGAGCACCTTCTTCCAGGTGATTCAGCAGGACCCGGTGATCAACCGCGTGAAGCTGATCGCCGAGCCCTGGGACCTGGGCGACGGCGGCTACCAGGTGGGGGAATTCCCCGTGGACTGGTCGGAGTGGAACGGGAAATACCGCGACGCCGTGCGATCCTTCTGGCGCGGAGACGCGGGCTTGGTGCCCGAGCTCGCCCGCAGACTCTCGGGCAGCGCGGACCTCTACGCCGACGATGGGCGCAGGCCCTGGGCCAGCATCAACTTCGTGACCAGCCACGACGGCTTCACCCTGCGTGACCTCGGCAGCTACGAGCGCAAGCACAACCAAGCGAACGGAGAGGACGGACGCGACGGCACGGACGACAACCGCTCGCAGAACCACGGCGTCGAAGGCGAGACCACGGATCCGGCGATCCTCGACGCGCGCGCCCGCAAGCGGCGCTGTCACCTGGCCACCCTGCTGCTCTCCCAGGGCGTGCCCATGCTGCTCGCGGGCGACGAGCTCGGGCGCACCCAAGGCGGCAACAACAACGCCTACTGCCAAGACAATCGGATCTCATGGACCGATTGGGAGAACGCAGACGCGGAGCTTCGAGCCTTCGTGCGAGGTCTGCTCAGCTTCCGGCGGGCGCACCCCAGCTTCTCCCGGAGACGCTGGCTGATAGGCCGAGGGGAGGGCAGCTCCGACGTCCTCAGGGAGCAAGACGCCGTCTGGTTCCACCCGAGCGGGGAGCGCATGGGCGACGCCGCGTGGCACGACGGCGGGCTCTCGACGTTGGCGCTCTACCTCAACGGAGAGCGGCTCGAGAGCCACGACTCCCGAGGCCGACCCGTGCGAGACGACAGCTTCTTTCTGATCTTCCATGCGGGAGGCGAGACGACGGAGCAGGTGCTGCCACCTGCCCTCGCCGACTTCGACTTCCACCAGGTGCTAGACACCAGCGCGCCGACGGCGGAGCTGACGCCAGCGGACGAGAAGAGCACGTCGCCCATCGCCCTGACGGAGCCCTGCGTGCGGGTCTTCTTGCTGCGTCCACGGTCTGCCGACGCGAGCTCGGATCAGCCGCAGGGATAGAGCGCGTCGAGGGCGCCGAGCAGCGCGCTCATGTCGAGGCCCTCGGGCGAGGCCGCGGCGAAGGCCGTGGCGAGCGTGGCCGCGTCCGTGGCGGAGCGCTCGGCGGCGTCGCGCTGAAGCACGGGCGCGAGGGTCTGGAGGAAGGCCCACTGATAGGCCAGCTCGGG
>JAADHO010000159.1 GCA_013151775.1 Deltaproteobacteria bacterium | reverse complement strand
CGTCGCGTGCGGCGGCGGCCTCGGCCTCACGTGCGGCGGCGGCCTCTGCGTCGCGCGCGGCCGTGTCGTCTCCAGCCAAGCGGTCGGCGTCTTCACCGAGCCCCTCGGGGCGCAGCATCGCCTGCATGATCTCGGTCAGACGCGCCTGCTGGCGTGAGCTCCGCACCTCCGCCTCGAGCTCCTCCACGCGCGCCTGCGCCGCGTAGCCCACGCGCACGATCAGGTGGTAGCCCTCGGGTTGGGGCGTGGCACGCGCCGTAACCACGTATTGGGCGGACTGCATGTCCGCGACCGCGCGCATCTCGTTGGCCGTGGTGGGCAGCGCCGCCTGATCCGCGTCGAGCGCGCTGGCGTCCGTCAGCGCCTCGAAACCGGCGGCGCGCACCGCGTTGGCGAGCTCTTCCTCGAGGTCGTCGAGACCTTCCTCGGACAGCTCGCCCGCCGGTCGCAGCACCACCACGCGCTCGGCCAGAGCCACGCTGCTCGGAGCCACGGCGCCGAAGGCCGCGAGCAGTGCGATCGTGAACGGCAGGAGGCGCACGGGCGCGATTCGAGAACCCGCGTTCACGGATTGGGGGGTTGCAGGCATAGCAGACCCGAATGAAGCAAGGGTCGATCCAACCTCATCCATGGGCGTCCTCCTCCGCCTCGTGGCGGTCGATACGGTGTGCCTCGATCACTTCGGCCGGAGCCTGCACCAGCTCGATCAGCACACCCTCGCCGCTCAGCGCATGGGCCTCGTCGGCGCGCGGGTGGATGAAGCACACGTCGTGTCCCGATGCACCACGGCGGATACCGCCCGGCGTGAAGCGCATGCCACGCTGCTCGAGCCATTCCACGGCTCCGGGCAGATCGTCCACCCAGAGCCCGATGTGGTTGAGAGCCGGCTTGTCCACGCGGGGGCGAGCCTCGGGATCCACGGGCTGCATCAGATCGATCTCCACGGCATGCACGCCAGTGCCGAGGCTGAGGATCTGCTCGTCCACATTCTCACGCTCGCTGCGGTACGTGCCCTTCGCCGTCAGACCGAGCGTGTCGACCCAGAGGGCGCTCAGCGCGCTCCTGTCGGCTGCGCCCAAGGCCACCTGCTGAATGCCGAGGATCCGAAATGGTCGCGTCATGCCGCCCAGCCTGCCACGGCTGGCGACGCGCGTCAGGCCTCCGCGGAGCGCATGGCTCCCCTCCTGGGGGACATGGCGCCGGGCCCTAGGTATGCTTCGAGCATGCGGAGCAAGTTCTTCATCCTGATACTCCTCGCGGGCCTCCCGACTCCGAGCCATGCTCAGGATGAGCTACCGCCCTACACGAGAGCCGAGGTGCGTGAGGCTCGTCGCGCGCGACTTGGACACTTGGCGCCCGACTGTGCAGCAAAGGGCGCCCGCAGACCGTCGTCGCTGCTGACTCCAAAAACCGGACTGAATCGCGACAGCAGTGTAGTCCTTGGGGATGTCTGACTGGATAGCGCAAATGTGGCAGGTGCATTGGGCCAAGGCGCTCATGGTCGCCGTCGGCACTCTACTCGCTGCCTGGATCCTCGAGACCGTCATCATGGGCGCGCTCGGCCGGTTGGCACGTCGCACCAAGACGACCCTCGACGACACGATCCTCGACCTGCTCGGCAAGCCCGTCTACCTCAGCCTGCTCCTGGTCGGCTTCGGGTGGTCGTTCCGCATCCTCGACATGTCCGCCTCGGCCCACGGAACGGCCCGGGCAGGTCTCATCACCATCGCCGTCTTCGTCTGGGGGGCGGCGACTCACCGCGTCGCCACCGTGGTGCTCAAGAGCGTCGCTCAGCGCGCCGCGGACGGAGGCATCCTCCAGGCGCGCACGCTCCCGCTCTTCGAGATCGTCAGCAAGACGACCATCCTCTCCGGTGGCGTCTACTTCACGATGGTGGCCTGGCATATCGACGTCGGCGCCTGGCTCGCTTCTGCGGGCGTCGTGGGCGTCGCGGTGGGCTTCGCCGCCAAGGACTCCCTCGCGAACTACTTCGCGGGCGTGATGATCATCGCCGACTCGCCCTACAGGGTGGGAGACACGATCCGCCTGGAGGATGGCGTACGCGGCATCGTGTCCGACATCGGGCTGCGGTCGACGCGCCTCCACACTCCAGATGGCATCGAGCTGAACATCCCCAACTCGGTGCTCGGGTCGAGCAAGATCGAGAACCTCACGGCGGGTCCGAGCCGGGCCGAACGCATCACCGTAAGCGTCGGTGTCGCCTACGGCTCCGACGTCGAAGAGGTGATCGAAGTGCTGCGTGGTTGCGCTTCGGACGTCGCGGGACTCGTCGTCGGGCGCCCGGCGCTAGTGCGCTTCGTCGCCTTCGGAGACTCGTCCCTGGACTTCAAGCTGCAGGTTTGGGCCAACGATCCGTCGCTCTACGAGCAGCTCAGCCACGAGCTGCACATGGCTGTCTATCGAGCCTTCAACGAGGCCAGTATCTCCATCCCATTTCCGCAGCGCGACTTGCACGTCAAGCGGCTGCCCAGGGCCGCCGCCTGAGGCGCGTACGCTGTCCCACGGGCGCTCGCTGCCTTGCGGCGACCGCCTGCTCGAGCGCGACGTCATGCGGATCGGGCGCTGGGGACGTGACCCACCGCGTGCCCGCAACCGCGGACGACTCCGGCAGAGCGAGGCCATTCTGATTCGCGTGCGGGACGGCGGCCCCAGAGCCGAGCGCATATCCATAGCCGCCGAGTGAGAGCGCAGCGCGGCGCAGAAGAGACACAGCGCTTGGCGCTGACCTTCCATGGTCGGCGGCCTGTTGGCGCATCTGGTATCCTGGGTGCGTGAGTAGACCTTGCATGTGCGACGCCAACCCGGAGCTGAGCTCGGCTGAAAGGCCACCGATGCAAGCCGGGCGGCTGGCGTCGATCGTAGGGAATAGCGTGGGCACAGGCGGCACGGCGACGTCATGACGGTCTATCGCTACGCGCTCGAACAGCTCTACGCGGATCAGGACTTCGAGTGGGTGGTCGACACGATTCCTGCCGTCGTGGCATGGGTACCTGGAGACAGCAGACCGAAGCGCTCACAACCGTTTCGTTTTCCACTCCGACACACCGTCGGCCAGTACACGAGCACGCACCAACTGGAGCTGACGTGGGACATAGGGCAGTTGCGGGCGCAGGATCCGACCGTGTCGCAGCGTGCGAAGAGGCTCCGCACAGGCAAGACTGTTCAGCGCGAGCATCTCGCCGAACTTGCCGCCTATGGGCTGACGCTCGTCGCGATTTCGGTCCTGATGCCGCGGCGGCGGGTCGTCGCAATGAACAATGGAGTGGCGCCCGATTTTCTCTTCGACGTGACTCCAAACCGGCTGAGTGGAGTAGAGGCCGCGGGGCGTTCGCGCGGAGGTTGGGGCGCTCTCAACGCAGTTGGCAATGGCACGCCGAAGAAGCGGGGCAAGCGCAAGCAGCTCTTGGCGCGCACCGACATCGCCGAGGTGAGCCTATCCCTGTGGTGTGCGTCCCCACGTGCTAGTGTGATGGAGCAGGTGAAACCGTGAATTTGGATGTCTACGCGAGCGCCCGCGCGACAAGCGGCAAGCTCAAGCTCAAGGCCAAGGCGCGCTTGGCGGATGGGCGGCCCGCTGAGGTCTTCGACGCGTGCGTGCTGCTCCATGAGGCTGCCCGAGCCGAACAACGTGCGATTCGCTTGGTCGACGCGCCGCAGGAGACTCGCTTCGCGGCACTGGTGGAAGCTTGCTTCTGTTTCGTCGAGGGACTCGATCCGCATGCAGCCGGGCGAGTCTACTCGCGACTGTATCAAGAGCGTGAAGGCATGAGCGACGAACTCGCGGCGTCCTTACTGTCACGGCTGACGCCGCGCTACGAATCGCTCCAAGAGAAGTACGCTGTCGCCGTTGGTGGCCTGGTGGCGCTAGGCGGTGGTCTGCCCATGGTGACTACTACCATCCCACAAGTGCAAAGAGCGCAACGAGAGGCCAAGCGGATGACATCAGCCTTCCCAGGGGTGGCCGGATGGTGGTGGGTTGCCTACCGGATCGCTGAATCTCGGGCGGAGGCAAAGCGCGCGTGGAACGCTCTCACATGTGCTCGCCGGCTCGAGCCGGACAACGCGCGCTTCGAAGCGATCAGCCTGCTGGCTGCGACCAAGGCGCTCGAATACGAAGCGGCCAACGAGTATATTGGCGCAGTTCGGGCGCGCATCGACTCGAGTCATCCGGAACTTTGCTTGATGTATGCGCTGGCCGAACTGCGTTTGGCTCGCGCACGGCCAAGAAATCGGAAACAGCGTTGGACCAGAGCTCTAGACGTGGTGCGCACAGGTCTCTCGGGAGAGCCTGACTCCACGCTCCGCAACAACCTACGTGCGACCCAGCTCTTGCTCGAATCCTACATCGATCAGCGAAAGCCGTCCCTCGAGTTGCTCTATCGCGCGGGCTTGACCGAGGTTGCGATTGGAGCCCCCGCGGAGACCGACATCCAGGACCTACTGATGCGTGGCATCGCCAGTCGGGTCCGGGCGAACGACGACATGGAAGACGCCGCGTGACTTAGCGCCACGTGCCGCCACGTCACGCGTCCTTGCCGGACCCCGCGGGTCACGTAAGCTGACGGCGTGAAGACCTCGCTGACAGGCATCAAGCCGACGAATCTGCCACACCTCGGCAACTACCTCGGCGCCATCCGTCCCGCGCTTGCCCTCGCGGAGCGCTACCGCACCTTCTACTTCATCGCGGACTATCACGCGTTGACGAGCGTGCGCGATCCCGAAGCCCTCGCCGGGCATGTCCGCGACGTGGCCGCCACCTGGCTCGCCGCGGGGCTCGACCCGAGCGAGACCCTGCTCTACCGGCAGTCCGACGTGATCGAGGTCTTCGAGCTGAGCTGGATCCTGAGCTGCTTGCTCGCCACGGGTCAGCTCGAGCGCGGCCACGCCTACAAGGACGCCTTGGCCAAGGGTGAAGCGCCCAATGTGGGGCTCTTCAACTATCCCGTGCTGATGGCCGCGGACATCCTGCTCTACGACACGGACGTCGTACCCGTCGGCAAGGATCAGCTGCAGCACCTCGAGCTGACGCGTGACGTGGCGCAGCGCTTCAACCACGTCTTCGGCGACGACTTCCCGATCTTGGTCGTGCCGGAGGCGCTGATCAGCGAGGCGCCGCTCGTGCCCGGCACGGACGGCGAGAAGATGAGCAAGTCGCGCGGCAACTCGATCCCCCTCTTCGCGCCGGCGAAGAAGCTGCGCAAAGTAGTGATGGGCATCAAGACGGACTCCAAGGGTCTCGACGAGCCGAAGGACCCCGAGGGCTCCGCCGTCGTGGCCTTGCTCGAGCAGCTCTCCCCCGAGCGGGCGGTCGTCGTCAGCGAGAAATTGCGCGCCGGCGGCTACGGTTGGGGTCACGCCAAGCAAGAGCTCTACGAGGCCATCGAGCAGGAGCTCGGGCCCCTGCGCGAGCGCTACGAGGAGCTGCGCGCCGACGAGGCCAAGCTCGACGCCATCCTGCACGATGGCGCGGAGCGGGCACGCAGCATCGCGCGGCGCACCATCGGACGCGTGCGCTCGGCCGTCGGCATCGATCCGTTGCCCAGGGACCGCGCCACGCTGAAGCTGCGCACGCGCTGAGCGGGCACTGGAACCTGATTCCAGGCCGAATGGCTGCGATGGCGCAGAAAGCAGGCGTCGCTGTGCGGGAGACCGCGACACTCAGCAGTACATGCTGCGTGTGGCATCGTCCCAGGGTATCCTTTTAGCAACCATGCGCGCGGACATCATTCGACAGCTCATCGAGGCGCACGCGGGCGGCAACGACGCCGGATTCCGCAAGGCCGCGCTGCAGCTTGCGGCTGCGGAGAGCGCTGCCGGGCACACCAGGATCGCCGAAGACCTGCGTCGCCAAGTCGCGACGCTTCCCTCCGGGCGCTCCCGTGGTTCAGTCGTCGACATCGCGCAGCCGCGTGGAGACCTCGCTGAGATCCTGGAGGGAGGTCACCGAGACGAGCGCCTGCGCGACATCGTTCTGAGCGAGGGCGCCAAGAGTGAGCTGACGCGGGTGATCAAGGAAAACCGGTCCCGCGCGTCGCTCGAACGTCATGGGATCCAACCTCGCCGCAAGCTGCTGTTCCATGGCGTCCCGGGATGCGGAAAGACGCTGGCTGCGGCGGTGCTCGCTGGGGAGATGGGGCTCCCGCTGCTCACAGTCCGACTCGCGAGCCTCTTCTCCCGCTTCCTCGGTGCGACAGCGAACCACGTGCGCTCGATCTTCTCGGAAATGGGCCAGCGACCAGCGGTGTACCTCTTCGACGAGTTCGACTCCATCGCGCAGGCCCGCGGCCAGAGCAACGATGTAGGTGAACTGCGCCGCGTCGCAACTGCGTTCCTCCAGCTCATGGACACCGACGAGAGCCCGAGCTTGATCGTTGCGGCGACGAACCACCCCGAGCTACTTGATCGGGCAGTGTTCCGGCGTTTCGATGCGGTAGTCCCTTTCGAGGCGCCGCGCGAGGCCCAACTCACCCAGCTCGTACAGCTGCGCCTCAAGGTCCAAGGCATCGATCCGCAAGTGGCCAGAGCAGCAGCCCGCCTTGGGCTCGGTCTGTCCTACGCAGACGCCGCACGTGCTTGTGACGATGCGATTCGTTCGATGGTCCTCGACCATCGCGAGAGACTGACGGAGGATGATCTCATCCGGGCGTTCGAGGCCGCTCGGCGGCGAGGAGACGAGCAGAGCGAGTTCCACGGCCGGCCATGACCGACGAACGGCTGCCATTCCTCCGCGGCAGCATCCATTCAGCCGAGACGTTCCAGAAGCCGGGCCAGCCCAGGACCCCGCAGGCTTCATTGCCGCAGCGCGACCCGAGCACGCACAGCCGGTACCTGAAAGATCAGCTCGCCGTCATGACGCACGAGGTCGAGGCACGGCCGGCCGGAACCCGCGACCCGGAAGCCCAACGCGAGATCATCGCGGTCAACCCAGCGATCGGCTTCGCCCTTGTCGGCGGCTCGCTCGGCGACAAGGACGTGCGAGTCATCGGTGAGGACCCAGCATCGGGCCTCGTGCTGCTCGACTCGGGCTCTGCGGATCTTCCGGCACTGCGGCGCAAGCTCAACGAGTACCAGAACCCCGAGAAGAACTCAGAGAAGTCAGGCGCGCCGCGAAACGCTCCGCTCCTCGCCCCGATCGAGAGGATCGGCATCGCTCGCGTCGAGGACGTGGCCTCCGAGCGCGTCCGTCAGGTTGCGGCCTCGGAGGCTCAATGGCTCGCCATCGGGTGCCGCGGCGGCTCCTACGACCCGGACTCGAACGTCCGCTCACGCGGCGAGATCACACGTCAGCTGTGGCGCTTCGCCAGGATCATGGGGCCGGCAGCCGAGTTCGTCGCGGCGATGCAGATCGTCTTCTACGTCAAGCTCACCTTCCATCAGCTCGAGCAAGTGGTGAAGGCCGTGGACTGCGTCTACGAGGTTCAGCTCGCCGAGCGCACCATCCGCGACTGGCTCTTCCTCGAGCATGACGAGGTCGACCTCACGTCGCATCGAATGACGCCTCCGCCGCCAGGGTCACCGTCGGTCGTGATCCTCGACAGCGGGATCGCCGATGGTCACGTACTCCTCGCCCCCGCGGTCCTCTCCGCCACCAGTGTGGTCCCCGGTGTCGCGTCCGGCGTCGATGTGCACGGCCATGGAACGGAGATGGCCGGCATCGCGCTCCACTTGGACCGCGTGGGCGACGCAGTCGAGGGGGGCGTGAGTGCTGCACCCCATTGGCTCCAGTCGGTGAAGATCTACACCAACGAATCCGGCACCAAGAACGCGCCGGCCCGTGCCGCCTGGGCGCCGATGACCATCGAGGCCGTCGAACATGCCGAAGCCAGCCAGGAGCCGACAGCACAGGTCTTCGCGATGGCCATCACGGCCAGAATGGAGAATCTGGAGCCCACCGACTGGAGCCAGGCCATCGAGCAGCTCGGCTGGAACGAAGGGCGAGGTCGACTCATCTGCATCTCTGCTGGGAGGGCGGATAGTCACGACGCGGATCTCATCCGCAACTACCCGCATCTGAATCTAGTCCAGCCGATCGAGGACCCGGCGCAGGCATGGAACGCGCTGACCATCGGCGCGTGCACTTGGCGCACGCAGATGCCGCCGGCCAAGCTGCTGAAGGAGTACGCGCCTGTTGCCCCGGCTGGAGGAGCCTCGCCCCACACGCCCGCACGGCCCGTGAAGGCGGATCGCGTGCCTAACAAGCCGGAAGTGGTCTTCGAGGGTGGCAACGTCGCATTCGATGGCGCCCTCCCCGACCCGGGGGTTGGGACGCTGACCAGCCTCACCACCGGCCACCGCTCCGATCGGCCCCTCGCCTCGATGTGGGGCACGAGCGAGGCCACCGCGCGCGCGGCTCACCTCGGGGCCCGCGTCTGGGCGGCAGACCCGAGCCTGCGCCCAGCCACGGTCCGTGGCCTGATCGTGCACGCGGCCTCGTGGACGCCTGAGATGTGGCAGCAGTTCGAGGGCATCGACGACCGCCTCGCCATCTGCGGCTACGGCGCCCCCGAATTCGCGTTCGCCACCGCGTGCGCGCGCGACCGCGCCACCGTGATTGTCGAGGACTCGATGCCGAATGGAGTGATCGTACAGAAGCCCAAGAAGGAACCTCCGAAACGCAAGACTACCTCGCCCACCGAACCGAAGTTGGAGCGGAGGGCGAAGTTCTTCCGCTTCCCCGTCGACGAGGAGCTGCTCCTCGACCACGGCGATCTCGATGTCGAGCTGCGCGTCACGCTCTCGTACTTGCCCGAGGTGCACACTTTTCGGCGCCGCTCCTTCCGCGGCCTCGACCTCCGCTGGGACATGCAGGGCCCCGCCGAAACGGAGGACGCCTTCCGCTGGCGGGTCAACAAGAAGATCCGTGAGCAGTTCAAGCTCAAGAAGCGCAAGGGCTTCCCGTGGACAATCGGCCCGAAGCGCCGTCAGCGAGGCACCGTGCAGAGCGACCGCTGGACCGGGAAGGCGTCGCTGCTCGCCGGCTCGAAACTCTTTGCCGTGATGCCGGTGATCGGCTGGTGGGACGAGCGCAAGGAGTTCCAGGAGCGGGCGCAGCCCTTCTCGTTGATCGTCAGCGTCGTGGCGGCAGGGCTCGACGTGTACACGCCAATCTCGGTCGCGCTCGAAGCCAGCGCCTCAGAGATCACGATCGACGCGAGCTGACCTGGATGGACTCGCGGCCAAGCACCGAAGTAGCCCCGAGCCTCGGGTATGCTTGGGGCTGGGTAGCTCACGGCCGTGCGAACTACGCGATGTATTTCGGCCATGTAGTCATGCTCGGCGGTGCGCGGCGAGGCGCCGCTCCCACACGGCGTCGTGTGTGCCACGCGGCTTGAAATACCGAGCAGAGCAGCCAGAAGTGCTCGCCACCGAAGCGAGGCCTGTCCACCGCGATGTCGATGCTGCGGGGCGGGCCGGCGCACACATGCGCGACCAACCAATCGGCCGACTGGCTATCGCGGAAAGTGATAGAGTTCTTCGTGGTCAATTCGCGCGCGACACTTGACATGGGAGCGGATTCCGGCGCGACGAGGGCCGCCTCTCATGGTGCGCTAGTCAGCGGTTGGTGCCGCGGGCTGGCTGCGGGCCGACCGTCTTGGAGCGCGCCATGGCTTCGGCCCAACGAGAGCCCGTTGTGCCGCTAGCGCCGCCCGGCAGGACCGCCCCGCGGATCGACACTGTCGCGGGGCTGAAGGACCTAGTGCAGGCGCACACCTCCGAGTCGCTTGTCCTGGAGTTCAAGCGAGATTGGAACGGCCGGCGCGCGCCAAAGTCGGAGCATGAGGTGCGCCGAAAGGCGAGGCTGGAGATCACTCGCGACATCACCGCCTTCGCCAACACTTGGGGCGGCACCATCCTCGTGGGCGTGGACGAGGAGGAGCGGGATGGCAGGAAGGTCGCTGGGGCTATTCGAGGCCTGAGTGATATCGACGAACTCAGGAAGTGGATACACGAATCCCTCAACCGGCACGCGCGTGCTGTTCCCAGCGTGGATCTGGTGACGCTACCAGTGTCAGAGGGCGCCGTGCTCGCCGCGCACATCGACGCGTCTCCAGCCTTGTGCTGCGTCTGGCACGAGAACGCCGCCCAGTATTGTCGGCGCACGGATCATGGGAAGGCCTACATGCAGCCAGATGAGGCATTTCGACGCACGCTCGACAGATCACGGACAATAGCGATCGCCCTGAACTCGGCGCTCAAGCAGGTCGACCTTCAAGACCCAGTCCAGATCATGCCCTTCTCGGCGCCTCCTAGAAGCCCACCAAGCGGACCCGCACGCCTCGTGGTGTCGAAGGTCGGCGACGGATATCTCGTCGTCACCGCCTTCCGGGATTCCAGGTCCAGTCCCATGATCACCATCCCGTTCGGTCTGATCGACGAGGTGTGGACGACGGTGGACAACCGACTCGCGCTGATGCTCCGGGCCTATCTCGTACTCGAGGGCGACGACCTTGAGCTTCGCCCGAAGTGACTAGCCCTCCTCGACTCCTTGTCTTCATGCCTTGAAGGGCATCAGCGGTCCGTGTCATCGTGAGAGCATGGAATCTTGGACGAACTATTTGGTGCTGATCTCCCGAGGACAGGCTTGGAGGCGGGCGCCTCTCCTCGGCAATAGTCGATCAAGCTTATGGTGGGATGGCGTAGCTCGTTTCGAAGTTCATCACGATGGTCATGTTCGGTATCGTACTCAACCTGTACGGATTGATGGCAGAGGATGCGTCATCTTGAGATGGACCTTCCATGCCGGAGAACATAGCGTTCGGATTGGTGATGAAGTGCTTTCTCAAGGAGAGGAACAGATCGTTGTCAGCGCTTCAGGCGGCAGCGAGGAGACTTCTCGGAGTTTCCTCCACCCCGATGCAGCAGCGGCGTGTGCCGACGAAGTTGGCCAGAGGCGCTCGGTGTACAACTCGGCCTGCCCGGCATCCAAGGGAAGGCGAAAGCGCACTCTAGTCGAAGAAAAGCAAGCGCTTGAGGACACGATGCACGTGCTTGAGTCGGCTGTTCGGAAGTGCGATCTAGGAAAGCTCGCTCATATTCAAACCGTTCAGTCGTCTTTGAGGCAACTCATCATAGATGGCAATAGCAAAAACTGGAATCCCCAGCTGTTTCGCTACGCAGGCATCATGGATCAGCCGATGCCAGTATACACAATTCCGCCTACTGACACGAAACTGCCAGTTCCTGCCGATTTTGACGCAAGCGAGGCTCCTTGCACTTGGCCAGGGCTAGCCGTTGAAAGATTGGTGGATCTTCAGACGTGGATGGGTTGGACGCTGGTTCAAGTGGGTGAGAAGGAGCTGTCCGCAAAGGAACTTGTCCTTCGGGTCGCGTCGTCAGACGGCGGGGGGCACTTCGACGCCGACCGGTATACTTGGCTCGACGACATGGATGAGTGTACCGGACCGGATAGTTCGCGGGGCGTGATGGCCGTTCGTCCCGGACTGGCTTAGGGGCTTTCTCGCGGTCGGGTCGGCGATGACCCG
>JAADHO010000029.1 GCA_013151775.1 Deltaproteobacteria bacterium | reverse complement strand
CTCCGGGCCTTCGACGCGGACGGAATGCTCGGACCCGTGCAGTACCTCGACGCGCCAGGCTCGATCAACGAGCCCTTGTTCGGCAGCGCCGTGGGCGATGGCTTCCTGGTGGTGGTGGCCAACAGCCTAGTGCAGTCGGTGTCGGCGACCGGCGAGCTGCTCGGTCCACCGATCCCTAGCCGATTGTCGACCCAAATCTTAGCCGGCTTTCCCGTCGAGTCCAACTCGGCGCTCTTCATACTCGATCCGCGCGAGCGCGAGGACGGTTCGGTCTGGCTCGCGACGCTGGACGCCGCAGGGCGGCCGCGTGGTGAGGTGCGGAGCGACATTCGATTCGAGCTGCTCTATACCCTGACTGGCGTGGCCATCAGCGCGAGTCGAGAGCACATCTTTCTGACAACGACAGATGCCATCTACGCCATCACGCCCGCAGGTCAGCTCGAGTGGTCACGCGCGACCCTGCTCACACCTCAGGCGCCAATCCTAGTTGGCGAGACCCTCTTCCTCTGGTCGACCGAGGATTTTGTCGATCCAAGGCACATGCGGCTGTCGAGGCTCGGAGACATGGGAGCCGTCGAAGAGTCCATCGACCTTGCACACCTCGCGTTCAACCGCGACTACACACAAGGCTTGACGGGCATCGTGAGCACCGGCGATGGCCTGCTGCTCTTCGAGCATCTGCGCCGCCCCTACGGTGAGCCCGACCGCGACGGTCACGTCAATGTCTATCCCATGCGCTGCTTGCCGTCGCCTGCAGCCGGCGATGCGGGTTGAAGTGAACCTTCGCTCGCTGCCCGACGGCGTTCGACCGCCCCACCGGCGAACGCGTCGACGTGCTGCTGGGCGTGGACGTCGGTGGGCGGGTGCGCCTGGTCTGGAGGCGCAGTGAGTGAGCTCGGCTCGCCTCCAATCGTCTGCGTTTCGCGCGCAGCCCTCGTGCTGCTGGCTGCCGTCGCCGGCTGCGGAGGCTGCGGGCAGAGCCACGCCTTGCCCGACGCGGACGCAGCGCCGACGGACGCCAGCATGGCCTGCCAATGGCAGATTAGAGAAGGCCGACGCTTGCCTCATACCGACTTCCTCAGCTATCGGTCCGCTTTTCCGAGGCCGGCCTTGGCGTCGGCGGATTCGGGCACCTGGGTCATTAGCTTCGAGGACGGAGACACGTGGCTCCACCACCTCGACGTGAATGGAGACGACGTTGCAGAGCCGAGCCTCGTAGACTCTGACTATGGACTCGACAGCGCGGACATCGTGCTCGGCAGGAGCGGCGGCGGCCTGGGCATTTACAGCGCCTGCCCGCCTGAGGGTGAGTCGTGCGATGACCCCTCCACTCCCGCCTATGTCGGCTTCGGGCCGCGCTACGCTCCGGGCCTTCGACGCGGACGGAATGCTCGGACCCGTGCAGTACCTCGACGCGCCAGGCTCGATCAACGAGCCCTTGTTCGGCAGCGCCGCGGGTGATGGCTTCCTGCTGGTGGTGGCCAACAGCCTAGTGCAGGCGGTGTCGGGGACGGGCGAATTGCTCGGTCCGCCGATCCCCAGCTCATTCTCGACCCCAGTCTACGCTGGCTTTCCCGCCGAGCCCAACTCGGCCGTGTTCGTGCTCGAACCGCGAGAGGACGGATCCGTCTGGCTCGCGACGCTGGACGCATCGGGTCGGCCACGTGGTGAGGTGCGGAGCGACATTCGATTCGAGCTGCCCTATGACCTCAGTGGCATCGGGATCAGCGCGAATCGAGAGCACATCTTTCTGACAACGAGAGATGGCATCTACGCTATCACGCCCGCAGGTCAGCTCGAGTGGACACGCCCGACCCCACCCTCAATCCAGTTCCCCATCGTAGTTGGCGAGACCCTCTTCATCTGGTCTGTCGAGGATTTTGTCGGCCCAAGGCACATGCAGCTGTCGAGGCTCGGAGACATGGGAGCCGTCGAAGAGTCCCTCGACCTTGCACACCTCGCCTTCAACCGCGACGACATGCAAGGCTTGACGGGCATCGTGAGCACTGGCGATGGCCTGCTGCTCTTCGAGCATCTGCGCCGCCCCTACGGTGAGCCAGACCGTGACCCTCACATCAACGTCTATCCCATGCGCTGCTTGCCTCCGCCTGCGGCCGGCGATGCCGGTTGAAGTGCACCGGCCCCTTGGCGCCGGCTCCCTCCCTCGAGTGAATGCAGACGGCGAGTGAATGCAGACGGCATTGTGCCGCCGCTCGGTGAATGCTCACGTTGAAGGCAGCTCGGACCTGAGCGTTGACAATTCGCTTCGCCTGAGCGCCGCCGGGTTCTTCAGCGGGCCTCGGCGAGCGCTTGGTCGTTCGAGCGAATCTCGAGCCGGTAGCGGCTGTTGGCCGTCTGGATGAAGTAGGCGTCGCCGTCCACCAGCCGCAGCACGCGCCGCACGGGTGTGGTCACGTACTCGTGCAGCCCGTCCGGGAACTCGATCACGACGACGGAGCCTTTACGCGGAGGTCGGAGCAGACGGCCGACGACGGCCCGCCCTGGTCTTTTCCCGATTTTGCGAAGCACAACCTCCACACCTTTACGATAGCACACGGCCCTCGAGAGGCAAAAGGACTGCGTGCCGTCCCTGTCGTTCCCACGCGACCAGCCCACGCATCGGCTGTGCGGCGTTGCGTCCCAGGGGCGTGAGGGCTACACCGCGCCGGCACCCCCAACGAGTCGAGATCGAGACATGAGCAGCGAAGAAGGCTTTGATTTCCCCTCCGACGCCTGGACCGCGGCCTATAAGGACGCGCTGAACGGCAGTGAGCGCTACCGCGAGGCCGGCAAGCCCTGGACCTTCGGCGCCGTCGCCATGGTTGTCAGCGCGGATCCCGCGCTGGGCCTGGACGAGGACATGGGCATGATCCTCGACGTCCATCAGGGCCACTGCAACAGCACCAACCTCGTCCGAGGCATGGACGCCGTCGCTGATACGCCCTTCGTGATCGTCGCGCCCTACGCGCGTTGGCGTCAGGTGATCGAGGGCGAGCTCGATCCGATCAAGGGCATGATGGAGGGCAAGCTGAAGCTCACCCAGGGCAACCTGCCGACCATGATCCGCTACGTCGAGTCGTCCCGCGAGCTGGTCTCCAGCGCGTCTCGCGTCCCCACACGTTTTCGAGCCTAGTCATGGAGCCCTCCATCGTGCTCGCGCCGGGCGCCACGGACAGCGCCCTCTGCTCCATGTTGGCGACGTTGATCCGCCAGACCTTGGATGAAGATCCCAGCAAGAAGCCCGTCGTCGCGCGCATGTCAGGCCGCATCGCCATCGTCGCGCCCGATCTGGATCAGAGCCTGACCCTGCTCTTCGATGGCCAGCGCGTGGAGCTTCACGCGGGCATCGTCGGCATCCCCGACATCACCGTGCGCGCGCCCGCCGAGTGGATCATGAAGATGAGCCTGATCGAACTGACGCCGCGCCTGCGCCTGCCGAATCCGCGCGGGAAGATCATGCGCGAGGTCTTCGAGGCGAGCCACGACGGCACCATCGAGGTCCACGCCGCTCCCACCAGCGTGCCCCTGCTCCTGCGCTTCACGCGTCTGATGAGCGTCGTCTAGAACGTCCCCAGCGTTGAAGAACGAGCCCTTGCATGACGGGCTCGATCCTTGGCCATGCAGGCGACGGGCGAGTCGGGCGAAGATGCGGACGCGGGAATCATCCGCCCGTGTGCGCCGCCGGAGTGCTTCGAGCGCGCGTTCGGCAGCTGCTCGAGCGCGATATCGCCATAGGTCTATCGTCGTTCGGTCGGGACCGGTCAGGCGGACACGGACCCGGGGACGTACGCGTGTCGACCGGACACGCCTGAAGTCATGAAGGGCAAATCGAATCCCCATTGGCGACGAGCCCATTCCGTGATCCTGCTCGACGCCGACATTCTGATGTCCGCGGCACGTGCGGAGGACGCTGCGGACCTCAACGGAGAGGCTTGGCGTCAGCCACGCGCTCGCGCCGCGACAGCCTCAGGCCCGCCAGAGTTCCGCCCCACTCTGGCCGTCTACAACTACAACCTCACCCACTGTTTGGAGAGCATCTGGACTCAGCGTGGTAAGTGCTCGCACCGATTCGGCATACTGGACAGGCGCGCCCCACTTGTTCTGGAAATCTGCCTCCACCTCCCTGGCGATGCGCAACTTCTGTGGCAACCGCGTGCACAACGTAGACTCCAACCAACGTCGACTCGATGCATCAACCTCGTAGGTATGGCCCCATGCGTCCGAGCTACGCGTGACAACGACAGACATCGGTGCCCTATAGAGGGGCATGTCACATGATGTAGAAGCATTGGCTCCAACTATTCCTTGAAGTGCATTCTTGAGCTCTCGCAGCTCGGATGGTGGCACAATCAGATCCGATGTCACAACATGAAACTGTAGCGCTAGCCGGTCGTCGAATTGCCAGAACACATCCTCTGGACCACCAAGTGGCGCACGCATCACAGCGAGGTCCAGCGCCCTGATCGAGTCAAGCACGTCGATACGATCATCTCGAATACCCATGACATCCAAGAAACTGGCTACATATGGAGCCCCCTCTGCTGCGGAGACAGCAGGAGCCGATAGTACGAGCCTGCCCGGTCTCGACTGGCTGAGGTTCTCCATTTCGGCGAGCGACCTGGGCAGGGTGCTCAATGGCTCGCACTCGTGTGACGACCAGTACACACTGATACCCCCGTCGCCTGCGGCGCTGACCACCCGCTGCGCGGCCAGGTACATCAGGCGGCGCGGGCTCTAGATCGGCCGTCGGGCCCCGCCTCACGCTCCATCAGCGGAGTACGACTCGCACGCAGAAATTCGTGTAGCAGCCGGCTACTAGCTTCAGTATGGATTAACCGCACGGCTCGTTGCGCACGCTCAGAAAGCTTCCGATGGAGGCCTGCCAATTCCGTCATGGCGCTGGTTGTGTCATTTGGACGTTGGACACGCATGCCTTCCACATACGCCAAGTAGCGATCGAGGCCTGATTCTGGCGGCGCCTCTTCATCCCACATGCACACGTTGCAGTCGAGATCGGACTCGCCGAGGGTACGCGCCGCCCAGACTCGAAGGGCCTCCGCGACCGACTTGGCGTCAAGCCGCGGTCCACTGATAACTTGTGCGGCGGGTCCCTCGACGAATGGATGTTGTGCCACCAGCCCTTCAGTCGGCGACAGCATCACCAGGCACGCAAAGTGCTCCACTTCGTCGGCCAACAAGTAGACATGGAAAGATCTGTCTTCGTCTGGATATGCATTCGCCACCCAGACATTGGGTTGAACATCTGCACGAACCCTGCCCTGCACGAGGTGTCGAAGTGACCCTATTCGTTCCCGTTCAGCATCACACGTAAAAGCATCGGATAGCAACTTCTCACTGTCTACTGTATCCGTACGGTCAGTGAAGAATACTCGACCACGGCAATCATCCAACTCAACGATATCAACTCGAATCATTCGATCAAATGCCTATTCGGGCTGTACCCAGTCGGATGCAGCCAGCTTGGGATTGTCACTTGCCATGGGGCGTCCATGGAAACTTCGTGCCACGTCGCCACCGCTGCACTCCACAAAGGAATAGCTTGCCGACTGTCCCATGTCGTAGCCCAGCACACCCTCCATGTTTCGGCAATATTCGGTTTTCGATGGGAAGTCACCACGCACCATGTGGGGAGCATGCGCAGTCATGGTTTCGATCTGGCGCACCTTCGCTCCCAAGAGGTACTTTGCAGGGTTGCTGCCGAGCGTGAGGGACCGCTTCAAGTGCTTGTGTCCCTTGTGCTTGCCACCGTGGCTAGACCAATCACAACCATCGCGCGGACACTCTGTATGGCTCACTCGGACAGTGTAGTCATGCTGGGCGCGCGAGGCCAGCCCTCCATTGGCCTGCAAGCTGAGAATCGTGGCGTTGGTGGAGTCGGACGCGCCTTGCTCAGCTAGGGCAGCTAGGGATCACTACCAGAGGAAGATGATCATGAAGATGAGCCTGATCGAACTGACGCCGCGCCTGCGCCTGCCGAATCCGCGCGGGAAGATCATGCGCGAGGTCTTCGAGGCCAGCCGCGCCGGCACCATCGAGGTCCACGCCGCTCCCACCAGCGTGCCGCTGCTCCTGCGCTTCACGCGTCTGATGAGCGTCGTCTAGACAGCTCGCCAGACTTGATCGTTGATCGTCGCGGCGGGGCGCGGTACCAGGGCGCGATGCATGTGGTGCAAGCGGGCGTGGGTTGGGTCGAGGTGATCAGCGGCCCGATGTTCAGCGGCAAGACGGAAGAGCTCGTCCGCCGGCTGCGCCGCGCGCAGATCGCGCGCCAGAACGTGCAGGTCTTCAAGCCGCGCATCGACGATCGCTACGACGCCACCGCCATCGTCAGCCACTCCGCCACCAGCATGCAGGCCACCGTGGTCGACGACGTGGAGCAGCTCGCGCGCCTCGTGGACCAGGACGCGAAGGTCGTGGGCATCGACGAGGTGCAGTTCCTCGATCGCACGGTGGTGGACCTGATTCAACGTCTGGCGGATCACGGCGTGCGCGTGATCTGCGCCGGCCTCGATCAGGACTACACGGGGCAGCCCTTCGACCCCATGCCCGAGCTGCTGGCCGTGGCCGAGTACATCACCAAGACCTTGGCCATCTGCACCCGCTGCGGCGCGCCCGCGAGTCGCTCCCAGCGCCTCGTCTCCGCAGGAGAGCGCGTCGTGGTCGGCGCCGCCGAGTCTTACGAGGCGCGCTGCCGGCGCTGCCACGTGCCGCGCGCCGAGCCCACCACGGGCGAGCTCTTCCACGACTGAGCGCCGGTCTGCATGTGTCGCGTTCAGTCCTTCGGGCGAGGGACGATGCGCACGCTGCGGTCGAACACCTGCTCGAAGAGATCCGCCTTGCGGCCCACCGTCCACTCCTCGAGGGCCGTGTCCGCGTCCGTCGTGAGCTCGAGCAACACGCTCGAACGCTTCAGTCGTATGCGGATCTCCTCGACCTTGCCGCGGTGGCCTCGGTCGAGGGCGTCGGCCACGCGCAGCATCGCCGCGAGGTAGCGCACGCGCATGCGGTCTTGCTCCGACAGGCTGCGGTAGCTGGCGTGACGCGCGGAGGGCAGGGCGCGTCGATGGTAGCGCGCGACGGTCGCCGTCAGCCCACGCTGGGCCGCGGAGAGGCCCATGAGCTCGCTGTTCTCGATGATGTACTGGCTGTGCTTGTGGTGCGACGCGGGGTTGATGAAGTCGCCCACGTCGTGGAGCACCGCCGCGAGCCGAAGGATCGCCCGATCCTCCGCGCCCAGCTGGTGCAGCTCCTTCAGCGCGTCGAAGAGCTGACAGGCCATGGCCGCCACCGCTAGCCCGTGGCGCTCGTCGAAGTGGTAGCGCCGGCCGAGGGAGAGGGCGCCGGCCAAGAGCTTGTCCTGCTCGGCGTCGTAGTCCCAGACGCGAAAATGCTTCTCGACCAGCTCCTCGACGATGCCTTCCTTCAGGCCCACGCCGGGCGCGTCGATGCGGGAAGTGCCGGCCAGATCCGCCAAGGCGACGACCGTGTAGAGCGCTGGGACGATCACGTCCGCGCGATCCATCTTGAGGTTCCACTGCGTCGCCCGCTCCAGCGCGGAGAGCGGCGCCATCTCGGTCAAGAGAGCGCGCGCTGACTCGATGTCGATGGCCGGGGAGTCTCCCGTCGCAGGGCAGAGCTGTGCCAGCGCGACGAAGTTTCCGCCCGTGCCTGCGACCAGATCCCAGGGCTCGCGTCGCAGCTTGCGGCGATGGGGCGCGAGCAGTCGGTCGACGTACTCGCGCACCAGGCGATCCTGCCGCGAGTCCACGGGCTCGCCGCCGCTGAGGAATGCCTCGAGCAGGCGCACCGTGCCGATGGGCAGGGAGACCATGAAGCCGCGCTCGCTGCCCTCCATCTCGCTCAACTCGAGGCTGCCGCCACCGAGATCCGCGAGCAGGCAGTGGCCGGAGAGCTGCAGCTTCGACGCGACGGCGAGGGCCACCAAGCGCGCCTCTTCGCTGCCGTCGACCACGTCGAGGCGAATGCCCGCCTCCTCGCGCACGCGCTCGATCAGCTCCGCCGCGTTCTCCGCAGAGCGCGCCGAGGCCGTCACCACGGCGCGATAGCGCTCCACGCGCGCCTCCTCCATGGTCGCGGCGAAGCGGCGCATGGCGGCGACGCTCAGCTCCAAAGTCTCCGCGTCGAGGCGCCCGGTCTGGAACACCGAGTGGCCGAGGCGCACGGGCATGCGCAGGGCGCGATAGGGCGAGAGGCGCCCCGGCTCGTCAGCGTCCACGATGTGTAGTCGCGAGGCGTTGGATCCGACGTCGATGGCAGCGAAACGCATGGCGCGCTGAGTATACGGGAAGTGACGGGCGCCGCAGCCCGAGTGCTGCTATAGTCGCCGCCCCCACGGCCGAGTGGCGGAATAGGCAGACGCGCCGGATTCAAAATCCGGTGTCCGCAAGGACGTGTCGGTTCGAGCCCGACCTCGGCTACCCTTGGGAGCGTTCCCGGAGCGCATCGCGCGTTCGCTTGTCTTCTCCAGAGCCAGAGGTCTAGTGTCGTCGCTCATGGTCGGCGCGCGGGCTGACGAGGAGCTGACGATGACGAGGAGCAAGTTCTTGGGGTTCGGGCACTACGTGCCGACGAAGGTCGTGACCAATGACGATCTGGCCCAGATGTTCGACACCAGCGACGAGTGGATTCAGAAGCGCACGGGCATCAAGGAGAGGCGCTTCATCGAGCACGCGGGCATCGGCCCGAGCGACCTCGCCGTGCCCGCGGTGAAGATGGCCTGCGAGAACGCCGGCGTCACCGTCGAGCAGATCGACGCCATCATCTTCGCCACCCTCTCGCCGGATCACGACTTTCCGGGCAGCGGCTGCTTCCTCGCCGACAAGCTCGGCCTGCCCGGTGTGCCCGCCCTCGACGTGCGCAACCAATGCAGCGGCTTCCTCTACAGCCTGCAGATCGCCGACGCCTGGATCCGCTGCGGCATGTACCGGCGTGTGCTAATCGTCGGCGCCGAGGTGCACTCGACCGGAATCGACCTCAGCGACAAGGGACGCGACGTGGCCGTGCTCTTTGGAGACGGCGCCGCCTGCGCCCTGCTCGGCCCCACCGACGAGGGCGAGGAGCCCGGTGTGATCGACGTGGAGGTCCACGCGGACGGCGCCGGCGCGAAGCTGCTGTGGATCGAGGCGCCCGCCTCTTCCCAGATGCCGCGCATCACCCATGAGATGATCGACGAGGGCAAGATCTGGCCCGCCATGAACGGCAAGCAGGTGTTCCGTTGGGCCACCACCAAGCTGCCGGAGGTCATCCACTCCGTCCTCGGGCGCAACCACCTCAGCATGTCCGACATCGACCTCTTCGTTCCGCATCAGGCCAACCGGCGCATCAACGAGTTCGTCTGTCAGAAACTCGAGTTTCCCTCCGACAAGGTGGTCCACAACATCGAGCGCTACGGCAACACCACGGCCGCCTCCATCCCCCTCGGCCTGAGCGAGGCCATCGAGGAGGGCCGCGTCCAGAAGGGTGACAGCGTCCTCTTCGCCGCCTTCGGCGCTGGCTTCACCTGGGGCGCGGCTCTGGTGCGCCTTTGATGTTCGCCCATGGCTGATCCTGTCTCGATTCCGCCTCCCCGTCGCTCCGCCGCCGATCGCGTGGCCATCGTCGTCAATGGCAACGCCAAGCAGGTCACGGACGAGCTGGTGGAGATCCTCGATCAGCTGGTGCAGAGCGGCGACCTCTACGTCTCCCGCAGCCTCGAGGAGGGGCAGGAGATCGCCGAGACGATCGTCGAGCGCGGCTACCCCACGGTGCTCACGGGTGGCGGTGACGGCACCTTCGTGCAGGTCGTCACCTGGGTAAACCAGGCCGCCAAGCGGCGCGGTCTGCCCCTGCCTCGCTTCGGCTTCCTGCGCCTCGGCACGGGCAACGCCCTGGCCTGGGTGGTCGGCGCCCAGAACCTGCGAGGCCGCGGCGTGTTCGCGGACCTGGCGCGGCTGCGCAAGGAGGGCGGCAGTCGTCAGCTGCGCCTGCTCGAGGTCGAGGGGCTGCTGACGCCCTTCGCCGGCACGGGCACGGACGCCATCGTGCTCTCCCACTTCGAGGGGGTGAAGGCCGCCTTCTCGCGCACGCCCATCTTGAGGCGCTTCGCCACGGGCGGCGCGGCCTACGCCACAGCCATCCTCACGCGCAGCATCCCCGATCAGGTAGCGCGTCCCCGGCGCCACGTGCGCATCGTCAACGAGGGCGCCGACACCCGCCGCCTCGGGCCCGACGGCCAGCCCACGGGCCGGCTCGTGCGCCAGGGAGAGGTCATCTACGACGGCCCGTCGCGCATGGTGATCTTCTCGACCATCCCCTATTGGGGCTTCGGCGCGCGCGTGTTTCCCTACGCCAGCGATCGCGAAGATCGCTTCCAGCTGCGCGTGGTGGACCTGGGGCCGCTGATGCTCGCCGGCCACGTGCGCCGTATCTGGAAGGGCACCTACACCCACCCGGGGATCCTCGACTTCCTGGTTGATCATATCTCGGTGCACTACGACCAGCCCATGCCCCTGCAGGTCGGCGGCGACCTGGTCGGCGAGCGCATGGACTACGAGGCGCGCCTGTACCCCGAGCCCATCCGCGTCGTCGATTACTACGGACCACCACCCGTCGATTGACAAGATGTCTAGGCGCCTCCTCTCGTCACCATTGACCCTTCATGACGCCGATCGGTACCATCTGCCCGTTCCCGTCGTTCGGGCAAAGGGGCTTCATGACATCCCAAGATCGGTGCCCCAGTGGCGCCACGCATCAGGCCAAGAAAAACACAGCGACGCGCATCGCGTATTGGTCGCCTTCGCGCCGAGCCCTCGGGCTCAGCGCAGTCCTCGGGGTCATCTCGCTGCTGCTCGTGCTGGGCCCCGAGGTCGCACAGGCCATCTCCGTTCAGGGCACCCTCGGGCTGCCCCAGAGTCTCGGTGACGCGACTCCCGTGCCCGATCAGTATTGGGAGGTGCGCAACGGCATCTTGCCCACACGCCCGGACCGCCTCGATCCCAGGCGTGAGCTCACGGTTGTCCTGCGTGGCCCGGAGGCCGCCGACGAGACGGGCTGCGACTACGGCCTTCGCGGCGGCGATCTGATGCCGCGCAGCATGATCGTGGAGGCTGGCAGCACGCTGCGCATCACCAACCACGACGCCACGGCGCACGAGCTCCACGCGGACGCCCTCGACGGTTTCACGGCCCTCTCCACGGCGCCGGGCATGGCGCGCTCTCAGCGTATCCCCGCAGGAGGCCCATACGACGTCGCGGACAAGATCTACCCCCACATCCACGGCAAGATCGTCGCGGTCACCGGCTTGGTAGCTTGCGGACAGCTCGACGCTCGAGGCGCCTACCGCTTCGCGAACGTGGCCGCTGGGAGCTATCAACTCGAGGTCTATCGTTCGGGTGAGGTCGTGGCACACCAGGACGTGGAACTCGCGGACGGCGGATCTGTAACTTTACCCGAGCTCAGTGTCGCTTCGACTCCAGCTGAATGATCAAGCGCTGACGCGTATTGAGAGGCTCCATGTTCTCGCGTTTTTGGTACTTTGTCCTCGCCGCGCTGACCGGCATCGCCATGGCTGCGGTGCTCCTGGCCCACGGCTCCCTCGAGCGGCGCACGAGCCGCAGCCTCGACGCCGATCTGCGGCGCGACAGGACCGAGATCGAGCTCTCCCTGCGCACCGAGGCGCGCAAGCGGCTCGACTCGATCTTGCCCATCGCGGTCAACGCCGACATTCGCGCCGGCCTGCGAGCTGCGACCGATAGGCGCGATCGCAGCACCATCGACGCGGCGATTCGAGGCTCCCTGAACCGCAAGCTCGTGGAACTCAACGGGCAGCTCCGGGACGGGCACGCGGATCTGCTCTTCGCCGTCGATGGACAGGGCGAGATCATCAGCCAGTTGGGCGGCACGGCGCCTCAGGCGGGCGCGGGGCTCGGAGCCTTCCCCTTGGTGCGCCGGGCGCTCTTGGGCTACGCGGGCGACGACGTCTGGATCTATCAAGAGAAGGTCTACCGCATGGCCGCGCGGCCCGTGATCGACGGCGGGCGCTACGTGGGCGCCATCGTCCACGGCATGGAGATGGGGCAGCCCTTCTCCGAGATGTTGGGGCGTGGCCTGCCCGGAGTGACCGTCGCCTTCTATCGCGACGAGACCATCCTCGCCGCTCACATCGGCTCCCAACCCGCCGAGACCTCCGAGGGGCAGGTCATGGCGTTCAGCCGCCAGGATCTGATCTCGGGTCTGGCCCAGGCCTCGAGCGATCCCGCCTTGGCCGAATCGGGGCACACGGCGCCTCGCGCAGCGGGCGAGCCGGGGCGCGCCATCTACTCGAGGGTGGTCGGGAGCGCCGGTCGGGCGGGCGTGGGCTACATCGTGGCCCAGCCCAAGGAGCAGCTGCTCTCCCCCGTGGGATCCCTGCTCGCGGCGCCCTCTGCGGACGTCGCCGCTCTGCCGTGGGCCCTGATCGTCGGGGTCCCAGCGCTGCTCTTTTTGCTCGGGCTGCTCTTCTTCTCCCTCGAGCGTGAGCGGCCCTTCCGGCGACTCGCGGCGCAGGTCGAGGCCGTGGCCGACGGCTCGCGGGAGCGTCTCGACATCCCCGATCATCGCGCGCGCTTCCGCAAGCTCGCCGAGGCCATGAACCGGGCCTTCGAGAGCGTGATGACCAAGGCCGGTGGAGCGGCGCAGGTGCGCAAGCCCGCTGATCTCGGAGAGATCCTCGGCGACGCCAAGAGCGCGTCTCCCCAATCGTATTTCGGTTTCGCCTCCTCGGACGCCCCAGCCGATGTCCCCGAGGTGCCGCCCACGCCGCCGCCCGCGCCCGCCATGGCTCCGCCTCCGAGGCCCACACCGGCCAACAAG
>JAADHO010000433.1 GCA_013151775.1 Deltaproteobacteria bacterium | reverse complement strand
CAGCCAGCCCACGGGAGGCGCGTCGGCGTTGGGCTGCTTGCGCACCACCACACGGGCGCCCGTCACCAGGCCGTGGAGAGGCCAGTCGCGATCGAGCTCCGACGCCAGCGCCTGCTCCGCGGCGGCCACCTGCTCGGCCGAGGCGTTCCCCGCGAGGTGCGCCAGCGCGTCCTCGGCGGCGGAGGCGCCTTCAGGCTCCGCCGCGGCCGAAGTGGACGGATCCGAAGACGTCCGCGCGTCGTCGCCATGCCCGGAGCAGGCGGTGACAGCGATGCAGGCGAAGAGCGCGAGGGGACGAAGCGAAATGTGCGACAGCAGGGTCATACGCAAGGCCGATGCATATGGCGCGAGCCCCAAGCGAGCAAGCGCCGGCCCTGTCTACTCGGACTCGGGCGTCGTTTGTTCCGCCGACGCTTCGTCGGCCGCGTCCTCCGACTCTTGCATTGGCGGCGGATGCGTCGAGGGCGCCTCGGCGGCGTCGAAGAGCACCGGCTCCGACGCGAAGTTGCGGGCGCTCTGCACCAGGATGGTGGTCGGAAGCTCGGCGAGCATGATGTTCATGCGCTCGAAGAAGGGGCCCGCGGGCTGATCCTCTTCTGGCACGCGCAGGCCGATGATGGCGAGGTCTGCGTTGGCGCTCTCCACGTGCATCACCTCGGCGATGGTGCGCCGCTGTCGCAGCACCACGCGTGCTTTGGCTTCGAGGCGCGCGGCCGCCAGCAGCTTGGCCAGGCGTCGCTCCGTGTCCTCCTTGTCGGCGTCGCTCTCCACCACCGTAAGCACCTCGATCCGCGCCTTGCGCCAGCGGTGATGTGCCGTGAGCAGGAACGCGATCAGCAGCATCAGGCCACCGTTGCCCTCGAGTCCGCCCCACCAGATGTGGATCAGCTTGCCGTCGCCGAAGCCCTTCTCTTCGTTGTGGCTGACCAAGAGCAGGGAGCGGTCGAGGTCGATCAGATCGCGACACATCTGCGCGTAGGCCTCGGCGCGCTCGGGCTTCTTGGACCAGCCGAGCATCACGGTGTTGGCCTCGAAGGATCCCACGCCATAGCTCTGGGCCACCTGCACGGTGCCTGTGAAGACGTCGTCCACCACGTCGACGCGATAGAAGACGTTGGCGAATTTTTCGGCGATCTTCGCGTCGTAGCTCTCGAAGAGCTCTTGGCGCAGAGGCGCCTGCTCGCTGACCTTGCCGCGCAGCAGGTGGAAGTAGGTGACGAGGCCGCGGTCCTGCACGATGGCGTTGCCGAGGTGCAAGAGGTGGGCGCGCTTCTGCGGGTTGCCTCCGAGGATCACCAGGTTGGGTCGCCAGTTCTCGGGGTGCCACTCCACGCGTCGCATGCGCTGCAGGGCCGTGCGCACCAGCGCCGCCCAGATGCCGTGGCGTGCGTCGCCGTAGGTGGTGTGCAGAGTGCGTCGCGTGGTGATCAGCCAGATCACGAAGCAGAAGAAGAGCGCGGCGACCATGGCGCCGAGGTCGATCACGCTCATCACGTAGAAGCAGCCGAAGGCGCCCGCGAGGCTGATGAATGCGGGCACGCGGAAGGAGGGGCGCCAGCTCGGGCTCGCGGCCCAACGTTGCAGGCCAGACGCCAGGTTCACGACGCCGTAGGTGGTCAGGAAGAACATGGTCAGCACGGGCGCGATGGCGTCGAGGCTGCCGAGGAAGATGCCCCCCTGCGCCAAGAAGAAGGTGAGCAGGATGCCCACGCGCGGTTCGTTGGCGGGGCCTGTACCCTTGCCCAAGAAGCGCGGCATCAGGCCGTCCATGGCCAGCGCCTGCAGCGTGCGCGGCGCGGTCATGATCGAGCCGAGGGCGCTCGACAGAGTCGCGCCCCAGACGCCGAGGTAGATGAGCGAAGGGACGGCGGCGACCAGCCACACGGCGTTGGGTTGATGCTCGAGGTCGGAATTCGACACGTTCAACGCGAGCCAGATCGGGAAGGCGATGTAGACGATCATCCCGACGAAGATCGCCGCGAGCGTGCCGCGCGGGATGGCTTTGCGCGGATCCTTCAAGTCGCCGGACATGCCGACGCCCGCCATGATGCCCGTGACCGCGGGGAAGAAGATGGCGAAGAGCAGACCGAAGCCCGGACCGTCCGCGTTGAACCAGACGATCTCTCGCGGGAAGTCTGCTGTGTGTCCGCCGAAGAAGCTCGCTAAGGACGCGATGATCGCGACCATGACGACGTACTGCGCTTTGATCGCGAGGTCGGCGCTCTTGAAGGAGAGGAAGGTCAGGCCGATGTTCACCAAGGTGCTGATCAGCATCGGCGGGAAGAAGGCCTGATAGTCGTGGGGGATCAACCGCACGAGGGAGTCAGTGAAACCGACGATGTAGAAGGTGACGCTGAGCGCTTGCGCGAAGAAGAGCGGGATGCCCACCGCCGCGCCCGTGGCCGCGCCGAGGGAGCGGCTGATCATGAAGTACGCGCCGCCTGCGCCCACCGTGCGGTTGGTGGCGATGGACGAGATGCTGAGGCCCGTGGCGATCGAGAGCATATGCGCCACGATCACGATGATCAGCATCAGCCCGAGGCCCGCCTGCCCGGTCACCTTGCCGAGCAGCAGGTACATGACGACGCCGAGGATCGTCAGGATGCTGGGCGTGAAGACGCCGCCGAAGGTGCCGAAGCGCCCGGCCTGCGGAGCCTCGGGGCCCGCCGTCGACGCCTTCTCCTCGCTCGTGTCTGCTGCGCTCACCTCAGGAGGCTATGCGGAAGCGGCCGGCGGGGGCAATTCAGAACGGCGGGCTTGCACGGTCGGGCAGCGAGCCCATGGCGGGGAACGTTTGCTCTTCTGGGCCTGGAGGGCTTCTATGGATCCCATGACCAGAATCATCTCGCCGTCAGCGGAGGACCCCACAGCGTGTCGAGCATCGCCCGCATATCGTTGACGCGTCCGGCTTCGTCATCGGCCAGGTTGTCTCGCTCACCGGGGTCGTGGTCGAGCCGGAACAACTGAGCGTAGTCCGTGTCGCGGTCCAGAATGAGCTTGTACGGCCAGTCTACGACCGCAGTCTCCCGCGTGGCGCCCCACCCCCACATGCTGCGGCCGTAGTGGACGGAGAAGCCGTGGATCGGGAATGGTCGTGCCGCAGGGTCCGACGTCAGGACGACGTCGGCTGCGCCGAACGCCGAAGCGTCGTCCGTCAGCCAGCAGCCGAGAGTGCCAGAGAGCCAAGCGCTGCTGATCGCCGTGTCTACGCGCGCGCCGCGCGGCCATCCCGGAGCGCGAATGTACAGCGGTACGCGCACCTGCTCCTGCCACAGCGAGATCGCATGATATTCCACACTCTTTTCTCCTAACGACTCGCCGTGATCTGCTGTCACGACAAGCGCCCAATCGGGATGTGCCCGACTCCATTCGATGATCGGCACCAGCTGCTCGGCGACGCAGTCGACGGCGTCTCGATAACACGCTCGTAGCGGCTGCCCGGCCGGCGTGCATCGATACGGTTCGTGCGTGGCCGGCAAATATGCGATCGCCAGCGTGCCCGGCTCGAGCCCGCCGGCAAGTTCAGCGATGCGCGCGCCCTCGGAGTCGCAGCTCGGCCCGACGTCGATGTCTGGCAAGTCGTTGCCGAGGGCCATTTCGAGGCGCGCATGTGGATGCTGTGCGCTGAAGATGGTCCAGGGAACACCGCGTTCGTCCGGCAGGTGTTGCAGAAATATCGCAAACGATGTGTAGGTCGAATTCGCGGGTGAGAATGCGTGACTGAATGTCGTAGACTCGCGCGCGAGCAACGCGACCGCGGGGTAGCGTTCGGCGTCCAGTGCGTCGGCGCGGAGTCCGTCGATCACGACCCAGAGGACGCCGCGCGGTCGCGTCGTGTCGGGACAACTGGGGGTGACTCGCGGGTGCGCAGTTTGCCGCCTGGCCTCCATCTCCGCGATATTCCGAGCGGGGTAGAACAACACCATCGCTTTGCCCACGAGCGTGTCCAACGAGTGGCTGCCGAATGCCAACGTTCGCCCCTGAGTCAGGATCGCGGCATGCAGCGCGGCCCCTGCGAGCAGTACGCCAAGGGCTCCACGAGTGCGCGCGCTGAATCGTGGTGTCGGTGCCTTCAGCTTCCAGATGAGAGCTGCGCTGGCATACGCACAGGTCGCCGTAGCGAAGATCTTGATCGCCGCGTAGTGGGTCGCGAGCGGCCATGGCATGGCGATCGCGCCGCTGGCTGCCAACACGACGAGCAGCACGATTGCGCCGACCGCCTTGTTGTCCGTCCAGCTTTGGAGCTCGCCCTGGATGACCATCATCGCACTCGCGATCACACATCCAACCAGTAGAGCTAGCCACACGCTCGCGAACGGCGGGAAGTGGTAGAGCAAGGCGCACGTCATGAGCAGTACGGCCGGCGTGAACCCCACCCACGACAACGACGCTCGCACGCTGCGCGAAGCCCACCACATCACCAGCGCCGTGAGTGCCAGCAAGCCTCCGATCACGTGCCGGGGCTCATGTGCCAGCGTGAAATAGCCGGCGCACGACATGAGCGACCCAGCCAGCAGCACTGCCCGAGCACGTTTCGAGCCACAATGGTCGGCGCGACCGGCCAAGAGGCCACAAAAAAATGCCAGCACGCCGCAGCTGCAGGCGACCGCTGCGACGCGCGCGACAGCCGCCGGACCGAACGTAATCGCCACACGGTGGGTCGCGAACGACTCCGAGAGACCGTAGGCGAACATGACGAAGGCGACGTAGCATCCCGCGGCCACCGACCGGACGACCGTTGAATGTTGGCTCATGATTGCCATGCGTTCCGCGAACTATTCGTGCAACCCCGGCTGCACGGTCGGGTACATAGCAGATGGTCAGCCCTGCGGCGGGCCAGCGACGCGAGTTGCCTTTGTGCCCCGGCTATGGCGTCCACCGCGTGAAGTGCATCGCCGACGCCGCGTGACGGATTCAGGCCTCGCGTTCAGGGCGTGAGCACGACCTTGCCGACGTTCTTGCCGGACTCGAGATACTCGTGCGCCGCGGCCGCCTCGGCGAAGGAGAAGACACGGTCGACGTGGGGTTTGATCTTGCCTTCTTCGTAGAGCTTCATCAGCGCCAGACCTTCGCGTCGCACCATGGCTCCCTCGTGCCAGAGGTGGCCCATGTTCACGCCCGCGATCGAGCGGTTGTCCTGCATCATCTTCATCGGGGTGTAGCGCGGAAGCCCGGCCATCTGCGAGACGACGCGCAAGAGGGAGCGCTTGCCGCCCACGTTCATGTTGGCCCAGCCGAAGGCGACGAGCGTGCCCGTGGAGCGCAGCAGCTCATAGCCCTTCTTCCAGTCGCGTCCGCCGAGGGCGTCGAGCACGAGGTCGAGCTGCTTGTCGCCGAGGTCGCGGCGGATCACCTCGGCGTAGTCCTCGCTGCGGTAGTCGATGGGGTGGTCGCAGCCGTGGCCGCGCGCGTACTCGTGCTTCTTGGCCGAGCAGGTGCCGTAGGTGGTCACGTCGTCGACCGTGCGGCAGAGCTGCAGCGCCGCCGTGCCCACGCCGCCGGCCGCCATGTGCACGAGCACCTTCTCGCCGGGCCGCACGCGCTTGATCTCGAAGAGCATGTGGTAGGCCGTCAGGTAGTTGACCGGCAGCGCCGCGCCCTCCTCGAAGCTCATGCTCTCGGGCATGGCGAAGACGCGCGCCTCGGGCACCACCACCACGCTCGCGTGTCCACCGAAGCGCGTCATGGCGGCGACCCTGTCGCCGACTTTCACGTCGGAGACACCCTCGCCGAGCGCGTCCACCTCACCCGCCACCTCGTAGCCCACCACGCAGGGAGTCTTGGGGGCGTCGGGATAGAGCCCTTGGCGCGCCATCACCTCGGCGAAGTTCAGCCCCGCAGCGCGCACGCGAATACGCACCTCGCCTGCGGCGGGATCGGGGTCGGGGCTCTCTCGGACTTCGAGGACCTTGGGCGCGCCGTGCTTCGTAATCCAGATGGCCTGCATCGCCTCCGAGTGCGCATGCTCACGGCCCCTGTCAAGGCCTGCGTCACACGATTCCGCTATCCCTGCCAGCTCATCAGAAGCGCCCGCTCGCGCTCAGGCCCAGGCTGTTTGCGTCGACCCTCGGCGTGACCTGCAGGCCGGCTTCGAGGTAGCGACGCCACATGCGCTTGACGCGAGCGTCGTGGACCAGGTGGATCAAACCTCCGACGAGCCAGGCGAGGCTGACCCCCGAGCCGATCAAGAGTCCGCGCCCCAGGTAGCGGCGTCGTCGATCGCCGCGACGCCAGGCGTAGAGCCCCAGGCCAGCGCTGACGACGGTCAGCGCGCTCGCGCTGAGCCATAGGGGCAGCGAGGGGCTGTCCCACGTGAGGGCGGAGAGGGTCGCGACCGCACCCGAGAGCACGAACCCGTAGCCCGTGCTGGCGAGCATGGGCACGGGGGGACCTTCCGGGCCCATGATGGTGACGGAAGCGAGCAGGCTCACGGCGCCCACGGCGCCTACGAGGAGCGTCGTGGCGAGGTTGGGAAACGATCCGCGCGCGTGCCAGCGCAGCGGCATGGCGGGCAGCGAGAGGGCGTCCACGTAGTGGCTCGCGACCACGAAGCCGTGCGCTTCGGCGTCTCCGGCGGCGGCCTCGGCCAGGGCGCCGATTTGCTCGACGAGCTCACGCAAGAGCGCGCCGTCGGGGCGTGGTCGGTTGGCGCGCTGTGTCGAGACGAGGCTCTGGGACAACGCCGTCGCGAGCGGTTCGAGCTGCGTCAGCGCGTCGCGACGCGTGCGATAGATGGCCAGGTTCCGGCGCAGGGCGGCGGGCGAGGTCGGCGCATCTTCCAGGCATCGCCCGTAGGCGTCCGCGGCGTCCGTCAGCCCTTGGCTCAAGTCGAGGCTGCGATCGCGTAGCTCGTCGAACGCCATCTGAGCGTCGACCTCGAGGGCTGCAGCGGCGGCCTCGTCGAGCTGCTCTTCGCGGAGCTCGGCCTCGACACAGTCGAGCATCGGCAGCATGCGGCGCGCCTCGAGGCGTCGGGAATCCGACTGCCTGAGATCGTGGATCTCAGCCACGCTCGCGGTCGCGTCCTCTGCGCGAAGAGCGCCCACCAGAGAGACCAGGGAGTTGGGCGCTTGCGCCAGCAGCGGGCCGGGCAGTGACGACACTAGGGCGACACCGAGGAACGCGAAAGCTCGCAGCCACGGCCTCATCAGAAGGCTCCCCTCAGGCCCAAGACAGCGCCCGCGCGCGTGGTCGCCAGCATCGGCTGGATCCTGCGCAGCCACTCCTGGTGCGCTTGCCGGTCGCGCCATCGCAGCACCAGGCCACCCAACCACCAGGCGAGATCGAGGACGCCTCCCGCGAGCGTCGCCACCCCGAAGACGCGCCACTTCGGTCGATCTGCAACGATCAGGCTGACGGCGCCCACGGCCAGCATACCCGCGGTCAAGAGCCCTCCGGCCCAGACGAACCCGGGGCCGCTGCGCAGCCAGCTGCCGCTGATGGTCAGCCCCACGAGACCTGAGAGGCTCACCCCCAAGAGCGCCAACTGGACCTTGCCGGTGGACTGACCCATCCTGGCCAAGCTCCCCAAGGCGACCATGGGAATCATGATCGTCAGCGCGCTGGCCAGCAGCGGCGTCCATCGCCAACCAGGCATCGGCGCACGCTCCGGCGGCGGAGGTGGCACGCCGGGGGAGGCGTCGAGCAGCTCGCGGATGGCGTCGAAGTCCGTGTCCACCTCTGCGGGTTCGGAGAGCTCGTCGAAGACCTCGGCGCCCGCGCTCGGCAGTCGCGCGAGCAGCTCGACGAGGACGTCGTGGCGTGCGGCGTAGGCCCCTCGCTGCGGCTCTCCAGGGGGCGCTGATGCGGGCGCGTCGAGGCAAGTCGTGTAGGCGTGGCTCAACTCCGAGAGCTCCACCTGCAGATCCTCGAGGGCTGCGTCGACTCGGCGCTGATCCGCCGTGCGCAGCTCACGCGAGGCGTTGTCCTGCAGCGCCCGGGGACGCCAGGCCTCGGAGAGCCTGCGCTCGCGTAGAAGCGCCTCCACGCAGGCGAGGCCAGACGGGTCACCGACCACCTCGGGCAGCTGCTCGAGGGCGCTCTCCGTGTCTTCGAGGTCGAGGGCGTCGCGCAGCCGCTCCACGCCGGAGGTTGTCTGTGCGCACACCACGGAGGGTGCAGCGAGCAGCATGAGGATGGTGACAGCTGCGCTGTGCGGGGACACGGACTCTCCGTCAAGCTAAGGCGCGCGGCGGCTTGCCGTGCGCTCGGATAGACGTGGGCTAGTCGCGTCGATTCAATCGGCAAGTCGTGTCGAGCGTATTTGGCGGAGCTCATCACCAAGCATCGCGGAGGCGCCGCACATGGGGATTTGCCGGACTTGATGTCACGCAATCGGGATTATTTCGAGCTTGTATCTGAAATCATCAAGCACTACGTATCGATAGGCGTCTGTTGGGTGGGGTTCTCATGCGGACGCCGAGGAGGGTCATGATGAAAAGGCATACTGATTTCAAGTTCAAGGCGAGGCACTCCCTCTTGTGCTGTTTGATCTGTGCGGCGCCGTGGTTGGTCGCTTGCGGTGACGACACGGGGGAGGAGCTCGTGTGTGACAAGAGCCTCGACGAGTGCGAGGAAGACCTCGATTGCTTTTCGGGAGACACTTGCAATCTCACGACCTGCCTCTGCGAAGACCTTCCGTGCTCCGTCGCCCGCGGCGCCGAGTGTGACGACAGCGCGCCATGCGCGGCTGACGCGGTCTGCAACCCCAGCTCATGCACCTGTGACGCGCCAAGGGTGTGCTCCACCACAGCCGGCGACGAGTGTGCCGCAGACACGGACTGTGGCTCGGGCCAGGTCTGTACGGCCTTGTGCGCGTGTGCCTGCCCAGAGGCCGCAGAGTGCAGGCGCAACATGGACTGCGCTTCGGGGAGCTGTGTGGCCTGCGCCTGTGAGCCGGTCGCCGGCACTTCCATTCCAGCGAACACCACAGACTGCACCCTCGACGCGGTCGGCTGTCTCGTCGGTGGCGACTCCACCTGCAAGGTCACCCTCGACGCGCCCATCGTGGGCAGCGGCGTCACGGTACAGGTCGACGGAGTGCTGCTCACGTCGCCGGCTTCCAGTGCGATCGGTATCTGGGGATTCGCGCTGCCGGGGGACTTCGAGCCTGCTGGCTATCATTGCGCCGTCGACCGCTCTGACACGAGCGCCACAGCCTCGCTCACGGATACGAGTGGGCTCCAGCAGGGAAACAGCAGCTGGACGACCGCCGCGGCCGATTACCCCGTCTCGGCCACCTGCAGCTACGACAGCGCCGCGACCCAGGCGAGCCTTGGCGTGACCGGCGCCTCGGCGCCCGCAGCTCCCATCGAGAGCGCCACCATGGGGGCTCCTGCGGGGGACAAGATCGTCATCACGCTCTGGCGAGCGACGGCCTGCAACATCGTCGTCACGACTCCGTGAGCCTCGTCAGCTCGCCTCGGCGCTGAAGCGCACGTCGGTCAGCTGCTCCGAGAGCTCCCACAGCTTGTGCGCGACCTCTTGATCGTGGGAGCAGGCGTTGGACGTGACCTTGGTCGGCGCGCCCGTCCAGCCCAGCACACCGTCGGGGCCGTAGTAGGCGCCGGGCTCCGCGTCCTCGCTGGCCGCGTAGAGGGTCGGTAGCGCGCCGCCGATGGGCTTCATGGCGAAGAGCGGCCCGACCACGCGCGCGCTCCACGAGTCACGCGACAGGTTGGTGGACGTCCAGCCCGGGTGCGCCGCGGTCACCGTCAGCGGCAGGTCGTGCGCCTCGGCCCAGCGCTGAAGCTCGTAGGTGAAGAGCAGGTTCGCAAGCTTGCTCTGCCCGTAGGCGGCCCAGGGCTTGTAGCCCTTCTCCCAGGAGATGTCGTCGAAGCGGATCTTGCCGAGCTTGTGGGCCAGGCTCGCGACGTTGACCACCCGTGGCGCGCTCGACGCGCACAGGCTCGGCAGCAACAGGCCCGTCAGCGCGAAGTGCCCGAAGTGATTCGTGCCCATCTGCAGCTCGAAGCCGTCTTGCGTCTTCTGATAGGGAGGCACCATCACGCCAGCGTTGTTGATCAAGAGGTCGAGGCGCTCGTGCTTGGTCGCGTAGTCCTCGGCGAAGCGCCTCACGGAGGCCAGGCTCGAGAGATCCAGATCGCCAAGCTCCAGAGACGCCTCGGGGTGGGCGGCTCGGATGCGGGCGATGGCGTCAGCGCCCTTCTCCTGGTCGCGGCAGGCCAGCATCACACGGGCGCCCTTGGCCGCCAGCACGCGCGCGGTCTCGTAGCCGATGCCGCTGTTGGCGCCTGTGACGATGGCCAGCTTGCCCGCCTGATCGGCGACGTTCTCTTCGTTCCACTTCATTGTCTGACTCCTGTCTCGACCTTGCGAGGCATGTAATAGAACGCTGTTCTGTAAAGTCAAGCCAAGAGATGGAGAAAACCCGCTGATATAACCCGCCTGATGGACAGCATTCCAAGATGGGAGTAGTTTAGGCATACGGTGGTCTGCAAAACTTTTCAGCGCGCGCGCTCCAAAGAGCGCAAGGCTCAGCGTCGCACGGCGCTGCTCGAGGGTACGGCGCTGCTCGTGGACGAGTTGGGCGTCGATGCGGTCAGCCTCTCGGCCATCGCCAAGCGCGTGGGGCTCTGCAAGTCCAACGTCTACACCTACTTCGACAGCCGAGAGCACATCCTCTTGGAGCTGCTCCACGAGGACTGGTCGGCCTGGCTGGCGGACACGGAGGTGGCCCTGGTGAAGCTCGGGAGGCCGGGGGACGCCGCCTCGGTTGCGCGCGTGTTGACGCAGGCGTTCGTCGCCCGACCTCGCCTGTGTGAGCTCGCGTCGGTGGTCACCTCCGTGCTGGAGAAGAACGTCTCGGAGGACGCCATCGCGGAGTTCAAGACGCGCGCGCTCAGCCTCGGCATTCGCTCGGCCGCCATGCTCCACGCTGCGCTGCCGGCCCTCGACCTCGAACTCTGCGCCTGGCTGCTCAAGCCCACCTTCGCCTTGGTCGCTGGGCTGTGGCCCATGGCCCATCCGCCGCCGGCCGTCGCCAAGGTGATGGAGCGTCCCGAGTTCGCCATACACCACACGGACTTCGAGCGTGAACTCGGTCGCTCCATCGAGCTCCTGCTGCGAGGCGCGCTGCAGGCTGGAGACGCAGGGACGCGAAAGATCGCCTGAAGCCGTCGAGGAGTTCAGGCGATCTTCCGGCCGCTCGATCTTCGAGACCGGCTCGAGCTCAGGGCGTGTCCGCGCAGGCGTAGGTCAGGGGCTCGCCTGTGCAGCTGCCATCGGCCGCTCGAGGGTCGCTCTGATCGCAGTGAGCGATCCTGGCGAAGGTGTTGGTCGGCGTGAAGTCGACCGCGTCACCCTTCCAGCCTCGCAGCACACCCCCCCCGCCGCTGTCGGTGATCGTGGAGTGCGTCACGAAGGCGGACGTGGGCATCCAACTGTAGATGAAGATCGCCGCGTCGTTGAGCAGCGGCGAGCCCGCGCTGTCCTGGGCGCTGCACGAGTAGCCCGCGATCGCGTTTCGGGAGCCCGCATACTCGATGACCGCGTAGTCGATCAGGTCGGTCGCGGGATCGGGCGGCGTCGCGAAGCCTATGCCCTGCCAGTCAGCGGCCGCAGGTGTGGCGAACTGAGCGTCACCGGGGCATCAGCCGTGCCCTGCGCTACCAGCGCGCCAGGCCGGCTGTGTCCGGTTGTGTCCTGGCCGATGCCGAGGCGTGCGCCAGAGTCGAAGGTGATGGTGACGCCAGCCTCTAGGGTCAGCGTCGGGACTGCCCCGCTGGTGTCTGCGCGTGCGACCGTCAGCTCGCCGCTGCCCATCACATGATAGGGCACGCCGCGATCTGGGAAGGTGGTGTCGGCGCGAATCGCCGGGAACGGGTCCACCTCGATGTCGTCGCTTGCGTTGCCCGTGTAGCTGC
>JAADHO010000070.1 GCA_013151775.1 Deltaproteobacteria bacterium | reverse complement strand
CGTCGCCGGTCATGCCGCTGTCGCCGCCTGCGCCGCCGTCGACTCCGGGCACGCCCGCGTCTTCGCCGGGCGTCAGCGCCACGCAGCGCCCGGCCTCGCAGCGCTCATCGCGCGGACACACGGCGCCCGTGCAGGCGTCCACGCAGCTTCCCTCGGAGCAGAAGGTGCCCGCCGGACAGGCCGCGGCGCAGGAGCTGTCGCGGCACTCGCCGGAGGCTATGTCGCAGGTCTCCGTGCTGTCGCAGACGACGCCGTTGCACTGATTGCAGCCGGGCACGCACAGGCCGCCGCGACACACCAGGCCCGCCGTGCAGCTCACGCCCTCGCAGGCGTCCACGCAGTGGTCGAGCAGGCAGGTCGTGCCGTGGGGACAGGTCACGCCATCGCACTCGCTCGCGCACACGCCGCCGCGACACACCTCACCCGCGTCGCAGCTCACGCCCACGCACTCGGGCTCTGCGCAGATCCCCGTGTCGCCATCGCACTCCTCGTACACGAGAGGGCAGGCGAACTCGACGCCGATGGCGCATTGGGGCACGCACTCTCCGTTGTGGCAGACGTCCTCGCCCGGACAGGTCACGTCGTCGTCGACCAAGCCGTTGCAGTCATCATCGAGCCCGTTGCAGCTCTCACCGCGCCCCGTGAAGGTCGCCACGCAGCTCAGCGTCCCCGCCTCGCAGCGCGTCACGCCCGTGGCGCAGGCGCCCATCATGCCCGTGTCGCAGTCCGCGCCTGCGCCGGCGCACTCCACGCCCTCCACACTCGTGACGAGATCCGTGAAGTCGTTGTTCGGCGCGTTGAAGGTGTCCTCCCAGGCGAAGTAGAACTTCCGCTCCGACACGCGACTGTCGTAGGTCAGGAGATGGATGAAGGGCGAGTCGCCCTCGTCCGGGTTGAAGTCCGCCTGCGAGTAGTAGGCGTAGCCCTCGCCCGCGCGCAGCCTCTCGAGGGTGGGGCAGCAGTCGCCGCCCGCGCACTCGCCGCCCGCCGTTCGGTTCTCCGGCGTCAGCAAGAAGAAACCTATCTCGCCGCCCGTGTAGGCCGGGTCGGAGCGCACGTCGAGCACGACGGAGTCTCCCGGCGCCGCGTCGCAGGCGAGCATCAAATGCAGATCATCCACCGTGGGCGCCGGGCCCGTGGGGTCCGTGGCGTTGTACCAACCGAAGGCGTTCTGAAAGCGCGCCGTGCCCCGCGTGAGCACGGTGAAGGTCAGAGCGCAGGTGGGGCTGAAGGTCTCGGGCGTGGTCGCCGCGTCCGCGCGCACGTCGAGGCCATCGCTGCGGCTCGGGATGCAGGTGTTGTCGTTGAAGACGTGCCACATGCGGCTCTCGCAGGTCGCGTTCATGCCGTCGTCACAGCTCGTCGTGCTCGGGCACACGGCGCCGATATTGCACACGCCGGCCACGTCGCAGGCGCAGGCGAAGGTCGCGAGCAACCCCGTCGGGTTGCCACCGTCGCAGCCGGGCAATGACGGAACGACCTCGCCGGTGGGCTGACTGACCTGCGCCCGGGCCGTGGACACCGAGAGCGCGAGGCCGAGCGTGAAGCAGCTGAGGAGGGCGAGGCGGCGGAAGGCGAGGCAGGTCACGCGCCGAGTATCGACGCGGGCGCAGGAACCGCAAGACCCCCTGTTCGAGCGTCTGCGTGGGTGGCGCGCTGTGAGGCTGCGCGCAGATCCGCGCGGGCTCCAGCGCTGTGCGGGATCGGGTACCCTGCTCCGCCATGCTCTTGAAGCTCGCCGCCGTCTTCGCTTACCTGCTCGCCCTGTTGGTGATCGGCGCCGTGGCATCGAAGCGCATGAAGGACGTGGGCGACTACTTCGTCGGCGGCAAGAAGCTCGGCTACTTCGTGGTGGCGTTTTCGTCCCGCGCCACGGGCGAGTCGGCGTGGCTGCTGCTCGGGCTCACGGGCATGGGCGCGATGATCGGCGCCCAAGCGCTCTGGGTCGTGCTCGGTGAGGTCTTGGGCGTGGCCATCGCCTGGCTGCTGATGGCGCGACGCTTCAAGAAGCTGACGGATGGCTACGGCTCGATCACCGTGCCGGACTACCTCGAGTCACGCTTCCGCGACGAGAAGCAGCTGCTGCGAAAGATCTCTGCCATCGCGCTGGTCATCTTCGTGATCGTCTACGTGAGCGCGCAGATCGACGCGACGGGCACGGCCTTCGAGACCTTCCTGGGCTGGAACTACTACGTGGGCGCTCTGGTCGGTTTCGTGGTGGTGCTGGTCTACATCGTGAGCGGAGGCTTCGTGGCGGTGGCCTGGTCGGACGCCTTCCAGGGCACGCTGATGTTCCTGGGCTTGGTCACGCTGCCGATCATTGGGACCGTGGCCGCCGGCGGCATCGGCCCGGTGATGGACGGACTCACGGCGCAGGATCCGGCGCTGCTCCACGTCGGCTTCGGAGAGGGCGCCGCGGGCTTCGCCAAGGTGCTGAGCCTGCTGCTGATCGGGCTCGGCTTCTTGGGCTCACCTCAGGTCTTCGTGCGCTTCATCTCTCTGCGCTCGCCGAACGAGGTCAATCGCGGCGCCGCCGTGGCCATCTCCTACACCGTGCTCGCGCTCACGGGAGCCGTACTCACGGGCATGGTCGGGCGACATCTCTTGGTCCAGGTTGGGCAGGATCCGGCCAGCGTGCTCGGGAACGGCGCGCAGAACGTCTTGCCGGCGCTGGTCGACGGCTACGTCCCGGCGATCCTCGCGGGCGTCTTCATCGCCATCGTGCTCTCGGCCATCATGAGCACGGTGGACTCGCTGCTGGTGGTCGCCGCGAGCGCCCTGGTGCGCGACTGGTACCAGAAGGTGAAGCACCCCGAGCTGCACGACGACGACCTGGTGAGCCTCAGCCGCAAGGCGACCGTGGTGTTGGCGGTGCTGGCGCTCAGCCTCGCCCTGCTGGTGTCGACTCTGGCGCCCGGACGAACCGTCTTCTGGTTCGCCATCTTCGGCTGGTCGGGGATCAGCGCGACCTTCTGTCCGACCATGATCCTCTCCGTCTTCTGGAAGGGCATGACGACGCGAGGCGCGGTGGTGGCGATGCTCGTGGGCTTCCTCTGCGTGCCCTTCTTCAAGTTCGCTGCGCCCTCATTGCCCGTCGTGGGCGACTTCTTCGGCGCGCTCCAAGAGCTGCCGCCTGCGTTCGCCCTCTCCGCCCTGACCGGCGTGCTCGTCAGCCTCGCCGACAAGCGAGGCCGCGCGCGCCTCGCAGGAGTGTCCGAAGAGCTTGAAGATGCCAGCCAAGGCTGAAGTGCTACGAGGGATATGGACCCGGCGTGGCGCTCACCTGTGCTTGCCGGGCGCAAACAGACGAGGGTCGTAGATCACGCTCTCGGGCGCGGCCACGGCGATACGAGCGGCGTCGGGGTGGTCGGGGTTGACGAGGTAGTTCTTCCCGGATGGCTCGACCGCCGAGGGCACGGCGAGGATGGCGGAGTCTCCCTCGCGAACCCAGCGGTCACCGAACGCAGCGAGGCTCGCCAGCGCGGGGTAGCGGCGCCAATCCGCCGGCAAGGAGCTCGCGTCCAGCTCGAGCAGGATGTCCTCGGGGAACACCACCTCGATGGCCACGTGAGTGTTGGGTGCAGTGGAGCGCGAGACGTGGACGAGCATCTCCAGCGTCGTCAGCGAGCGACTCTCGGACGCATAGGCGACAGCTGTTCCGCGGGAGTTCCAGCGACCGCCGTACATACGCGCGCCTTCTCCAGAAAGGGGCGACCGCGCCCAATTGGCGTCGCACAATCGCCAGGCCCGCAGAGTCCGCGGCGCCACGAGCTAGCTGTAGATCCCGTGCTCCACGCGGCCGAGCAGACGCAGCACCTCGGCTGTACCCGCGTCCGTGTCGAGCCAGGTGCGAGGCACGTCGCCGCCCAGGGCCATGTTGGGCATGCGCAGCCACTCAGTCGCTCGGTCTCGGCTCCCCAGCACGCTCGTCGCGCGATCGAAGGCACGCACCAGGCGCGCCGTGTTGTCCGACGCCTCGGCCCCGAAGCGAGACCTCGTCTGTCGTTTTCGCGTCATCGTTCGCGGAGTCAGGCCCAGCACCTTCGCCATCTCGTTCTGGGAGAAGCCGTAGAGCCTCTGCACCACGGCCACCTTGGACGGCAGCACGCCCCGGCTGACCGCCCCGCGGACCTTCGCCGGCTCGGACTCCACCGTGCGCACGCCGAAGACCTGGAACGCCAACGTCTTGGGCTTCGCCTCTGCGCGGAACGCGACCAAACGCCGCCCCGTTCGCCGCGCCTTCTTGGCGACGCTGACATCAGACATTTTTCTTGTCCCCATACGACAAATGTACTCTGTGCGCGGATGCCGGTCAACAGCTCCTCTCAGCTCCTCGGCCAGCATGAGAATCTAGGGGACGATCCTGTCTTTCGCACGCCGCTGAGCCGGAGGGGAGCGCTCACGCCTCGTAAGCGCCGTAGTATTCGTCCCAGCGGCGGATCTCGTCGAGCACGCCTCGGCCCACCTGGGTCGGCTTGGCGTGTTCGAGCAGGACGTCGGCGCCGCGAGCGTTGGTGTCGCGGATCTGCCGGAAGCGCTCCTTGAATCCCGGCACGCGCGCGAGCTCGTCGTCCGCCTCGAGCATGCGCTCGTAGAGACGCGCGATGGGCAGGAACGCATGCACCGCCAAGAGCACGCCATGTAGGGGGCGCGGGTCGGGACGCACGGGCGAGCTGTAGAGAGGTGAAAACGCGTTCTCGAGCAAGGGGTCGAGCTCGAAGAGGGCGTTTATCTTGTTGTGCGAGAACTCGTGCACGAGCGCCTCGACCATGGTCATGCGCTGCGGGTGGAGCGTCATGTAGATCGTGCCGAGGGCCTCCTGGTAGCTCGCCGAGAGGTGTCGCTCGGTGTCGTAGCCCACGGGCACGATCTGCGAGAGCAGGACGCGCATCTCGTCTCGGAGCGTCGGCATGTGGTGCGCCACGACGTCGAGGTCGGCGCGCAACTCCTCCACCCACGCGCTCGCGGGCTGAGCCCCGAGATCGATGGGATTGCCGCCCTTGTCCGGATGCGCCTCGTCCATGCGCAGAGGGTTGTCGTCGACCGTCGCGAGCACCAGATCGTCCGCGATGGCATGAAGCCCGGGCGCCGGCGGGAGACTCGAGAGCGCCAGCCACTCGCCGTCGTCGACGCGCAGCTTGCCGCTCGCGAAGGTCAGGCTGCGCGCCTCGGGTGGTGGACTAAAGACGCGGCGATGGTTGAGGGAGATCAGCTGTGCGGGGAAGACGCGGACCTTCGCCTCGCGCACGAGCGCGTCCGAGAGGGCCAGCTCGAAGAGCAGCTCCGAGGCGACGAGCGTGAGCAGCGTAGTCGACTCGCCCTGAGTGTTGCGCAGGCAGCGGAGCGGCGCCGACAAGCTCGGGCGCCTCAGAGCCGCGGCGATCGCGCCGGGCTTTCCGGGTAAGAGATCCGCCACCGCGCGCCGCGCGAGCTGATACGCCTCACGCGCTGCAGGCGACGCCGAACGCCCAGGGCGCAGACGCTTCAGCTCCTCGAAGAGCGCACGCAAAGACATGCTGAAGATGGCCCGCGTCGTGGTCGAGCCCTCGTCGGGGATCGTCAGGTCGTTCGGGGCGCTCGGGGCGAAGGCGGCCATGCGATGGATTCAATATTCGCTGCCGGGCTGGGACGCCAGCGCCCGCTTTAGCGCCTCGACCACGCGGGGCACGTGCTCGCCGGCCGTGCCCTGGAGGAAGATCCCCTCGCCCGAGCGCTCGACGGCCTCGCTGAAGGGGTTGGGCTCGGCATTGATCACCACCACTATGGCGCCCTGGCGGAAGGCGCTCTCGGCCATCTGGACGGGGAGGTTCGTCTGCCCCGTCGTGCCGACGATCACCAACATTGCGCACTCGTGCGCCGCCTGAAGCGAGCTCTCGAAGCGATAGAGGCGCTCGCTGTAGCACTCGTCGAAGAAGAGCACGTGGGGACGCGCGAGCTCTCCCGCCTCGTTCGTCATCAAGGCGCGCTCGGCGTCTCCGAAGCGGCGTCCCTTGGGCCAGTCGAGGCTGACGTCTTCGGGGATCAAGACGGGATCCGCGTCGCCGAAGCGCATGAAGTCGATGTTGCCGTGGATCTCGAAAGTGCGTTCACGGCTACTGCCCGCGCGCAGATGCAGACCGTCCACGTTCTGCGTCACCAGCAGGAAGCGGTCAGGCGCCGTGCGCTCGAGATCGAAGAGCGCCTGATGCGCCACATTCGGCTTGGCCCCATGACACACGCCACGTCGATAGAGGTACCAGGCCCACACGTCCTCGGGCATCGCAGCGAGCGAACGCGACGTGGCCAGCTCCTCGGCGCGGTAGTTCGTGGAGCCCACCGTCCAATAGCCGTCGGCCCCACGAAACGTAGGCACGCCGCTCTCGACGGAGATGCCCGCGCCCGTCAGCCACACCACGCGCCCGCCCTGCTCCACCGCCTCGTGGCAGAGGTCCCCAAGTGACGCGTCACGATCGTCTTCGCTCATGCGAGCGAGCGTAGCGGATGGTGCGATGCCGTGGGCGGGCAGGCAGGCGCGCAGCTCGCACGGCCACGCGAACGCAACTCGCTGCGGCATGCTGTCGACTCGTCGCGGAGTTCTCGGTATCGTCGGCGCTTCAACCGGGGGCGTCGAGGTCGGGGGGCGGCGGCGCGGAAGGAGACGAGATGGCTCTCGCAAGTGTGATGTTCGAGCTGGCCGGGGAGTGCCCGAAGTGCAAGCAGCCCTTGCCCATCAACGGCGCCGCCGAGAGCGTTCACTGCTCGTCGTGTCAGAACACCGTGGAGACCCCACCTGACTTCTGGGTGTCGATGCTCAGCGAGGCGACGGGCGAGTCGCTGAACTTCGCGGAGGATGAAGGTCGCGGCTCGACCATCATGGGCCGCTGGGGGACCGTCAAGCTCACCTACGGCAAGCTCGGCGCGCGCTGCGAGCCTGACTGCAAGACACCGATGCCTCCTGAGGCGCTCGCCGAGAAGCTGAACGCAGGCGGCGGCTCTCTCTTCTGCGGAGCGTGCGGCAAAGAGTCACGCGTTCGGCCCGCACCCGCCTGGTTCAGCGCCGTGCATCCGGCGATCGTGGGGCTCGCCTGCGAGAGCCACGCCTCCGACAGCGCCGGCTCCGTGGAGGATCCCAAGTCCATCCGCTTCCACTGCTACGGCTGCGGCGCCGCCGTGCCCATCGACGGCAGCGTGCGCGACGTGAGCTGTCAGTTCTGCCACATCGAGCTCGTGATCCCCGACCCGATCTGGGTGCGCCTTCACCCCGCTGCCACCGTGGCGCGCTGGTTCGCGCTGCTCGAGGTCGGAGACTCCGTCGGAGCCGTGCCCGAGGACTGCTGGGAGTTTTGCGACCTCAGCGCGGATCCGAGTGGGCGCATGGTCGTCGCCTGGCACGGGGACGACGACGGCGCCGCGGGTCACCCCTGCCGTGTCGGCGCCATCAGCGCGCAGGGCATGCTGGATTGGATCCAAGACGGGGTGGAGTTCAGCGACAACACGGATCTGATGGTGTCACCGCAGCCGCCGCGGCTAGTGCTGATCGATCGCGAGCAGGGCTTCGTGCGCTATCTCGATCCCTCGGACGGTCGGCCCGTGGGCACCGTCCACAGCCCCGAGGAGGACGACGACGGGTCCGCCCTCAACGTGCGGGACGCCGACCACCTCACCATCGACTGGGACGGGAGCTTCCTGATCCGCAAGTGGTGGAGCGGAGCAGGAGGGCGTTGCCTCAAGCGCTTCTCGGCAGACGGCGCGCCTGTGCCCGTGTGGCCGGGGCTGAAGCTCGGCGCGGGTGAGGGCGGCGAGGATCCGAGCTGGACCGAGCTGAGCCACAAGCCCGTGCGGCTGCCGGACGACGCCCACTTTGGGCGCGGCTGGGACGGTTGCTTCTACGTCGTGGACGAGAAGCTCGCGCAGATCGCCAAATACACTCGCGAGGGACAGCTGCTCGGCTTGCTCGACACAGGTATCGACTACTGTCGCGAGCTCGAGGCCTTCGATGTCGCGCGCGACGGCACCATCGTCCTGCTCTTCGAGCACGCGACGAAGCTCGGAGACAGCCACTATCCTCACATCTTGCGCGTGTCCGCGGCCGGCGTGGTGACGCCATGGCTCGGGCCGCTCTTCTGCGAGGACGTCCTGATCGGCGCTTACGACGACAAGCTCGAGGTGATGCCCGACGGGACGGTCTATGTGGGGCATCAGTTCGACTCCCTGCGGATCTTCGCGCCCGACGGCTCGCTGCGCTTCAAGAGCAACGCCACGAGGCGACACGAGGCGGAGTACCTGCACGAGGAGATCGCCAAGGCGCGCCGCGGCAAGAAGCTCGTCGCCGACGGCTGAGCGCTCAGCGTGGCGCGAACGCTTCACAGCTCGCGGGAGCGATCAGGGCACAGCCGGTGCGAAACAAGGCGCGGGCGCGGGCGCGGTCCGGCGCGATGGCGGAATTTCCGTTCGTGTAGATCCGCGCGCTCTGCCAGCAGGCCGAGGCTTGTCCCTGCTGCTCGCAGGCGTGGACAGCGAAGGCCGCAGAGCAGGCGTCGTCGAAGTTGAGGTCGCGAAAGGCTCCGCTGAGCCGGTCGATGGGGATCGGGTTCCGCATCAGCACGGCGAGTCCCTGACAGTCTCCCGCGTCGCAGGCTCGGGCCAGCTCCTCGAGGGGCACGCGACCCATGCGTGTGAGGCCGACGTGGGTGATGAGACCGCTGCAGTAGATGGGCTCGAGTTCACACGCTTGCCGGTAGAGGGCGCTCATGCGATCGATGCCGCCTCGGTCGAGATCACTCTCGCCGAGGGCGTCTGCGCGAGCCGCCAACTCGGGGGCGCAGCGACCCTCGCAAGGCACACGAGCGATCTGCCGGATGGAGGCGAGCTCGCGCGGCAGGTAGATGCGGAGGCCCCCGCCATACCAACTGCGGACGACGTTGCAGGCCGGCTCGTTGCCGGCCATGCAGCCATAGAGGGTCACGTGCACGCGCAGCCGACCCGGCATGAAACGCGCGATGGGCGTGCAGCCCTCGCCTCGGTAGATGCAGGCCGCCAGGGCGGTCTCGGCCGCAGAGTCGCCCAACTCGCGGCGCTCCAAGAGCTCGATGGCGGTGACCGCCTGACAGCTGCCCTGACCGGCCTTGCACGCCTTCTGGAAGAAGGGCAGCGCGCGATCGTAAGCCTCCGTGTCGTTCAGATCCGCGTCGGCCAGAGCGAGGATGCCCGCGGTAGAGCAGGCGGCGGAGGCGGGCTCCTCCCGACAGGCTGCGGCGACCTGCACGAGCTCTGCTGCGAGCCTGGCCCGCTCGAGGCGAGGACTCAGCACGAGCGGCTGACGATGCGCTGCGACGGCGCGAGCCACCTCAGCGGAGCACTGCGCATAGTCAGCCGCCGGCTCGCCCGAGGGCGCAGCTCGACCCGCGCAACCCAGCGCGAGGAAGAGCATCGGGGCGATCGCGATGTGTGCCAAGGAGCGCATGAGTGTAGCCGAATCCTGGGACGCGGTAGGCGGCTCCGTATTCAGGTCAGGAACTCGTCGCCGACGGCTGAGCGCTCAGCGCGGCAGCGTGATGCGCGGCTCTTCGGGGTGGCGTCGGTAGAGGATCACGACGCGACCGAGCTGACCGGCGACGTGGGCGCCGACCGCCGTGGCGACCTCCACCGCGGCCTGCTTGCGCGGCAGAGGCGCGGCTTCGAGCACCTTCAGCTTGATCAACTCGTGCTGCTCGAGCGCCATGCTGACGGCGTCGATCAACGCCTCGCTGACGCCCTCCTTGCCGAGGTGCACGATGGGATCGAGGTGGTGGGCGAGCCCGCGCAGATGTTTGCGCTGCACGCCGCGCAGATCCGTGGCGGGTAGCCGAGGCGCGGTGCCTTGTGGGAGGTCGTGGGTGTTGGAATCGCTGGCCATGGTCGTGCTCGTCTCCGAGCGGCGGAGCGTGAACTGGGAGCACGTGCCGGGCAAGTGGTGTGAATCCACAGTCACGCTGTGCCACGCGTGAGGGTTCGTGTGGCACAATCCGCTCGAGCCCGGATGCCGAGCATCGAGCGTGAATCAAGGGTGATTGTGCTCCGGATCGACCTCCCTGGCCTGGACGCCGGTCTCGACGGAAGTTTGGCACGACGCGTGCAGTGGAGGCTAGGCTACGGACCGCCGGGAGGCGCCGGAAGGAGCGACGATGAACTCGATCAGGATAGGACTTGGACTCTCACTACTTCTGACGCTTGGGGCGAGCGGCTGCATGCTCGATGAATTCGGCGATCCCTACTACAGCGATCCGCCGCCGGTCTACGACCCGCCCAGCGTCGAGTCCAACATCGACGTGAAGGATGCCGTGCTCGTGGGCGACATGGGCCGCGTGAGCAACATCGACGGACCGGCGAGCTACACCGAGGCCTACGGCGACGGCTATTGGGCCAGCGTCAACGTCCACAGTGAGGGTGACCGCGGCTTCGCCATGGGCATCGTCAACTTCGAGGGCGGCCTCGGTCACCCCGACCTCGTGCCCGGCGCGACTCTGCGCTACTCGAACAGCAGCCACGGCTCGGGTCGCTACGATCCCGCGGCGCTGCAGGTGAGCGTGACGGGCTGCTCCGGTCCGAGCGACGGCGATTGGCAGTTCGACGAGCCCGCCGACGATGTCGAGGTGAAGGTCACGGAGGGCTCCCGGCCCGGATATCTGCACTTCGAGGTCTCGGCCCACTGGAACCGCGGCAACCAGAACGCCAAGACCGAGTTCGAGGCCCAAGAGACGCCCGGCGCCACCGACTCCTACGGCCCCAGGCCCGCCATCTGACAGCGGCCACGGCTCGAACGACGCCCCGGCGAATTTCCTCGTCGGGGCGTGGACGCGTGGACGCTACTCGCGTCGCGCGACCAGCAGGCGCTCGCCGCTGTAGAAGACGCAGGGGAACCATGGGCGCCCGAAGGTCGATGCCCACTCCACGTTCGAGGTGTCGTGCAGCACGACAAAGCCCGCGCGCTTCGCCAAAGCGTGAGCCTGCGGCTCGCTCATCGCGCCGACGACCTCTTCGCCGAGGGCTCGGAATCCGAGGTGTGCGGCACGCTGAAGCGCAGGCGGTAGGCCCGGCATCAGCTCCGGGATGACGTAGGTGAAGCCGAGGACGCTGCCGCGCGTGGCGCGCTCGCGCACCACCTTCATGGTGGCCTCGGCGGCTGCGGCGGGCAGGTACATGGTCACGCCCTCCCACAGGAAGAAGGTCGAACGCGTGGCGTCGTGTCCGGCCCGCTCGAGGGCCAGGCCGAGATCGTCCCGGGCGAAGTCGACGCCCACGAAGTGAAGCGTCGGCGGCACGTCTCGGAGCGCCGCGCGCTTGCTGCGCTGCGTGTCGGGATGATCCACCTCGAAGACCGGCGTGTCCGCGAGCCCGGGGAGCCTGAGGGCGCGCGCGTCGAGGCCGGCGCCGAGGATCACCAGCTGCTCAGGAGCGCTCTCGAGCAGCGCTGCGTCGAGGGCCGCCGTGCGCAGCGCCATGTGGTCGACGGTGCCGAAGGAGGCGAGCCGTGCGAGGTCGCGCGCGCCGGGTCGTGCTCCCAGGCGGACCAAGGTCGATAGGGGCGCGGGGAGCAGGCGGCTCGCCCAAGCGTCCCGCGGCAAGCCCGGCACGCCCACGCCGCGCGCCACGGAGACGGCGGCGGCCGTGACGCTCGGCCAGCCCGCACGCATGGGAG
>JAADHO010000352.1 GCA_013151775.1 Deltaproteobacteria bacterium | reverse complement strand
GAGCGCGTGGCCGCTTACCTCGAAGGCGTGCACTTGGCCGGCGAAGGGCGCCTCTTCCCGGTCGACGTGCGCCACGAGCCCGGGCGTGCCCTGCTGCCCGAGCGCGACGGCATCGAGAGTCGGCTGCTCGCAGCCCTCGAAAAGGCGGCGGACGATCCCGGTGACGTGCTGGTCTTCTTGCCGGGCAAGGCGGAGATCGCCGGCGCCGCCGACAGCCTGCGTGGTCGCGCGGACCTCAGCGTGTTGGCTCTGCACGGCGGGCTGTCGCTCGACGAGCAGTCGCGCGCCTTCGCACCGACGAAGAAACGAAAGGTCCTGCTCGCGACCAACGTGGCCGAGACGTCGATCACCGTGCCCGGCGTCGGCGTGGTGATCGATGGCGGCCTCGTGCGGCAGACGCGCTACCAGAACGGGCGCGGCTTCTTGACGCTCGCGCCGATCGCCATGGACAGCGCCGAGCAGCGCAGCGGGCGCGCGGGACGCACGGGGCCGGGCGTGTGCTACCGGCTGTGGAGTCCCTCGGCCGTGCTCGCGGATCGCACTGCGCCGGAGATCCACCGCATGTCTCTGGTGCCGCTCGTGCTCGCGGCGTCGGCCTGTGGCCACACGCTCGACGACCTGCCCTTCCTCGACGCACCCAAGGCTCAGGCGACCGCGGACGCGTATCGAGAGCTCGTGGCGCTCGACGCCATCGACGGAGAGGGCGCGCTCACGGACGCCGGGCGCGAGCTCTTCGGCCTGCCCCTCGACGCCCACCTTGGGAGGCTGCTCGTGGAGGCGCGACGCCGAGGCACGCTCGACGACATGATCGATCTCGTGGCCGCCCTGGCCGTGGGCCGACCGCTCTTCGTCGCGCGCCCGGAGTACGACGAGGACGATCTCCGCGCCGCAGGCTGCGACGCCGTCGCGCTGGTTCGAGCCCTGCGCATCGGCAAGCCGAGCACGCACGGCCTCGGTCGCTTCTCACTGGCCGAGGCGCGTCGCTACGAGACACGCTTGAGACGAGCGCTGAAACAAGAAGCGAGCCCCGACGACGATCGCCCCGTGGACCGCGAAGCCCTGGCGCGCACGGTGCTGGCGGCGGATCCGCGAGCCGCTCACATCGCACGGCGTCGCAGAGGGCGCGTGGCCTGGGCGAACGGAGGCACGGAGCTGACGCTGGCGCGCGAGTCGGCCGCGAACAAGAAGCTCGACAAGACGGAAGCCCTGCTCGTGCTCGAGAGCCGCGCCTTTGGGGTGGGCGCGCGAGACAGCCGGGTGCTGGCCACCGCCGCCATGCCCGTGCCCTTGCAGTGGCTGGTGGACGCGGGCCTCGGTCGGGAGCGCGTCGCGAGCGTGCAGCTGGCCAAGCGCCGTCGCGTGGTGGCGGTGGTCGAGCGCGTCTACGCCAAGCGCGTGCTCAGCAGCGAGGAGCGCGTGCCGGAGGGCGCTCTGGCGCGCGAGGCGATGCGTGATCTTTTCGTGCGCGGCAGCCTGTTCAAGGATGGCCTGCGCCGCTGCAAGGAGAACCTCGAGACGCGCGCCCTCGCTGTGAGCTTGAGCAGCAGCGCTGTGGCTCGAGGCTGGGACCTGTCGGAGATCAGCGAGGCGCCGCCGCCCCTCGAGGAGTGGGTGCTGACGCGTCTCGAAGAGCTCGGCGTCGAACACGGGAGCGACCTGCGCATGCTCAGCGCGGACGACCTCGTGGCGGACCCGCTGCCGGAGCATCTGCGCGCTCTGCTCGACAAGGAGTACCCGCGGAAGCTCGAGGTGGGAGGCGCCACACTACGACCTCGACAAGCGCCAAGTCCTGCTGCGCGTCGTGCGCGGAAACCGCACGGATCCGCCACCACGATCGTGGCTCCCGCGCTTCACCGGATTCAAGATCTGCGTCGAAGCCGGACGCCGCATCCACGTGCTGCGGTAGGGCGACACTCGAGCCTACTCGCTGGGCTCCTGACCCGGCTGCTCCTCGTCTCCGCGCTCAGCGCCCTCACGCTCCTCGGCTTCGCGCGCCGCCGCCTCGCGCAGCTTGTCCTTCTTGCTCTTGCGCTTGCCCTTCACCGGCGCCGGGCCCCTCGTGCGCGGTGGCGCCTCTCCCGTCAGCTCGAAGCCGGGCACCTGCTCCCACGGCACACGGGCGGCGCCGTGTTTTTCGATCAGCCGGAAGTGGGCGGCGTTGTCGTGGTCGACGAAGGAGACGGCCATGCCGGTCTCGCCCGCTCGCCCTGTGCGCCCGATGCGATGCACGTAGTCTCGGGGAGAGCGGGGGAGATCGTAATTCAACACCGCGAAGAGCTTGGGGATGTCGATGCCCCGCGAAGCTAGGTCGGTCGCGACGAGTGTCGAAACGGCGCCGCTCTTGAATAGTTCCAGCACCTCACCGCGCTCGGACTGCTCGAGCGCCCCGTGCAGCGCGGCCGCCCTGATGCCATCGCGACGGAGCTTCGTTGCGACATTCTCGGCGGCGCGCCGCGTGGCGACGAAGACCAGAGTCTGACCCCAGGACTCGATCTCTATGAGGTGCTGGAGCAGCAGCCGGCGATTGCCGCGGTCGACCTCGATCACCCGCTGGTGGATGCCCGTGACACCGACCTGCTCTTCGTCGATGCGCACGGTAACGGGATCGCGCATCATCTTCTCGCGCAGAGCCAAGACCTTCTGGGGCAAGGTCGCCGAGAAGAGTAGAGTCTGGCGCTCATCGCCGAGCATGCCGAGCAGCGTGTCGAGTTCTTCGCTGAAGCCGAGGTCGAGCAGCTTATCGGCTTCGTCCAGCACCAACGTGTGCACGTCCGAGAGCCCCGCGTGCCCGCGTTCGAGCAGGTCGAGCAGTCGACCCGGCGTGGCCACCAGGATGTCGACGCCAACAGACAACGCTTCGATCTGACGCTCGATGGGCTCGCCACCGATCACGGCCAGGACCTTCGGTACCTTGGTTTGGAACTTGGCGAAGCTCTCTGAGGCGATCTGCAAAGCGAGCTCTCGCGTTGGAGCGAGCACGAGCACGCGCAGCGCGTGAGCCTGCGACGCATCGAGGGCGAGCCGCTGAAGGATCGGGAGCGCAAACGCCGCCGTCTTGCCCGAGCCCGTCTGGGCCTCCGCGACCACGTCATGCCCCGCGGCGACCAGAGGAATAGCGCGCTCTTGAATGGGCGTGGGCGCCGTGAAGCCGAGCTCGGCCACGGCGCGGAGCAGCGGCTCTGGCAGCCCCAGGGACTCGAAGCTCGTCACGGATTCACGTCGTCGAGGGGGCGTCGCATTCATCGCTCCTACGCTACGCGATCGGGCGAGTCGAGGTCACATGCGCTTGCACGTAGTGTCGCGGAGTGTGTCGTGTCGAGGCGCCGGGCGCACAGGCCGAGCGCTTCACCATCAGCTAGCTCGTGCGGCAACACGATGCCATCATGGTCTGCACGCAGAGCCGACCGAGGAGTGGATGTGACCCAGAGCGACCACGAGCGAGCCCGAGAGTGGACGCAGATCGCGCAGGCCTACTCGCGCCATCCGAGCGGCTCTTCCTCCTATATCGGGGCCGCAGTCCTCGGCGCAGTTGCGTTCGGGGCAGGGGCTCTCGGAAGCCTCGGCGTCCTCGGGGCGTTCTCGCCCGGCGTCGGGGCCGATGAATTCAAGCAGATACTATACCCCAGCCTGGCTCTCCTCGGGCTGGGTGTCGTGCTGGCACCTCTCGTCGTCTGGATGGTCCGCGTCGCCAGGCGTGAGACAGCGCGCCTAGAGGGCTTCATCGCCGAGGTCCAAACCCGTGGAGGCCAGATGCTGAACGGGTCGCAATTGGCACAGTGGTTGATTCGATATTGGGCTGCCGACTACCCGCATCCGTCGTTTCTCTCCTCGCCGGAGGTCTACCGAGCTGCGCTCAGTTTCGAGGGCACGCCGGTAGTCGTCGATCTCACACCAAGTGGTTACCACATGACAGGCAACACGCAGCCCAATCTATGGTGGGCCCACGTGGTCGTCCCCGGAAGACCTCAACCGGGGGTGCGCATCAACCCGGCGCATCCGGAGGTGGAGCGGATTCGAGCCTTGGGCTATGAGATCGCCCTCGGGAGCGGCGGCCTGATCGCCCGGGGAAACCAGACGATCGAGCACGCACTAGAAAAGCAACCCATCGGCATCATGGACACGGCGGCCGAACTCGTGAGGCTGACCAGAGCCATCGAAGCCGAGACCGCGCGGGGTGCACCGACATCGGGTCCGCCCCTGACTCTGTCTTAGGTCGTTCCCGGTCCAAAAAGGCTAGGTCAGTGCTCGGCCACACGGAAGGCGCGACGCATGCGATCCTGCGCGGAGCGGGCGAGGCCGTGGGTCGACGCCACAGCGCGCCACTCGCGGACGGCCTCCATGACCTCGGCGGTGATCTCCCGAGCGCGCGCTCGGGAGAGGCGAAACACAGACGCCACGGACAAGGCGAGGTCGAGATCCTGAGCGTTGTCCGTCTCGGAGATGTTCAGCCTCAGGCCGGCCCCCAGAGCGTTCGGGTTCACGTCGTAGGCTGGCGCGAGAGTCCAACCCGTCGGCTCGAGCATGAAGCCATGGTTGCGAAGGTGGTCGTCCGTATTCGACACGCAGACGAAGAAGACGATGCGCCGCCAGAGCTGCTCGAGATCCGCCCTCGT
>JAADHO010000107.1 GCA_013151775.1 Deltaproteobacteria bacterium | reverse complement strand
CAGGGGCCGCGCGCAGCAGACGGCCCGCGCCGCTTCGCCTCACCAAAGAGAGACCCGCACCGCCGGGTTCGACCAACCAGCCCTGAGCGCCGGCGCGCATGGGCAGCACGCCTTGAGACATGCCCACCGCGCGCAGCCAGCCGCCGTCGGCACGCCGTGCGAAGACCAACGCCGTCTCGCCCACCGCGAGCTGCGCTTCACCCGGCACCCGCATACCGATGCCGTCGAGGGACCCGCCAAGGCAGCGCAACACGACCTCCTCGCCGGCCGCGCGCTCGCCCAACAGGCTCTCGGCCACGCGCACGCGCACGTCGGTCACGATGCGACCACGGGCATCCCGATGGACGTCGGCGGCGACGGCCTCCGCCACGAAGACCTCATCCGCGGCCTGCGTCAGCGCCGTCAGGTCCAACGCCTCCACGGTGGCCGCGTGGGCCTGAGCCCCAAAGAAAAACAGTGCGAGACATGAAAACAAGAGCAAAAGGGGGCGCTTCATTCCCTCAGCATGTGGAGCCTCGCCGGGTTCGGTCAAGCGCGTGGCGGATTCCTCCTGTGGGTCGCTTCGCGTCGCTTCGCGTCGGGACTGCATTGACAAGGCTTGGGCCGCCTGCGTAGACAGGCAGCCATGCGCGCTACGATCACACTACTCCTGCTCAGCCTCTCGACCCTGCTCTTGGGTTCGGGCTGCGACCTGACCAAGTTCACCCTGAACTCCACCATGGCCGACGCGCTGCTCCGCGCGAGCCCCGCCGTGGAGGGTCACTGGGACTACGATCTCGTGGGTGAGGCGTTGCCCAGCCAGATCGTGCAGATGGAGGGCTTCCTGCGCATCGCGCCCGAGAACGAGATCTTCCTCGAGCACGCGACGCGCGCCTACACCTCCTACGCCTACGGTTGGGTGGAGGATCGCTCCGAGACCGCCGCGATCGCCGGAGACTACGAGGAGTCCCAATATCAACTGCATCGCGCCAAGCTGCTCTACGCCCGCGCCCGTGATCTGGGCAAATTCTGGATCAGCCTCGACCACGACGGCATGGACGAAGCCATGACCGGCGGCCTCGAGCCGTTCCAGGCGTGGCTCGAAGATGAATTCGACGACTCCGACGATGCGAACATGCTGCTCTGGACGGGCTACGCGTGGGGCTCCTACATCAACGCCGCCAAGGACGACATGGACGCCGTGGCCGACCTGCCCTTCGCCCAGGCATTGGTGGAGCGCTCCGTGGCGCTCGATCCCAACTACTACCACGGCGCCGGCGTGACCTTCTTGGCCGTGCTCCACACCTCGGGCCTCGGCGCCAATCTCGACGAGGCGCAGCAGTTCTGGGAGCGCGCCCTGCGCATCTCCGAGCGTCACAGCCTGCTGGTACTCGTCAACATGGCCAAGACCTACGCCGTGAAGCGTCAGGACCGCGAGCTCTACATCTCGTTGCTGCGTGAAGTGCTCGAGGCGGGAGACGTGCTCCCCGAGTCGCGCCTCGCCAACCGTATCGCCAAGCGCAGGGCGGCGCGCTACCTGCGCCAAGTGGACCAACTCTTCATCCCCGCCAGCTGAGTGATGCTGGTCTAGCCTGCTAAAGCTCTGTACTCCGGGCACGAGATGTTGTTGAATCTTTCGCTCACGGTGTCGTCCGAGTGGGCGTGACCGTAGGGTCGGTGGGCAAGCCCGCTTCCCTGGTCCGGGGCGTCTCCCGCCGGCAGTGGATGCTGGCGTTGGAGTTTCGCGCGAGCCGTCCCGTGTCCCTTCCCGCCAAGTGTCCTTCCGGCCGATTGCAGAACCAAGAGATGATATGTCGCGCAGATTGCTGATCCCGATCCTCCTCCTGGCCGCCGCTTTCGTCGTTCCAGGCCAGACCAGTCACGCCCAGCACGAAAACTACACGCTGCGCATCGCGACCCTCGCACCCCAGGGTTCCACCTGGATGCGCATCTTCAACGCCTGGAACAACTCGCTGCGCCAACGCACCGACGGCCGCCTGACGCTGCAGTTTTATCCGGGTGGAAGCCAGGGAGATGAGCGCGACTTCATACGCAAGATGCGCGCGGGTCAGATGGACGGCGCAGTCGTCACCTCCACCGGGCTCGGTCAGATCGTGCGCCCCGTGATGGTCTTGGCGGTGCCCGGCATCTTCCGAGAGTACTCCCAGCTCGATCGGGTACGACACCGCTTCCAGCATCAGTTCGAGCAGCAGTTCGAAGCCCACGGCTATCACCTCCTGGGGTGGGGCGACGCGGGCAAGCTGCGGCTCTTCTCCAAGACCGAGATTCGGCGTCCCTCGGATCTACGCTCTGTTCGTCCCTGGGCCTGGCGTGACGACACCGTGTTCACCGAGTTCCTCAACGTGGTCGGCGCGAACCCCGTGCGTCTCGGCGTGCCCGAGGTCTACCCCGCGCTGCAGACGGGCATGGTCGACACCGTGCCCTCCTCCGCTCTCGCCGCGGTCGCCCTGCAGTGGTACACGCGCCTCCACTACGTCACGGCCCAGAACATGGGCATCCTGATCGGCGCCGCCGTCTTGAAGAAGGAAAAGTACGACGCTCTGCCGGATGACCTCCGCACCGCCCTCGACGAGACCTCGACCCAGGCTCACCGCGCGCTTCGACGGGCCGTGCGACGCGACGACGAGCGCGCCTACGCTACCATTCAGCGTCGCGGAATCACCGCGGTCGACATCTCGGCCAACGAGGCGGAATGGGCTCAGGCTGCCGCGACCACTCGCGAGCATCTCGCCGGTCGGCTCTACCCGCGCAGCCTGCTCGAGCGGGTGACCGCCGCCGCCGGTCAGTGATCGAGGCGAACCGCACTTGAAGCTGCTGCGACGATTCGACGCCGGTATGGCGCGGGGCGAGGGGGCGATCGCCGCCGTCGTCCTGCTGCTGCTGATCTTGGTTGCGGCTGCGCAGGCTCTGCTGCGCAACCTGACGTTGGTCCACGTGAGCTGGGCCAACGCCGCCCTCGAGCACCTCTCCTGGGGCGACTCCTTCATGCAGAAGTCGACCCTCTGGCTCGCGTTCCTCGGTGCCTCTCTCGCGACGCACAACGAGAAGCACATCGCCATCGACGTGCTGTCGCGCATCTCACCCAAGCGCGCTCAGGCCTTGCTCTCGGTGGTCGTCGGCCTGTTTGCTGCCGTCACCTGCTTCTATCTGGCGCGTGTCTTCTTCCAGGCGGTGATGAACAACGCCGGAGATATCCCCTTCGACATGCAGGTGATGGACGAAGCCGGGGCCTCGAAGCACATCTGCGATGTGGGCGCCGCCGCCATCGCTGACGCACGGCTGGTTCGACCCGATCTCTTCTGCAGCGCGCGCGCTGGACTCGACGCGCTAGGGGCCCACATCTCCACGCCCGACACGGCGCTGCAGTTGATCGCGCCCGCTATGTTCATCGTAATGTCTGCGCGCTTCGTGCTGCACGCAGTCGTGTCTGGCATGCGCTTCTCGGGCTATGACGAGAACGCGGAGACCAAGGTCGTGCTCGAAGAAGGCGACTTGGATGAGCCCAAGGTTGCCCGCGAAGCTCCGGCGGACGAAGCCATGGCGGAGGCCCCGGGCCAGAGCGACGACCCTTCGGTTGAAGCGGACGACGTCGACGACCAGGACGAGGAGTAAGCGTGGACGGGCTGCTCATCGTTCTCTTGGTGCTGCTCGCCCTGATCGGCGCACCGCTCTTCACGATCTTCGGCGCGGCCTCCATGCTGCTCTTCTCCGCGCTGCCGGATACGAGCATCATGGGCGCGGCCAACGACGTCTTCAGCGAGAAATTCGCGGACTCACCCCTGCTGGTCACGATCCCGCTCTTCACCTTCGCGGGCTACCTGATGGCCGAGAGCGGGACACCGCGACGTCTGGTCGCCATGTCCAGGGCGTGGGTCGGCTGGATGCCCGGCGGGCTCGCCATCGTCTGCATCCTAGCCTCCGCCTTCTTCACCACCTTCACCGGAGGCAGCGGCATCACCATCGTCGCCATCGGCGGCCTGCTCTACCCGGCGCTGATCGCCGACGACTACGACGAGAAGTTCTCCCTCGGTCTGGTCACCACCAGCGGCTCCTTGGGTCTGCTCTTCCCGCCGAGTCTGCCCATCGTGCTCTATGGCGTGGTCGCCGGCGTGATGATCGAGCGCCTCTTCTTGGCGGGCATCCTGCCCGGCATCCTGACCGTGGGCGCGCTCTCGCTCTACGCCATCCACACGGGCATTCGCCACAAGATGAAGCGCACGCCCTTCCGCGCGGACGCTGCCTTCAAGGCTCTGTGGCAAGGCAAGTGGGAGGTGATGCTGCCCATCGTGCTGCTCGCGGGGCTCTACCTCGGCTGGCTACGCATCCACGAGGCTGCCGCCTTCACCGCCATCTACGTGCTGGTGATCGAGGTCTTCATCTACAAGGACATCTCCTTCCGGCGAGACCTGCCGCGGGTGATCCGCGAGTCCATGACGCTCGTGGGCGCCATCCTCGCGATCCTGATGACGGCCATCGGCTTCACCGCCTACCTGATCCAGGCGCAGGTTCCGATGAAGATCCTGGACGCGATGAGCACCTACATCTCGTCACCCGTGATGTTCCTGCTGGTGCTGAACCTCTTCCTGCTCGTCGTGGGCATGTTGATGGACATCTTCTCGGCTATCGTCGTGGTGGTGCCGCTGATCGTGCCCATCGCCGCGCAATTCGGCATCAACCCCTACCACCTCGGCATCGTCTTCCTGCTGAACCTCGAGATCGGCTACATGACGCCGCCGGTCGGTCTGAATCTCTTCATCTCGAGCTTCCGCTTCGACAAACCGATTACCCTGATCTACCGCTCCGTCGTGCCCTTCGTGGCGCTGCTCTTGATAGCCCTCTTGGTCACGACCTACGTGCCCTCGCTCTCCACGGCGATGGTCGGGTTGATGACCGATCCCGGCGAAGAGAGCGGAGCGCCCGTAGCTCCCGCACAGCAGCCGTCGGGGCCCAGCTTGGACGATCTCGACAACGGGGGCGCGGGCGGCGGCGAGACCCTCGACGACCTCGGAGGCGGCGGCGGCGAGACGCTCGACGACCTCGACCTCGGCGGCAGTCAGGGCGAGACCCTCGACGACCTCGAGCCCGGCCCTGCACAGCCAGGCGAGACCCTCGACGACCTCGAGCCCGGCCCTGCACAGCCAGGCGAGACCCTCGACGACTTCGAGCCCGGCCCTGCACGCCCAGGCGAGACCCTCGACGACCTCGAGCCTGCTCCAGCCAACTGAGGGCCCAAGAAGCGCTGCGTCGCGCAGGGCCCAAGGCCTGATTCGGGGCGGGCTACTCGATGGCTGCGTCCATGGCGCCCGCATCCGTGGCCACCTGGGCGTCGGTGCCCGCGTCCGGTGCCGACTCTGCGGCAGGTTCGACCTCCTGGCTGGGCAGGTGGGAGCCGAAGGTCATCGTGTCCTCGCCCGTGAGGGCCTTGAGACTGGCTGCGATGGAGCACTCCGCCGCACCCACGGGATGCGGCTGCCGGCGATACCTGGGCGCCTGCACGCCCTCGAAGTCGATACGCACAGGCACCAGCAAGCCCGAGGGACGCGCGCGGGTGCGCAGCAGCAGCTGTCCATGATGAAGATCCCACAGGAAGACGTCGAAGACGCCATCGCCTCGCTCGAGCGTCAGCAGGAAGTAGTCTGCGTCCAGAAGCTCGGTGAAGAGCGGCAGATCTCTGCGAATATGACGCCTCAGCTCGTCTTGGATCACGCGCAGGCGCAGGCTGGTATTTGCCTCGCGCAATCTCTCGGGCCAGCTCGTGGACAGGAACTCCCCGCGCTCGAAGAGCCCTCGCAGGGACGTGGGCGCCAAACCCAGACAACGCGTGAAGGCGTCCGGCAGCATACGACTAGATCCCCTCGCGATGTCTTCGCGCGAGCCCGCATCCGCCGCCCGAATCCTCAGATACAGCCCACGAGCGTCGTGCATGGCAGAGAAGTGCAGCTCGGGAGCGACCTCGGTCTCGGGCGCACGGCTCGCGGCGTCGATGATCATGTCCTCGAGCTCTTGTCGAAAACCACGCAGGCGACGCGCGTCGGGCTCCACCCCACGCACATACTCACCGACGATGCTCTCTCTCAGAGCCGTGAGCTGAACATGCTGACGGTAGAAGTAGCCGCCGATGACGGACACGAGGACCAGCGCGCCTGTCACCATTAGGCGCCACGGGAGCTTCGGAGCGAAGCTCGCGGCGTCGAGGTCAGAAGGCTCGTAGCGCGCCGGAACGAGCCCAGCTGCAGCCTCGGGTTCAGCGCTCGCCTCGGCTTCAGCGGCAGCCTCGGGCTCGGCACCAGCCGCGCCCCCTGCACCCTCCTCGGGCTCCGCGGGTTCCTGTTCGTCGGTCATGGGTCGCTGTGGCTTCCGTCTTGGGCTCCGCCGGAGAGCGCCGTGGTCCATGAAAAAAGGCGCGTACACGACGCGCCTCTTTCGGTGTCTCGACGATCAGCAGCGGCTGCCAGGTCGTCTCGAGCGCGCCCAGCTACTCGCCGCCGCCCTCGTCGCCCTCTCCGCCGCCTCCGCCGGTGCCGTTCACCGCGAAGCTCACGTTGATGTAGCCCGCCTGGGAAGCCGAGAAGATGATCTTCTTCATGACGCGATAGTCGACTTCCTTGTCGGCCTGAATGATCAGGCTGCCGTCGAAGGGCTGCGACGGATGCAGCATGTTCCAGTTGCGCTTCAGCGTCTCGAGGTTCTGCACCAGCTGCTCGATGCGATCGATGTTCGCGGTCTGAGCGAGCGTGCTGTAGTCGGCGACGCGCATGCCATCGAGGGTGATCACGCGGGCGTCGATCGTGATGATCGGTGCGATATCCAGCGCCTGGGTGTTGACGGCGTCGGGCATGGTGATGGACGGCTGCTGCGCGACCAGCTCGCCCGAGGCCGAGAAGGACATGAGCAGGAAGACCACCAGCACGATCAGGAAGTCGATGAAGGGCACGAGGGGGATGGACATGTCCACCGACTTCCGCCCGCCTCCGGCCACACGGTTGTGGACGAATTTGAGGGGGATGTGGTGAAGCAGGACCTTGCCAGGTTGATGGATGGGCATGGGCGAATCCTAGAGCTGGGAACTGCCGTTTTGGATCGACAGGCCGGGGAAACCCTCTCCGACGGCGATGTCCATGGCGTGGATGATGTCCTCGTAGCGCACACCATCTTCCGGGGTGATGATCAGATCGTGGTGGTTTGGATCGATCTGGCGACGCTCCTGAAGCTTGGCGATCAGCGTCTCCTGGTCGTACGAGTCGCCCGCCTTGGGGATGCTGATGCTGTCGCCCTGGGTGGACGCGAGGGTGTAGCCGCTGGTCTGGATCTGGAGGATCAGCTTGAGAGTCTCGTCGGGAGGCGGCTGATCTTGAGCCTGGGGCTGACCGGGCTGCTGCTGGTTGACGTCGAGCTTGGCGAGCTGGTTCCAGACCGCCGTGACGAGCAGAAACATGACGCAGCAGAGCAGCAGGTCGATGAATGGAACCAGGGGAACTTCCTGGTCCACCGACTTCTTGCCGCCGTGTCCGCCTGTGTCGATATTGGCCATGCTAGTGCTCCGCTACCGCCTGTATCAGGGCTGTTGAATGCCCTGGAGGTTGACCTTGGATCGGTTGTTCACGACGAGGTTCATCACCTGCACGGTGGCGGCGTTGATGTCGTCGAGCACCGACTGGGTCTTGCCGTTCAGCACGGCGAAGCCCATCAGCGAACAGATGGCGGCGATCAGACCGAAGGCCGTGCAGTTCATGGCCTCTGAGATGCCCTTGGCGAGCATGGTCGCCTTGGACGTGGCGTCCGCGCCAGCGACGGCCGCGAAGGCTGTGATCAGCCCGATCACGGTGCCGAAGAGGCCCGAGAGCATGGCCAAGTTGGCGAGCAAGCCTAGATAGGCGGTGCGCGCCTCGATGCGGGGCAGCTCCCGGAGGGCGGCCTCGTCCATCGCCGCCTGAACCTCGGCGTCGGGGCGGTTGACCTTCATCAGGCCGGACTTGACGATGCGGGCGAGGGGAGCGTTGGCGGCCGAGCAGAGCTTGATGGCGCGACCGATGTCCCCGGCGAGGATGCACTTCTGCATGGTCGCCAAGAAAACGTCCTTGTTGATCGAGCTCTTGTAGAGATAGACCGAACGCTCGACGATCACGCCGATGGCCAAGACGAACCAGAAGAGGATGATGTACATGGCCCATCCGCCTGCTTCAAAGTGCTCTGAGAGTACCGACATGGGTGCTGCCTCCTGAAAGCCTCTCTGTGGGACGGTGTCGTGCCCACCGAGAGGTTCGCCGTCGATTCACGGCGTAGCTTCGCTGCTTGGGTTGTCACGAAAGTCCCCGAAAACGATGCTTTCCGGGGCTTTTGCGGGAATGAGGGCCGATAATACGAATTGGTGTCTCGAAGTCAACAGGCATCATGCGCAGAACGGGGACACTTGGATCGCGAATGCTACGCACGCCCCCATTGGAGGCCATGGCGAGAGGGAAGTTCCCGCTGCCCATGGATTCGCATGCAGTAGTCTTCGAGTGGTCGGGAAAGGCGAACGCGAGCCGAGGGATGTCGTGCCCGATGGCCTCTCGGCGAGCCGGGGAACAGGCTGGGGATCGGCGCAAGGCCGGCTCCAGCGTCAGCGCCCGCAGAGTGCTCGGAGCTCGCCAGGGCCCGTGGCTGGTCCAGAGGCCTGAGCCTCGAGGCTTCGGCCGCGGAAACTTTGCATCGCATGTTCCGTTGACAAGCCCGAGCGGGCTGGGGTAGCGTCCCCAACGTTCTACGGCTCCCGCCGTGGAGCACATCGTTTGCGAATGATTCCAGTAAGCTGCGGCGGACCACTTCGGTGGCTACGGGGAGGTCTCCCGAGGGGGACTATCCGCCGGGTCTACCCGAGGGGGGAAGTCGTCGCCTGGATAGAAAAGATTCCCGTGTCCCAGGAGCGATTCTGGGTTCGAAATTTTGGCTTTGGATCGTCAAAGGTCTGAGGAGCTGCGCACATGGCAGAGGTCTGGGAAGCACTAGAGAAGGGGTTTCCGTTCTCCTTCATCAACATGGCCGTGCTGGCCTTCGCCCTCGCCATCATCGGTGAGCGCTTCGTGTTCATTTTCACGAAGTATCGCGTCAACAGCACCGAGTTCATGGGCCAGATCCGCAAGCTCGTGCAGGCCGGTAACATCGACCGCGCGATCAAGCTCTGCGAGGCCGCCCCGCTGCCGCTGCTTCAGGTGATCAAGAGCGGTCTGACTCAGGTCAACCGCGGAGAAGACGCCGTCATCGCCTCCATGGAGGAGAAGATGGCGGACGCGCTGCCACAGCTCGAGAAGCGCATCGGCGCCCTGTGGACGCTGGCGAACCTCGCGACACTGATCGGCCTGCTCGGGACCATTCGTGGTCTGATCAAGTCGTTCAAGGCGGTCGGTGTGATCACCGACCCGGCGCAAAAGTCGAGCGTGCTCTCCGAAGGTATCGCCGAGGCCATGTGGAACACCTTCCTCGGTCTCTTCATCGCCGTCATCTGCATGTTCGCCCACTTGATCCTGCACGGCATGGCCAAGAAGCAGAAGCAGGAGATGGAGAAGGCGACGATGCGCCTCGAGAACCTGCTCACCATGCGTCAGAAGGGCTGAGCCCCTCAGGGGTGCGAAACTGTCATGGCCCTCAAGCTCACGTCACAACAGCGACGCTACCTGCGCAAGCACGGCACGCGCCCGGAGCTGGACGCCTCCGAGCTCGACGAGGAGCTGAACATCATCCCGTATCTGGACGTGGTCGTTAACCTGATCATGTTCCTGCTGATGGTGATCTCCTCCGCGGCGTTCTTCACTCAGGTCAACGCCTCCCTGCCGACCCTGGGTCGGGGAAGCGGCTCCACAGGACCCGCCGTACCGCAGCTGAACCTGAACGTCACTCTGGCGCAGCGTGGCATCATCGTGGCGGGCGCCAGCGGCAAGCTCGCGCCGGGCTGTGACGATACCCAGAACGGCGCCGAGGCCATCACCGTAATCAAGACCTCCGCCGGGTACAATTGGGCCGAACTCACCTCCTGCATCGTCAAGGTGAAGGCTCAATTCCCAGACGAGACCAAGGTGACGGTCAGCGCCGATCCCCTCGTGCCCTTTCAGGATCTGCTCTCCGCGATGGACGCCGTGCGAAACAACGGCACGGACGAGCTCTTCACCGATGTCGTCATCTCCGCAGGTGTGCGATGAAGCGGTTCAGCCCTAAGAGCGTGGGGGTCACCCATGGCTAAGCGTGAACTGAAGGAGGGCGACAGCTGGGCCACCATGGGCCAGGTCAAGAGCATGGCGCGGCGGCGCCTGCGACGTCAGCCCGAGATCGTGGGCCAAGGGCTCAACATCTATCCAATGATCGACATGATGACGATCTTGCTCGTCTTCATGGTCATGCAGTTCTCGGCGTCGAGCGCCGCGACGATCCAGGCTTCTCCAGAGCTGCAGATCCCCTACTCGACCTCCACGGACGACATGGGCGAGGCGGTCTCCCTGCTGATCTCCCGCAGCGGAATCACCGTCGATGGCGAACACGTCGTGGGCCTGCGCAACGGCATGGTGGACCCGAGTGACAAGCGAGGCGGCAGCACCGGCTTCCTGATCACGCCCTTGGCCCGCAAGCTGGCCGATGTGCGCGACATGCAGAAGGCGATCGCCCGGCGGAACCCCCGGCGTCCCTTCGGAGGTGAAGTGCAGATCGTCGCCGACGGACGCACGCCCTTCCGCACGCTCTCCGAGGTGATCTACACCTTGGGCCAGAATGAGTTCAGCCAGCTGCACTTCGTCGCCAACAAGTCGAGCGTGATCGGCTCCCGCTCTCCCATAGCGGGCGAGTAGCGCGAACGGATCGTCGGCTCGAAGCTCCGAGCTACTCGAAACTCGCTTCGTAGCGCGCGCGCCTCAGCCACTCGGCTGCCTCGGCGCGAGCCGCGAGGCCGCGCGACTCATCTGCCCTGATCCGCCTGAAGCGCAGCTTCGCGTCGGCTCTAGATCCCGAAGCGAAGCTGGCGATCGCTGCGATGCGCTCGGCCTCGATCCTCAGCCGGCGCGTGGGCAGACCACGCCGAAGGGCCTCGACCAGCATGGGCCTCGCCAGATCGTAGCGACGGCTCGCGAAGAGTTGTCGCGCGCCGAGGTAAGGCCCGAGCCCGTCACCTTCGAGCTCCGCGAGCCGCGCCGCCAGCTGAACGATCACGCGCGGAGAGCTCCCACGCGAGTCGGGTCCGAGGAAGAGATCGAAGATCGTCGAGCGCACAGCGGGTGGCTGCTCGAGCGCCCAAGATTTCACCTCGAGCAGGCGTGCGGAGCCCGCAACCTGTGGCTGACGGATCAGGCGCCGGTAGATGGGGCGAGCCGAGTCGTAGGCGCCGCGCTGCACCAGCGCGTCGGCCAGCGCCGAGCCCGCGGCGACACGGTAGGGCGTGGGCGCTCCGAGTTCGTCGCCCAGCTGATTCAGCGCTTCGCGCGCGGCCGAGAGCTCCCCCATGCGCGCCAGGGCGCCTATCTCTGCGACGCGGGCGCGTAGGTTCGCGGAGTCCATCGCCAGGATCTCGCGGCAGGTCTCACGCAGCCGCAGATCGTCCCCGGCGGCGGCGTCTCCCCCGAGGCGCACCAAGAGGTCGGCGATGGCGTGGGGGCAGATCGCGTGGACCACACCCGGGCGTTCGAAGCGCATGCGCGCCAGCTCGAGCGCCTCGGGCGGAAGAGGCACGCTGCGCAGGAAGCCGTGCCAGCGCTCCTCCAGCGTCTCGAGCGGGCTGCCCGCGGCCACTGCGATGTCCCCGTCGCGGTAGGCGCGGCGCACCACGGCCCAACCTCGCTGGTCGGCGAGCCAGCGCAAGAACGACCCGGCGACGGTGTAGGAGCGGGCCGCGGAGGTGTTGAAGAAATTTCCGCCCATCACCTCTTCGAGCCTCGGCATGTGCTCGAGCTCGAGCATCGCCCGGGCCCACTGGTGGGGAGTCATTCCGTCGCGCGAGCGAAAGGCGACCGCCACGGCGAGGCCCTCGATCAAGCCTGCGTTCGGCAGCCAACCGCCCAGGCTGCCGCCGACGCGAAAGGGTCCGCGGGCCGTGTTCGCTGCGACCACGTGGGCGATCTCGTGCGCGAGCACGGGGTGAGGCCAGCCCGCCAGCTGCAGATGAACCTCGTCACGCCATGGCTTCGCGATGAAGGTGTCCGAGGCGCCCATCAGGCGACGCTTCTCCTCCGCGCTGCGGTAGAAGTAGGCCACGACCTTGGTCCGCTGCCGCACCCCGAGCGTGCGCTCGGCCTCGACTACACGGAAGTCGCAGTCACGGCCCAAACGCTCCGCGTCTGCCGTGGCCATCTCCCTGGGCAGGTGAAGCACGCAGCGGCGGCTCTCGAGTGTCTGACCCAGCACCTGCGCGATGTATCGGGCGCTCGCGCGATGTCCGAGCTCCGGCCCGTAGGCGCGCAGCAGGCCCACGCCCAGCAGTCCCAAGACGCAGAGCGCGAGAGCCGCGCGGTGAGCGCGTGCGCGTGCGCGGCGCAGCCCCGTGAGCCCCGGCGCGTGCAGCGCTTGCAGCCCGGACGCGAGGGTCGCGAGCGCCAACAGGCTGCCGGCGCGGTAGCTCAGGTAGGCCTCTGTCACGTGGACGCTGCGGTCGTAGAGCGTGCCCGGGAAGTAGCCGACGAAGGGATCGAAGACGAAGATCCCCGGGCTCGAGTAGAAGTCCCACAGCCCCCACAGCGCCGAGGCCAAGGGAGCGGCGACGGCCAGCGCCACGGCCAGTCGAGGGCGCCTGATGAGCACGCCACAGAGCACGCCGACGGAGGCCGCGAGCAGCACGCCAACGCCGGGCCCGAGGACCACGAAGAGCGCGCCTGAGATCGGGTCGCAGCTCTGCGTCCACAGGCCGTGCAAGCCCAGCAGCGCCACGGGCACGACCCACAGCAGCAGGGCGCGCCGGCTCGCCCTGGCGAGCAAATCCAGGGCCCCGAGGGCGAGGCCGAGCTGACGCGCGCGCACGACCTCGAGAGCGCCGAGGGCGGCAGCGAAGCTCGGCAGCACGAGCCCCAGCACCAGGGCGCTCTCTACGCCCATGATGCCGAGCAAGCGCGAGGCCGTCAGCGCCAGGCCCAAGGCCAAGCCCACGGCCAGACCTACGCGCAGTGTCCATCGGCCCGCTGCTCTCGGTGGTTTCACGCCCAGCTACGACTGGGGCGCAGCAGCGGCGCTCTCGGCGCTCGGTGCGGGCAGCTGGGTGACGAGCGTCAGCCCGGGCAGCTCGCTGGCGTGCGAGACGAAGTGAATCTCCAGATCCTTCCTCACCTCCAGGGGGACGTCCTCGAGGTCGGCCTCGTTGCGGCGAGGCAGGATCACGTGGCGGATACCCGCGCGCTGAGCGGCGAGGCATTTTTCCTTGATGCCAGTGACCGCCAAGATGTTGCCGCGCAAGGTCAGCTCTCCGCTCGAGGCCACGTCCGTGCGAGGCAGCAGGCGCGTGAGCATGGAACTCAGCGCGATGTAGAGAGGGACGCCCAGAGCGGCACCGTCCTTGGGCACGGCGCCCGCGGGCAGGTGGACATGCACGTCGATCTTGTCGAGGAAGTCGTCGGGTAAACCGAGATCGCCCGCGTGGGAGCGGATGAAAGTGAAGGCCGTGGCCACCGACTCGCGCATGATGTCGCCCATGCGTCCCGTGAGGTGAATCTTTCCCTTGCCCTGCATGCGCGTCGCCTCGACGAAGAGCAGCTCACCACCGCCCGGGGTCCACACCACGCTGGTCGCCACACCCGCCTTGGGATGCTTGGCCGCCAGCTGACGCAGACCTCGCGGCGGACCGAGGGTGTCCTCGACGAAGGCCTCGTCCGCCACCAACGCCACGTCTTCCCCGTTCGCGAAGCGCACGGCCACCGCGCGACACAAGGCCGCCACCTGCTGCTCCAGCTTCCGCACGCCCGCCTCGCGCGTGTACTCATCCACCAGCTTGCTGATCACCGCGTCGCCGATCTCGAGACGCTCCGGGGAGAGCCCGTGCTCCGAGAGCTGCCTCGGTACCAGGAAATCCCTCGCGATGGCAGCCTTCTCGCGCGCCGTGTAGCCCGGCAGCTCGATCACCTCCATGCGATCTTTGAGGGCCCTGGGGATGGTGTCCGAGCGGTTCGCCGTCGAGATGAAGAGCACCTGGCTGAGATCGACAGGCACCTCGAGGTAGTGATCCACGAAGGCCGAGTTCTGCTCCGGATCGAGCACCTCGAGCAGCGCGCTCGCCGGGTCACCGCCATGGTCTTGCGCGAGCTTGTCGATCTCGTCGAGCAGGACGACGGGGTTCTTGCTGCCGGCCTTCTTCAGCGCGGAGACGATGCGCCCGGGAAAGGAGCCCACGTAGGTGCGCCGGTGACCGCGGATCTCCGCCTCGTCCTGCACGCCGCCGAGGGAGATGCGCACGAAATTGCGACCCGTAGCGCGAGCGATGGAGCGCGCCAAGGAGGTCTTGCCGACGCCTGGAGGACCGATGAAGCAGAGCAGCGGCCCGCGCACGTCGTTCTTCAACTTGCGCACGGCGAGGTACTCGAGGATCCGCCGCTTGGGCTTCTCGAGCCCGTGGTGATCTTCGTCGAGCACCTGACGCGCCTGCGCCACGTCGAGGCGATCCGGCGTGCTCCGCGCCCAGGGCAGCTCCGTCAGCCACTCCACGTAGGTGCGCGACACATGATACTCGCCGCTGGCCGCGTTCATGGTGCTCATGCGTCCGAGCTGCTTGCGCGCCGCCTTGGCTGCGTCCGTGGACATCTCCGTGCTCGAGACGCGTTCGCGCAGCTGCTCGAGCTCGTCCTCGTCCTCGGGATCTTCGCCGAGCTCGCGGCGGATCTGTTTGATCTGCTGACGTAGGAGATACTCGCGTTGGGAGCGCGACATCTCCTCGCGCACCATGGTCGAGATCTCCTTCTTCACGCGGTAGACCTCGCCCTGACGGTTCACCAATTCGAGCACGCGTCGCAGACGCTCGTGGACATCGAGCAGCGCGAGCACGCTCTGCTTGGCGTCGTTCGAGATCGGCAGATTCGAGGTGACGAGATCCGCGAGGGCGCCGGGCTCGCGCACGTTGTCGAGCATGGAGCTGGTGTCGCGCGCCTTGTTGGGGAGAAAACGCGAGAGCTTGCGCGCGCCTTCACGCAGGTGGCTCGCGAGAGCTTCCACCTCCACGTCCATCACGGGCTGCTCGTGAATGCGCTCCACTCGGGCGCGCAGGATCGGCTGACGCTCGAGCGCCTCGACGACGTTCATGCGGCTGACGCCCTGCAGCACGATGCTGTAGTTGCCCGAGCTGAGCCGGATCACCTTCAGGATCCGAGCCAGCGTGCCCATGCGGTGCAGCTGATCGAAGGTCGGATCCTCCGTCTCGGGCCTGCGCTGGGCGACGACACCGACGAGCGGGCGGTTCTCTCCGGAGACCTCCTCCACCAGTCGCACGGATCGCGCGCGGCCCACGTTCACGGGCACGACGGAGGCGGGGAAGAGCACGGAATTGCGCAGCGGCAGGATGGGGACGATGGGCTCGCGCCCGGCGGGGAAGAGAGAGTCGACCATGGGGTGCGAAACGATAGGCGACAGCTCTGCCCATGGCAACGCACGGCCGTCGGTCGCGTCGGTCGAGGGGGCAGGGGTTCGCATCTTGACTAGCCCCACGGCTCCCCATCTGCTAGGAATTGGCCGTGGCGGGGGTATGTAGGATAAGCTCCTACATCACGCACCCGAGGTCGACAATGCCGAAGACAACGACGATAGCCGCACTGGTCGCTCCCTTCCTGCTCGCAGGATGCAGCGGTGCCCTATGGGGCAACGTCGTGGTCCTGGCGCTCTCCACCGGCATCTTCGTGGGGACGCTCTCCCTGGGACGCCGCGGCGAGGCGACACGCTCTGCGGAGGCCTCCTCCTCGACTGCGCCGCGCGCGTGACGCCACGCTGATGTAAGCTCTGCCTGCGCAGTGCGCTTGCCATGAGCTACGAAGAACCTCGCTTTCGTCCCATCGCCGAGCTACGCGTCGCCGACCTCGAGGCGATCCGCTTGCTGCTCCGTGGCGGCTCGGTGATCGACTGGCATCGCCTGGACTTCGAGGATCGCGAGCAGGTGCATCGATTTCTGCGTGCGCAGGAGATCGACCTCGACGACGCCTCGGATCACGCGAGGTCGGAGGCGGTGAAGAACTCCGCCGTCGCCTACCTGCGGCGCAACTTCGACTTCCCCATCCCGAAACCCGTAGCTCGCTCCGACCTGACGGAGCTGATGCTGCTCGCGAGCAGCAAGGGTCATCGACAGCTCTGCGCCTGCTCCATCCTCAAGGTGATGCACATCATCCACCACCTCGAGGCGCGCGAGCTGCTCTTCATGCTCCCCACCTCGGACGAAGACGCCTTCCACTTGGTGGAGAAGAAGATCTACCGCGTGATCGGCGGGGCGCTCGCACAAGGGTTTCCCATCGTGGAGTTCATCGGGGGTCGCAAGAATCGCGACTCGCTCTACACCAAGCTGCTCTCCAAGCCCGAGGTCACGGCCGCACAGGTCTACGACAAGGTGCGCTTCCGAATCGTCACGCGAGGTCCCGAGGACGTCTTCCCGATGTTGGCGTATCTGATGGATCAGCTCTTCCCCTTCAACTTCGTGATCCCGGGTGAATCCACCAACACGCTCTTCCCCTTTCGCCGCTACTGCGAGGCCGACGCTCACCTGAAGACTCTCCTGCCACGGCTGCAGTTTCCCGCCGAGCTCGAGGAGTTCGAGCGTGGGATCGTCGACAACGTCTTCTCGGCGCCGAACTATCGCGTGGTGCACTTCGTCGCGGACATGCCGGTGCGCATGTCCGACGAGCTGCTCGAGAACGCCCCGCCTGCGGCCTGGGCCCTCGGGCGAGTCGTGTTCGTGCAGACGGAGTTTCAGGTACTCGACCAGGCGACGGACCACGACAACGAGATCGGCGAAGCCAGCCACGACGCCTACAAGGAGCGGCAGCAGATCGCCGTCCAGCGCCGCCTGAAGGTGGGCGCCGACATGCCCCTGCGCAAGGTTCGCGCGCGAGGTCGCAGCTCACGTCCTCCGAGCAGCCGGCCCGAAACGACGAAGCGCAAGAAGAAGTAGGCTGAGCCCTCAGAGCCTGCGCACGACGCGCACCGTCTGGCCAGGCGCCACGGTCACGTTGACGGTGTGCATGGTGCCGTCGTTGGTGCGAAGCCCGATGCGATGATCACCTGCGGGCACGCGCATGGAGCGGATGGGCGTGTTCCTGCCCGTGTCGCGACCGTCGATGAAGACGTGGGCCCAGGGCATGGTGTTGATCACCAGGGTGCCGCGGCCACGCGCGCGCGCGCTCATGCTCGAGGACATGCCGCTGTTCACGTGCGTCGCCATGCGCGAGGACATGCTGATCCGCGTCGTCATGGAGGGGATCTGCACAGGGCCCATGGTCGCCGGGCGTGCTCCCGTCATCGCGCTCGCCACATGTGTGGCCATGCTCGGAGGCGCCGCAACCATGCTCGGAGGCTCGGCGACCATGCTCGGCGCAGCCGCGACCGGCGTCGTCGGAGCGACCGGCGTGGGCGTCGTCGGAGCGACCGGCGTGGGCGTCGTCGGAGCAGCCGGCGTGGGCGTCGTCGGAGCAGCCGGCGTGGGCGCCACAGCGACTGCCGCCGCGGGCGCAGTGGCCGTGAGCGCGATGTCCATGGTGAGGGTCTCGTTCTCGTGAACGACCACCACACGCGCGTAAGGCTGATAGCCGTCGGCCGACACCTCGACCAGACGGCGACCCGGGGGGAGCTCTTCGATACGCAAGGGCGACGCGCCCTTCTCTTCACCATCCACCGAGACCGCGGCGGCTGCGTCCTCGGGCGACGTGCGAATCTCGAGCGCACCGAGCTTCGCGCCGCCGAACGCCAACCACGCGCCACCAATTCCCAGGGCGAGCATCACCACAGCGGCGGCTGCGAAGATGGCGACGCTGTTCTTCTTGCTCGGCGGGGGAGCGAGCAAGGCGGCGGCGACGGCCGGATCCTGCGCGCTCATGTCCATGGTCGGCAGCCGGCGCTGTTCGCCTTCCGTGACGGGCGTAGGCTGAGCGGCCAAGGGCGGAGCGTCGAAGCCGGCAGCGGGCCGAGGACCGTCGCCGGGCATCAAGCTGCCAGGGCGCTCCGGTGCAACGAGGGGGACGACTCCGGCCGGCGGTGGTCGCCCCGGCATGCCGGGGACGGGAGCAGGGTGCTCCTCTGGCGGGATCTCCTGGAGGTCTTCCGCGCTGAAGAAGATCTGCGTGGCCTGCTCCTCGAACTCCTCCGGCTCAGCGGCGTTCGCCTGGTCTTGCATCTCGTCGAAGGGAGACGCGGTGATCATGGTGGCTTCGCCCTCGAAGTCGCTGTCGTCCTGGAAGGACTCGAGCCCGGCGAGGGGATCATCCGCGGGCGGCTTCTTCGGCGGAGCCACGGGACGCGGCATGGGCCTGGGCGGCGGGGGCGCGCCGGGGCGCGATGGGCCTCGCCTCTGGGGGCCACCGCCGAGCACGGAGGGGCGACCGATCTGCGAGAAGGAGTCGAGACGCAGCTTCTCTTTCTCGAATTCGTCCGAGAAGGCGGTCTTCATCCACTGGGCAAGCTTGCTGGTGGTGAAGGGAGGACGCTGGGTCGCCAAGAACTCCAGCAGCGCCTCTTGCAGCGCGCCGGCGGTGGAGTAGCGGTCCGCGGGGTCGCGGGCCAGCGCCTTCATGATCACGGCGTCGAGCTGCGGCGGGATCTCCTTCACCATGCTGGAGGGCGGCACGACGGAGGCGCTGCGCACCTTCTCGAGCGTGGAGAAGTCGCTCTCGCCCACGAAGAGCCGCTCGCTCGTGAGCATCTCGTAGAGGCAGGTGCCCACCGCGAAGACGTCGGAGCGGTGGTCGATGGGCAGGCCGCGAACCTGCTCCGGGCTCATGTAGCCGAACTTGCCCTTGAGCACCCCCGCCTGCGTCTTGGTCGTGCGGGAGGCCGCCTTGGCGATACCGAAGTCGATCACCTTGACCGAGCCCTCGTAGCTGACGAGCACGTTCTGCGGGGACATGTCCCGGTGGATCAGGTTCAGAGGCTGCCCGCGTCGATCGCGCTTCTGGTGAGCGTAGTCGAGGGCCTCGCACATCTTGCCGCCCACGAAGGCGACCATGGCCGGCGGCATGCGCTTCCGCATGCGACGGAAGCGGTTCATGATCTGGAGCAGATCCTTACCCCAGATGTACTCCATCGCGATGTAGTGGCTCTCGCCGATCTTGCCGAGCTCGTAGATCGGCGCGATGTTCGCGTGGCTGAGCTGGCCAGCGATCTTCGCCTCATCGATGAACATGTCGATGAAGTCGCTGTCCTCCGCCATGGTCGGGAGGATGCGCTTGATCGCGATGATCTTCTCGAAGCCCTCGATGCCGAAGCTCTTGGCCAAGAAGACCTCGGCCATGCCGCCAACGGCGAGTCGCTGCAAGAGCAGGTACTTGCCGAACGGGATCACCCGCGGCTGTGGTCGAGAGCCCCCAACTGGGTTAGCGACGCCCATGAGCGCAATTCTGCCCTTCTTGTGGCGCTAGATCAATAGCTCGACGGTATATTCGGGTCATTTGGTGATCCATGAGCCTACAGTACACACACAGGCACACCTAAAATTCATCAACATGGGGGCTGGAGACCACGGTCTGTGGGCCCCGTATACTCGATGTCCACGAAGCCTTGGAGCCCGAAACCAGGCGAGTCCTTGGATGCTGAGACATGGGAGCGCGCTCAGAACGACCAGGGAGGTCCAAAGTCAGCGCCACGGACGATGCAGGCTGCGCTGCCCGCTTCGCATCCTTGTCTCGGATCCGACGGGATCGGGTTGATCAGACAATCGAGCCCGCCGCACTCGTTGCGGAAGAAGACCACGTCGGCGACCATCCAGTTGTCGTTGGCCGCACCGAATTCAGCCCCGTTCCGCAGCGTGACGAGGGGATCCGAGCCGAAGGCCGCGCGCAGCTCACCGCCGCAGTAGATGTTCACCTGCGGATGTGTCTGGTCGACCCCGCCTCCGCCACCCAGCGGGTCTCTGCCGTTGGAGTAGTAGTTCACCATGATGCGGAAGGGCACGCCCAGCGTCGGGTTGTCGACGTTGATGTTCTCCGGCGCGCAGAAGGCGCCGTTGGCAGGGTCGGTCTCGCCGCTCGTGCAGCGAACCACGTCCACGTCGAGGCGCGGGTTGTAGCAGGCGCTCTTGCTGACCCACTGCGCGCCTTCTCCGTGGGGCGCCTCGCGACAGGCGTTGAGATCCGTCGTGTCCTCCATGGCCCAGGCTGTGCGCAGGGCGTCCGCATAGCTCGAGGCCTTGCAGTTGCCGAAGTAGCAGTCGTCCTTGGTGAAGAACGCGGTCTCGCCCGTGGCCACGCCCACGCCGACGGACTTACGGTGTAGATGCAGGTCCACGTCCGTGTCGCCGTTGGCCGTGCCCTGCGTGTCCCAGAGCAGCTCGACGCGTAGACCGGCGCCCTCGACCTCGACCACCCACTCGCAGCCCACCGTCTCGCCCGTGTCGGTGACGACGGCGAGGCCCACGCGATAGCTACCCGATTGGGCGAAGAAGATGCGCGTGTCCTTGGCCGTGGGCGCCTCTGGAGCGGGGCAAGGGGACACGGTGGGCGGACAGCTGACGTTCCACTGCCACGAGCGGGCGGCGCCCGTGTAGATGGTCTCACCGCGCAGGTCGTAGAAGTTCAAGGGCGTGGCGCCCTGAGTGCCGGGACAGATCACGGCGGTGGAGCAGTCCGAGAGGCCGTCATCCGCCACGCCGTTGCAGTCGTTGTCGGCGCCGTCGCAGGTCTCGTCTTCGGGAAACTGTCCGTCGATGCACGCTCCCCAGGTGCCGAACTCCGTGCAGGTCATGATGCCGTCGGCGCAGCTGCCCACGTCGCGCCGATCGGGAGGACCGCGGAAGCAGGAGCGCGTCTCGCCGATGTTGCCGCAGATGCAGCCCTCGTCGACCGTGCCGTTGCAGTTGTCGTCGTTTCCATCGCCGCTGCCGTCGGAGCCGCAGATCTCGATCGGACCACAGGCGGGGTTGCACATGTCCACGGGACCCCCATCAAAGCCCGGTCCCGCGTCGTAGCCGGGCCTCGGAGCCGCGTCGCTGCCCGTACCGTCGCCCGCGTCACTACCCGAACGTCCGCCGGGACGCCGTCGACCGTCGCCTCCACAGGCGACTAGGCTGAGGCTGAGCAGGGACACGCCCAAGGAGAGGAGGCTGGTTTTCGACATAGAAGATCTCATTGGCGCGCAGGGTACAGGATCAATGGGGAACGACGCCAAGGGGGCGGCGCGGAAAAATACATTCAGATGGCTCGGGAACGAAGAAAGGGACCCAGCGGCGCTGGATCCCTCGCTTCAGTCCCGAAAGGGATCGGCTGAAATCAGCCAGCGGCTCCGGCGTCGGCCGGACCTGCGTCGGCGGCTCCGGAGTCCACGGGACCCGCATCGCCGGGGCCCGCATCGCCGGGACCCGCGTCAGCGGGACCCGCGTCGGTGGAGATTCCCGCGTCGACGGAGGTTCCACCGTCCATCGGCGTAGCGACAACGCCCTTTATCGCGGAGACGGCGTGGAGCGTCAGCGCGATGGAGATCGAGTCGCAGTCGCCCGCGGCGTTCGGTGCGAGGTCGGCCGAGCTCTGAAGCGCGTTGCGGACCAGGTCGATGGGCAGGGAGCTGCTCAGCTCCGTGATCGCGGTGATCAGCTCTTCGATCACCAGCTCACCACCAAGCACGCCGTTGGTGAGCGTGCTTCCGTCGGCGGCGAGGTCGAAGGCGAGCTGCGCGCGCCGGATAGTCAGCGTGAGCGTGTTGCCCGAGACGGGCAGGGCGAGGACGATGTCCACCGGTCCGGCCTGAATATGACCATCGACCAAGCTGGCCATGGGCACGTAGATCAGCGGCGTGCCCGTGGCGTCGTAGGAGTTGGGGTTGATGTCGAAGGTCTGACCGGGCTCTGGTGCGCCCGCCGCGGTCAGCGTGGGCGCGCCACCGCCGGGGACCTCCCCGAGCAGCAGCGTCAGGTTGACTGACGGGTCGTTCACGTTGTCGTTGACGTCATCGAGGATCGGCATGATCAGGATCGAGCCGCTGGCGACGCTGTCCGCGATCGAGTCCGCGAGGTTCGTGCCGGCGGCGCCCTCGATGGTGGGCGCGAGCACGGCGAATTGGTTGTCGATGCCAGCCACGCCGTCGGGAGAGATGAAGTCGGGCTGGAAGCAGCCGGCAGGATCGGCGTCATCGCTGATCTTGTTGTCGAGGTCGAAGCCAGGCGCCACGCCGGGGGGGTCTTCACGACCGATGTCCATCACGTCGACCACGAAGGTCAGGGTGGCACCCTCGGGCGGCGGGTTGCTGCTCTTGCTGCAACCAACGGCAAACGTCATACCGGTGATGCCAATGGCGACCACCAAAAATTGAGCCAAGTTCTTGAACTGCATTCCGAGCTTCTCCTTTGTGGACCCAAGGGTCCAAATTTTTCCGCAACCTACCCCCGTAGGCCGCAGCTACGTAGCACGAACTGCACCTGTGCAGCAAGTCAGACGATGATTGCGCTGTTCGAGGGACCGAAGAGCGCGATCTCGCGCACGACGGTGTTTCCCGCCGCGTCCCGAGCCCGCAGAGCGAAGATGTGTTCGCCATAGCGCACTCCGCGAAGGCGCGCGCGGAAGTCGATTGAAACGCGTTCCTGCGCTTGGTCGAGCAATCCGTCCACGGGCAGCAGCGGCCGGAAAGGCCGCCCGTCGATCGCGAGCGCGAGCCCGGCGACGGGTCCCAAGCTGTCCACCACCGTCGCGAGCAGCCTGCCGTCTCGGGACTCGAGCCGAGTGATGCGCGGCGCGTGATTATCCACACGGAAGGGCTCGGACTCGGCGCGTGAGCTCAGGGCGTCGTCCGCGTCGTTCGACAGCTCGTCGCTCGCGCTCACCTCGAGCACATACCAGCCATCGGGCAGGCTCTCGGTCTGCCACGCATAGTGAGTCGCCGTGAGCACCTCGTCCTCGCGCAACATGTCTCGAAAGCGTGTCTGGGACTCCTGCCGATAGCGCAGGCGGTAGCGCAGGCTGTCGGAGTCGGGGTTGCGCACGCTCCACGAGAGGTCGTAGCGCGTCGACGGTGGGGTCGGCTCGGCCGATTTACTCGGCGCGTGCTGACGGCCTGCGGCCACGGAGGTGACCACGGCGCGCTGATTTCGCGGCAGGTAGAACAGCTCCATGGCTCGCAGGATGGCCTGCGGATCGCGGATGAAGCGGGCGCGAATCTGCACGAAGCGCGCGGCCTGACTGCGGGTCGGCCCGGGGCTCGTCATGGGCGCAGACCAGTCGCCCCAGGTGTCGTCGGGCTCCTGCGTGTTGCCGCTCCGGGTCTGAACCTCGAGCGTGCCCTGAGCGCGCCAGCTCAGCTGGCCGAAGCGAGCCTCGAAGTGGGCGTCGAGCACC
>JAADHO010000372.1 GCA_013151775.1 Deltaproteobacteria bacterium | reverse complement strand
CGGCTCGGGCTTCATCCTCGAGGGTGATCACCAAGAGCCCTGCGCGCGCTGCCATGGACCGCCAGCGGCCAGCGCCGGGAGCCCCGCGCCGGTCGCGCAGTTCGCAGATCGCGGGTCGGACTGCGGCGCCTGTCACCGCGACGTCCATCGCGGGCAGTTCGCGGGGCGCCCCTGTCGTGACTGCCACGCGGGCGTGAGCTTCCGTCCGGCGACCGGATTCCAGCACCAGAACACGGACTTCCCCCTCGAGGGAGCCCACGCCCGCGTCGCCTGTGCGCGCTGCCATCGGCGGGCCCGCTTCCCCGACGGGCACCGCGCGCGAGTGTTCGCCCTCGGCCCACGCGTCTGCGGCGAGTGTCACGAGAGCCCACACGGCGATCCCGAGGCCGCGGAGGGCACACCCGCCGCTCGCTTGGCTGCGGCCACGACCCGCTGCGCTCGCTGCCACGATCAGCGGAGCTTCGACGCCGTGGTCAGCTTGCCATCGGGCTTCGATCATCGCCTCACGCGCGCGCCCCTGGTCGCGGGTCACGCACAGGTCGCCTGCGCGAGCTGTCACGACGGTCGCGATCGCGATCACGATATGAGCCGCTGTCAGGCATGTCACCGCGATCGCCACATGGGCCGCATGACGAGGCCCTGCGGCGAGTGCCACTCTCCCCGCAGCTGGAGACCCGACGAGCTGCTGGCGGCACACGCCTCGACCCGCCTGCCCTTGCTGGGAGACCACGCCGTGCTCGGCTGCCGCAGCTGTCATCAGCGCGCCGCCGAGGGCGACTTTCGCGGCGCGCGGCCCGAGTGCGAGAGCTGTCATCTCGACACCGTGCGCCAACGTCGCCCCCATCCACCCCACGTGGGCGCCGTCTTCCTGCGCGGCTGCGATCGCTGTCATGGTCAGCTCGGCTGGCGCCCCGCGCGCTTCGCCCACCGCACGTGGCCCCTGACCGGGGCGCATCGCTCTACCCCCTGCACGCGCTGTCACATCGGCGGTGTGTACCGAGGCACGGCCCGCGACTGTGTCGGCTGTCATGAAGGAGATGACGGCCGAGCGAGGGTGGATCACTCGGCGTTTCCGAACCGTCGTGATTGTGGCATCTGCCACAGTACACGCGCTTGGACACCGGCGGATTTTGTGGGCCATGACCGCTTCTTCCCGCTGACCGGAGACCACGGTGGTCAGCCCTGCACCCGCTGCCACATGGATCCAAGCGACATTCGCTCCTTCACCTGCTTCGACTGTCATCGCCACAGCGAGTCGCGCACGAGGAACGAACACGACGGAGAGGTGCGCGGCTACAGCTACGACTCCATGGCCTGCTACCGCTGCCACCCGCGCGGTCGTAAGGAGGGGGACTGATGAGCACCCGACGTCGTCCGTGGGCCGCTCTCCTACTGATCGTCGCGTGCGCGTGCGCGAGCCCGCACGATCCGTCGGTCGTGGACAGGCTCGACTGCGACAGCTGCCATGCCGATCTCTACGACGCGGTTCCCATTCACGCCGAGCGCAGCTACTCGCGAGAGTGCTACGCCTGTCATGGCACGCTCGATTGGGCCGATGTGACGCCTGCCCACAATCGCTTTCCCATCGCTCGTGGTGCCCATCGTGGGTTTGACTGCAGCGAGTGTCATCTCTCACAAGAGGATCGAACTGACATCACGTGCATCGAGTGTCACGAACATCGTTCAGGGCGTGCCGGACCGTTTCACATCGGCAACAGCGCCTACCGATTCGCGCCGCGCTCCTGCTTCGATTGTCACCCCGGTGGATGAGATGAGTCCCAGGCTACGTCGACGCGTGTTGCAGGGGGTGTTGGCGCTCGGCGTCGCACTCGCCGCGCTCCACACCGCGGCCGCGCAGCCCGTGCACATCATCGAACGCGCCGGTGGCGTCGTGTACGTGGACGCGGGGAGTGCGGACGGGATCGTCGCCGGCGAGAGCGTCTCCTTCGCCCACGGCGACCAGACCATCCGCGCGCGCGTGGTGGCTGTCACGGCGCACACGGCGGCCGTCGCGCTCACGCCCGACTCGCCGCAGCTCTCGGACATTCCCCTGCCACGTCGTCACGTCGTCGCGCCAGAGCGTGTGCGCAGCGTCCGCCGACCTGCCGCAGCGCCGCCCGTCGAGTCGCGCTGGGTGGACGCCTACTTGCCGCGTGTCAGCGCACAGGTCGAGGACGGAGAGGAGGTAGAGGAGGACGACCGCTCGCGCGTCGAGGTGCGTGGTGAGCTGGCCGCGCGTCTGTTCGCCGCGGGCGACATCCAGGACCTCTTGGTCGGCTGGGACGAGGCGGGGCTGGACTCCCAGCTCAGCGTGACTTCACCCAGCGGGCTCACCTGGGACCACCTGATCGGGGTGGGTCTCGACGCCGCGCCGGACGTGAGCTTCGCGCTGTTTCAGAAGGCCACGCCGCGCTTCGACGCCTATCTCCTCCGCCTCGGGTACGCGCCCACGGGCTCGCGCATCGGCCTCGGGATCGGGCGCATCATGCCCCTCACGGGCGGCGGCGGAGGTCTCGTCGATGGGGCCGAGGTCAACCTGGACGCGGCGGAAGGAGTGCGCCTCAGCGCCTTCGCCGGGCTCGCGCCCAACGTGGGCGATCTGCTGCCCGCGCTGCGGGCTCCGCGCGCCGGCGTGGCCTTCCGGGTCTCGGGCGGTGAGCTCGTGCGTGGTCGCCTGCGGGTGGGCTTCGACGCGGACGGGTATCGAGGCGCCTTGGATCGCGCGCGCGCCAGCGTCGACGCGGGGCTGGAGTTGGGTCGACAGCTCTCGGCGAGCGGGCGGCTCGTGGTGGACTTCGCCAACGACGCCGTCGGCCGGCGCGGCCCACGACCGACGCGTGGGTCCGTGGAGCTGCGCGGCGACCACCTGCAGCGTCGCCTGCGCTGGTACGTCGGTGCGGGCTTCGACGATCCGGTCTACACCCGCGCCATCGCTCGCCAGCTTCCGCAGGAGGATCTGATCTTCCTGCCCAACGCCTGGGCGGACGCCTCGGTCTCCGCGCGCTTCGGGCACGGTGTGGGCGCCCGCGTGCGCGCACGCGGCTACCTCGGAGCCGATGGCTTCTCGTCACTCTTGATCACGGCCGGAGGCTCGCTGCGCGGCAGGGTGCTCGCGGCCGATCTGCTCGATCTCGACCTGCGCGTGATCCGCGGATCCCTCGCCGAGGGCTACGGTGGGAGTGTGCGCTGGGATCTGCCGATCGCCGAACGCACTCGGCTCGAGCTCGGCTACAGCCTCGACCGTCTGCTGGTCGGGCCCGCCAAGCGGGTCGGCTACGCCCAGACGCTGCACGTCGCCGGGGATCAGCGGCTCAGCCTGCGCACCCGCGCGAGCCTCGCCCTCGAGCTAGGTGCAGGCGCCGGCCCTCTGCGGGCGCTGCTCTTCGCGCAGGTCGCTGTGCGCTTGGGCGACGTGTCGAGGCGCTGAGTTAGCGGAAGGAGTCGATCATGTTGAGCACGACCGGCTGCGACCAGTCGAAGCCGCCATCGTAGCGCACGCGGATCACGCCCTCTTTGTCGATGATCCAGGTCTCGGGGAAGAGGCGCGATCCGTACTTGGGACCCACGATCTGATTGTCGGAGTCGAAGAGATAGGTGATGTGTGGGCGCGGCGGCATGATGCGCGCGACCTCGTCCCAGCCGCTGTCGATGGAGACGCCCACGACCTCGACGTCGCCCCAGGCCTGCACCAGCTGCGCGAGCTGATCGAGCTTCGGCATCTCCTCGACGCAGGGACCGCAGTTGATGGTCCAGAAGTTCAGGACGATCACGTGTCCACGGTGGGCGCTGAGCGTGTAGGGCCGGCCGTTGCGGTCCTCGAGGGTGAAGTCCGGGGCCGTGCGATCGTCTCCGATGTAGTGGAGCGGCAGCTGCTCGCCCGCCTCGAGTTCTTCGAAGGTTCCGTCGCCGAAGATCGCGCGCAGTGGGCCCTCGTGGAAGCGTCGGGAGCCGTCCTTCATGCTCGCCACCAGGCCATAGATGAGGGCCCCGCCGAGCAGCAGGGCGGAGGCGAGAGCGAGCATTTCGCGTCGTGAGTGCAGAGTCATGCGGTGTCTCCAAGGGGCGATGCGTCGTCCGCTCGACGCAACACAGGGGGCCTCACGCGGCGCCCAGCGAGCGAGACGTACACACCGAGCTCGTCTTCGTCGAGTAGGGGTGCGAGCCCCGCGGCGGCGTGGTTGTCGAATCGAGCCTCGAGGCGACCGTCGCGCACCCGGCAGCAGAGCGCGCCCACTTCGTCCTGGGCGAGTGATCGTGCGTCCAAGAGCTCGCTCCGGCCGCCCGAGAGATGCAGCCGGACGGCGTCGCCTTCGAGCGTGACGGAGCGCACGAAGTAGGGCGGACCCTCGATCGTGACGTACGCCCAATTGATGTCGTTGCGCAGGCAGAAGCGCCCGTCCTCGGCCAAATCGATGTAGCCGTCGAGCGCCTGCACCAAGCCCGCATGGGTGATGGCGTCGTCCCCATCGAACCAGCGTCCCTTCGCATCACGCCGGATGCGTGTCTCGCGCGAGCGACCCGAGAGCAGCGAGCTGGCGTCCATGCTCTCCATTTAGGATTGGCCGGCTCCACATGCAACAGCTCCCGCGATTCAGCCTGGCGCCGAGCTGCGGCAAGCTCCGCGGGCCGTGCGCTATAGAGGCAGCCCGTGGTACCTGAGGTCCGTGCACCGCCTTGACGCCACGAACGCGAGGACCCAGCCAGGGGCCTCTCGGCGTCGACAGGCCTGCGGGACGAAACGTCGGGTGTCGTGATCATGAGCGTCTCGCGACGTCGCGCGTTGGTGTTCATGCTGACGCTCTGGACCCTGGGGATCACCGTGGCTCGCGCCATCCGCCTGCCCAACGACTTCGCCGAGGCCCACTGGCTGCTCGACTATCGCTTCGGGTTCATCAAGCGTGGGCTCGTAGGATCTGTGGCGAGCGTCGTGGCGCATGTCGCCAGGTTCCCGATGACGCCGCGCGTGATCCTCGTCTCTTCGGCGCTGGTGTTCAGCCTCTTTCTCGCGACCTTGTGCGTGGTGACCTTGCGCATGTTGCGGAGGCGTACCTTCGATCCCGACACGACCCTGACTGTGCTCGTCTTCGCGTCATCTCCGTTCGTCGTCATGAGTGCTCACCTATTTGGCTATTTGGATGCGCTGATCTACGCGCTGTGTATTCTGTCGATCCTCTGTATCTTTCGCGGTCGTCTGTGGATGGCGACAGCTCTATCCATCGGCGCGCTGCTGGTTCACGAGAGCTACATCTTGCTCGGATATCCGCTGGTGCTCTTGACGGCAATGCTGATGTGTTCGCAGGATCGCTCGGGCGATCAGTCGAGCGAATCCGCGCCTTGGAGAGCCTGGATACGCTTTTGGCCCCTCGGCTTGCCGTTGGTCGCTTTCCTCTTGCTCACGATCACGCCCGTCCTGCGTGACGAGCACCTATTGCGCACTCAACTCACAGATCGACTATCGCACTATAAGTTTATCGGTATAGAAGGTTATGAAATCTCCGCATGGGAGACATCAGGTATTCTAGAGAAGTTACGACAACAGATCGTATACTTGCCACTAATGCTGGTGAAGATGGATGTGTTGATATCTGTTGCTCCAAGCGCTATTCTGATCTTCCTCTATACACTGTCTGCGTTCGGTATACGTCTCTTCTCACGTCTCGCCATCACCATCGCCCTCGTCGTGCATTGTCCGTTGATCATTCACGCTGTAGCCTGGGATTCTGAACGCATCGCGAGCTACGTCGTCGCGAGCGCATTCATCTCCGCTTGGGTGCTCTGCGAGACACGAGCCCGGAGATGCAGTGACCCCGTCCTGCTGCCGCTCGCCGTCGGCGTGTTGCTGTTGAACGTCTTCGGCAGGCTCTCGCTGATGGACGGCGAAGTGGAACGTTTCACCGTCGTCCAACGTGCGTTGCTCTACGCCCCGCCGCTGCTCTACGCAGCGCTTTTGCTCTTCCGGCGCTACAGGGCCAGCCCCGAAGTCGACTCCCGCTGATATCGCAGTCCCCCTTGGCTGCGCCAGCCGGATCTGGCCTCAGCGACGAATGGCAGGTTGACGTCACGGAGAGGAGCACATACCGACGAGCTTCGGGCCAGCGACGATCGCGTGTCTTGGTCCGGCAGCACCGCGCTGCGCAGAAGCAGAGTGGACATGCACACGACAACTCCAGCCTCACCTCCTGACGAGCCTGCGGAGCAGGAGGATTGGCGCGATCCCCTGGGCTTGCTGCGGATCAGCACGGTGGCCGCCGTCGCAGGAGTCCTGGTGGGCGCCATCGGAGGCGGCTTCCGCTGGCTGCTGCTCGGAGCCGACGAGTACCGCATGTCCCTGCTCCACTGGGCGCACGCCTGGTCCGGGCCGGGCTGGGTCGTGCCGCTGGTCCTGGTAACGGTCTGCACTGCGCTGGCCAGGCTGATCGTCGTGTATGTGCCGCGCGTGTCGGGCAGCGGCATCCAGGATGTGGAGGCGGTGTGGCGCGGCGACATCCCCGCGACGACATGGGAGGTTCTACCGGCGAAGTTCATCGGCGGTCTCCTCGCGATCGGGTCCGGCCTGGTGCTGGGGCGTGAGGGACCCACAGTGCACCTCGGCGCCGCGATCGGCTCCGAGTCGGGGCGGCGCTTGCACTTGGGTGAGCGCGACATGCGCATCCTGCAGACCGCTCTCGGTGGGGCTGGCCTCGGCGTGGCGTTCAACGCGCCCCTCGGCGCCGCGCTCTTCGTCTTCGAAGAGGTCACCAAATCCATCCGCCTGCGACTCGGGCTGGTGACCCTGATCGGCACGTCGACCGCCATCGTCGCGTCTCGGTTCATCCTGGGCAATCGCCCCGACTTCAACGTGGAGCCGATCGCCACACCCGACGGCTGGACCATCGTCGTCTTTCTGCTCTTCGGGCTGCTCACGGGAGTCGTGGGCGTCTTCTACAACCGTCTCGTGCTCTTCTTCCTCGAGCTGTCAGACCGCATGAGTCGCGTCCCCCCGCTGCTCAAGTCCGGCGCCATCGGCCTGGTCGTCGGCGCGCTCCTGTGGTTCGATCCGATGGTGGCGACCGGAGGCGGCAACGGGCTCACCCAGGACATCCTCGGGGGCGGCGTCGTGCTCTCCGCCGCAGCCGTCTACCTCGTCGTGCGCTTCTTCCTGGGACCACTCTCGTACGCCACCCAGACCCCCGGCGGTCTGTTTGCGCCGCTGCTGGCCGTGGGAGCGTTGTGGGGCGCGCTGGTGCACGGCCTCGCCTCCGGTTTGCTCCCGGGTCCGGGAACCACCGTGGCCGCCTTCGCCATCGTGGGCATGTCGACCTTCTTCGCAGCGGTCGTGCGCGCGCCGCTCACGGGCATCGTGCTGATCTTCGAGATGACCGCGACGACGACGCTGATCATCCCGATGATGGCCGCGGCGGTGGGCGCCGTGCTCGCCGCCTTACTCCTGGGCAACCCGCCCATCTACGACAGCCTGCGTGAGCGCATGATGTCGACCACTTGGTGCCGCTCGAGGACGCCAGAGCATCGAGCCGGTGCGAAGGGCGGCTCAGCGGGTACACCACCCAAGTGAGCGCTTGGCCTCAGATCCACGAGTTTAGGTTTCGGTGCCGGGCTGGGCGGTGGAGCCGCTTGGAGATCCGCTAGCGGGCTTGCTATCCTCGGCGCCCATGCGGACAAGGGCGGTTCTTTCTTCGACATTCTTGGTCTTCGTGCTCGCCTGCGGAGGAGGCGGTGGCGGCTCTGACGCGGCTACGGATTCGAGCGCCGACGCGGCCGGAGACGCCGGCGACAGCAGTCCGGCGACTTGCACGCGGGCTGCTGACTGCGACGACGGTTTGTTCTGCAACGGCGTCGAGACCTGTGACGCCACGAACACGTCAGCGGACGAGCGTGGTTGCGTGGTCGCCGCTAGCGTGCCCTGTCTCGAATCTCAGACCTGCAACGAGGCGGATGATCTGTGCGTGAGCGACTGCGCTGTGGCCATGGATGCCGACGGGGACGGCCACGACGCCATCACCTGTGGAGGCGACGACTGCGACGACGCGGATCCGATGCGCTTCCCCGGCAACGCCGAGGTCTGCGACGCCTCGGCCCACGACGAGGACTGCGATCCCTCGACCTTCGGCAGCAGGGACGCGGACGGGGACACCTACATCGACGCCGCCTGCTGCAACGTGGACGCGTCGGGCGGCATGGTCTGCGGTGACGACTGCGATGACGCCGAGATGAGCGTGCATCCCACGGCGGCCGAGGCCTGCAACAACATCGACGACAACTGCGACGGCGTGCTCTCCGAGACGGAAGACGCAGACCGTGACGGCTTCGCCAAGCTCAGCTGTTCCGGCACGGACTGTAACGACGGCGACGACCGCGTCTACCTCGGTGCCCCCGAGCTCTGCGACCGCATCGACAACGACTGCTCCCTGCCGGGCCCCATGGCCGGTCGCCGCGACGTGGCGGAAGACGTCGACGGCGACGGCTTCGCCCCGATCGACGCGACCTGCACCGGCGGCCCCTTGCCCAAGACCGACTGCGACGACTCCAACTCCGCCGCGAGTCCAGTCGAACCCGAGATCTGCGACGGAGTCGACAACAACTGCGACGGAACGCTGGACGAGGAGCCGGAGGCGAGCGCGTATTGCGATGCTATGGCGCCCACTAGCGTTGCCTGCGTGTCCGGCGCGTGCGTCCTCATGTGTTCGGCGACTCGGGCTGACTGCGACGGAAACATCGCCAACGGCTGCGAGAAGAACACGGCGACGGATGCAAACAACTGCGGAAGTTGCGGTACGACATGCACCCTCGACTGCGTCGCATCGAGCTGCGACGAGCCCGTGGAGATCGCCGTTGGTTTTCGTCATGCGTGTCTCCGCCGCGCCTCAGGTCGCGTCTACTGCTGGGGATTCAACCGATCTGGTCAACTCGGCGACGGCACTACCACGAGCCGCAATCGCCCAGTGCTCGTCAGCGGACTCATGGATGCTGTGGAGATCACAGCAGGTGGCTATCATACCTGTGCGCGTCGAGCTTCTGGTCAGGTCGTGTGCTGGGGATCGAATCTGTCCGGACAGCTTGGCGATGGAACGATGATCGATCGTTTGCTCCCGACGTCCGTTAGCGCACTCAGCGACGCCGCTGGCATAGCCGCTGGTTTCGCCCACTCGTGTGCCTATCGGGCGTCAGGTCAGGCTGTGTGCTGGGGCCGGAACAGCAACGGGCAACTGGGTGATGGGACGACGATCGATCGTTCGACGCCCGCTGTTGTCCTTGGCCTGGGCGACGCGGCAGGAATATCTGCAGGGCAGACGCACTCATGTGCACATCGTGCGGACAAGACACTGCTCTGTTGGGGGAACAATGCCTCTGGGCAGCTGGGCGATGCCACCAATACTAGCCGCTCGACTCCTGGAGTGGTCCGTCCGGGCACTCGTGTGGGAGAGGTCGTGTCTGCAGGCATGTCACATACGTGTGCCCTGTCCGTCGGCAGGGTTTGGTGCTGGGGGAACAACACTCGTGGAGAGCTGGGCGACGGCACGACCACGTCCTCGAATGTCGGCATACAGCCTCTGATTCCCCTGCTGAGCCGCATCAGTGCTGGCGTCAACTTCACCTGTGGTGTGCCTGACTCTCGCCAGTTGCTGTGCTGGGGACGAAACGATGACGGACAGCTCGGTGACGGCAGCATCGTCCAAAGTTCGAGTCCTGTCGAAGTCCTAGGTGTACCTGACGCGCTGGAGGTGGGCACTGGTTTCGGATACGCATGCGCCTTGCGCAGAACAGGTCAGGTGGTCTGCTGGGGACAGAACGGGGAGGGCGAACTGGGTGATGGGACGATTGACAGTCACCGTCTAGCCGCGCCGATCGCTCGCCCGTGATAGCCCCATCCGATCGCGGGCTTTGGTTCCAGCTTTCGCCATCCTGCGGCACACAGGTTCGTCACGGCACAGCTCAGGGCGTGCTGGTGGCGAGTAGGTCGACGGCGCTGTGGAAGAGCGGGGCGAAGCGGGCTCGGTCGTCGTCGCGGTCGGCTTGGGCGTCGATGATGGCGGCGATGGCCTCGAGCTCGCCGCGGTCGGCGTAGGGGCTGTTCTTCAGGATCTCGGCGAAGGCGGCGATGGCGCTGGCCCAGAGCAGGTCGGGATCTGGAGCCGTGTCGGCGGCGAGCACGTCGCCGGGCGTCAGGCTCGCGCTGGTCTCGTAGGCGGGATCCGTGTCGAGGGCGCCGAGGTCCTTCCAGCGCACCTTCACGAGCAAGAGCTCGCCCGGGTCGATCTCGCGCACACCTTCCACGGGCGGACCCATCTCGACGTCGGGTGCGCCCACGGCCTGGGGCAGCTCGCCGCCTGCCAGCACCACCTCATACAGGGCGGTCACGCGGTGGCCCGCGCCGACCTCGCCGGCGTCCACGATGTCGTTGCGGAAGTCCGTGTCAGCGATCGCGCGGTTCTCGTAGCCGAGCAGCCGGTAGGCTCGCACCTGCTCCGGGTTGAACTCGACCTGGATCTTCATGTCCTGCGCGACCAAGGTCACCGTATCGAGTAGGTCCTCTCGCGCGTAGCGCACCGCCTGTTCCCGGCTCGAGATCACGCTGTAGATGCCGTTGCCCGCGTTGCTCACGGCCTCCATCATCGAGTCGTTGAGGTTGCCGCGGCCGAATCCCAGAGCCGTCAGCGTGATGCCGCTGTTGCGCTTCGTGCGGATCAGGTCGACCAGCTCGTTGGTGTCGCTGATGCCCACGTTGAAGTCGCCATCCGTCGCGAGCACGACGTGGTTGAAGCCGCCCTCGATGAAGCCCGCCTCCGCCTGGCCATAGGCGAGCTGGATGCCCTGCGAGCCCGCCGTGCTGCCGCCGGCGCTCAGGCGGTCGATCTCGCGCTGGATTCGGCGGCGGTTGCTGACGAGCGTGGGTTCGAGGCGCACCCGCGTGTCCGAGGCGTAGCTGACGATGGAGACGGTATCGGTGGGCTCGAGGGCGTCGAGGCTGGCGCGCATCACGGCCTTCACCAGAGGCAGCTTGTCCTCCGCGTCCATGCTGCCCGAGACGTCCACCAGGTAGATCAAGTTGGTCGGGCGCTGCCGGAAGGCGGGCGGCGCTTCGGCCTGAATGCCGACGCGCACCAGCGCTAGCGAGCGGCCCAGAGGATGCACGGCGGCCGCCAAGTCGATGGCGAAGGGCACCTCGGCGCCGGGCTCGGGGGCCGGGTAGTCGTAGTCGAAGAAGTTCACGTACTCCTCGAGGCGGACGCTGGCGGGCGCAGGCAAGAGCCCGTCCTCCACGTCGCGCACGAAGATGTCGTAGCTCGCCGTGTCCACGTCCGCGGCGAAGGTGCTGAAGGGATCGTGGTCCGCCATCACGAAGGGGTTGGTCCCCGGTGGGTCGAAGCTGTCTCCCGGTGGCGTCGGCTCCGGCGCCCTACCCACGCCCGCGTCGGCGCCTGCGCCCGGGTAGTAGCGGCCCGGGGAGCCTCCGGCTCCAGCGTATTCACCGCAGCCGGTGAGGGCGACGAGGACAGTGACGAAGTGGATGAAGGCGGTCTTCTTCATGGCGGGCTCCCGGGTGTGGTTCAGCCCGTCCACACTTCAAGGATTGTGCCAGCCCCGCAGCTGCCCAAAGCGTGCCAGCCTGTGTCAGAGCAGGCTCGTCGACCCCGTCTGACCGAAGCGTCGCTCCTGTCGTGTCGTGCTCTTCAGCGTCGCCGGCGTCGCCACACCAAGGCGAGCCCGAGCAGCGCGAGCAGTGTCAGGCCGCCTCCCGCGCCCGCGCCAGCCGTGCC
>JAADHO010000005.1:16392-24987 GCA_013151775.1 Deltaproteobacteria bacterium | reverse complement strand
CGCGCGCCTGACGCGCTGGCTGACCCGGCCCGTGCTGACGGGCTTCACGGCCGCCGCCGCCGTGATGATCGCCGCGAGTCAGCTGGCTCCGCTGATGGGCGTGCACGTGCCGCGCAGCCCCGAGCTGCTCCCGCTCCTGCGCTCCCTCGCCCTCGCCTCGCCGCGGCTCGACCTCACCACCCTCGGCCTGGGGCTCGCCGGGGTCGCTCTCTTGGTCGCGCTGAAGCGCCGCTGGCCACGCTTCCCGCGGGCGCTGCTGCTGGTCGCGCTCTCGAGCGTGGTGGTCTTCGCCTTCGGGCTCAGCTCCTCGGGCGTGGCCGTGGTGGGCGAAATCCCCGCGGGTCTGCCCACACCGAGCCTGCCCGCCCTGAGCCTGACGGACGCACTGGCGCTGGCGCCCTCGGCCGCGATCCTGTGGCTGGTCGGCTTCAGCGAGGCCACCAGCATCGGCGCCCACTTCGCGCGCAAGCACGACTACGCGCTGACGCCACGGCGAGAGCTGATCGCGCTGGGCATGGCCAACCTGGCCGCCGGCGTCTTCCAAGGCTACCCCGTGACGGGCGGCTTTGCGCGCTCCGCCGTGCACGACGCGGCCGGCGCGCGCACGACCCGGGCGGGGCTGGTCACGGCCGCCCTGGTCGCCCTCACGTTGGCCTGGTTGACACCTCTGCTGCGTGATCTGCCCATGACGGCTCTGGCGGCGATCATCCTGACCGCCGTGGCAGGGCTGGTGGACGTGGCGGAGATACGGCGACTGCGCGCGCACGACCACGCGGGCCTGGGGCTGACGCTCCTGACCTTCGCGGCCACGCTGGGCCTCGGCATCGTCTGGGGGCTGCTGCTGGGCGCCGGCGTCGGCGCCCTGATGAGTCTGGTCAGACGCTCGGCGCGGAAGGCTCCGCGGACCAGTCACCGTGGCGATTGCAGTGTGAGTAGGCCGTGATCTGGGTCGTGCCCTCGGGCAGCGTGAAGTTCGCTCTGGCCTCCGCGTCCGTGCCCGCGTGCGCCGCGAAGGCGATCACGTTGCCGTCCTGATCCTTCAGATACTGGGCGTCGATCCAATGCTCCGGCGACATGCCGTGGTTGGTGAAGAGCTCCACGCGGCCAGGCCCAAAGCTCACCTGGGGAACGTGGCTGCCCGCCTTGCCCTCCCAGGGTCCGGGCGCCGTCGCCGTGAACACGCTCTCACCCTCGAAGGCCGCGATCTGCGCGCGCTGCGCGTCCGAGACCTCGGGACCCGCGCCACGCTCCCCCAGCGCTCCGCTCATGTCTGCCGCGTCGGACGGAACCTCGCCACCGGCGGTCGCGTCGTTCGCGGGCTCGGACGCCTCTGGGCTACCACAACCCCAGACCCACGCCGGCACGGAGACCGTCACCGCCACCACACCGGCCCGCTGAAAGAACCCACGGCGCGTCACCTTCGAATCACTCTGTCGATCGTTCATCTGCCCACCTTCTCGGTTGAAGCGTCTTCATAGTGCCTTCCCTGGCTCGTGCACACCCCCAGGGGTCGCGCCAGCTCGACCCAGCTCGACCCCCGAGCGCAGCATGCGCCCCGGTGCATCTAGTGGTACGCCTCTCGCGTGTCGACATTTCGCGAGAAAGCCATCGCCCTCTGGGGCGTACTCTGGGTCACGGCGCTGCTGAGCCAAGCCGTCATGCGGCTGCTGCCCCGAGCCATCGAACCCTGGACCGAGGGCAGCATGAGCGGCCTGCAGATGGCCCTGTATGTGGGCGTAGTCGTGATCATGGCCTACTCCGAGGGCTACCGAGCGTTTCAGCTGCGCTTCAGCCCACGCGTGGTCAGCCGCGCCGTGCACCTGGGCAAGCACCCCAAGCCGCTGCACGTCGTGTTCGCGCTCTTCTTCTGCATGAGCCTCTTCCACAGCACCAAGCGCCAGAAGACAGTCTCGTGGTTCTTCGTCTTCGGCATCCTCGCCTTGGTGATCATGGTGCGGCAGCTCTCGCAGCCCTGGCGCGGCATCATCGACGGCGGAGTCGTCGTGGGCCTGGGCTGGGGCATCGCGGCGATCTGGTGGATCTTCGCGCGCGCCCTGATGGGCCACCCCGCGCCCGAGCCTCCCGATCTGCCCGAGGGCGTCCGCCCGGCGACCGCCTAGGTCCGACGCGACTCCGCGCTCACAAACGCGAGCGGCTGGCGCTTCGGCGGCGCGTGCACATGTAGAGGTCCGGGGGATAAGGGCACGAAGATGACCGAAGTGCGTACGTATATGTCCGAGAGCCCGATCACGATCGGCTCCAAGCAGTCCATGGCCTCGGCCGCGAAGTTGATGAAAGAGCACTCCATCCGTCACCTGCCCGTGCTGCGCGGGGGTCAGCTGGTGGGCGTGGTGAGCGACCGCGACGTGAAGATCGTCGAGTCGTTCGCGGACGTGGATCCCGAGACGGTCTCCGTGGACGAGGCGGTCAGCCAAGAGGCCTACGCGGTCGCGCCCTCGGAAGATTTGGGCAAGGTCGTGCGCCACATGCACGACCACAAGTACGGATCCGCCGTGGTGATGGAGGGCAAGAAGGTGGTCGGTATCTTCACCACCATCGACGCGCTCTCGGCTCTGGCGGACACCCTCGGCGCCAAGGCCTAGAGCGGCGGCAAGCCGTCGAGCCCATCGAGGAAGACGCCCATGCGCCGCGTCATCTTCCCCAGCTCCAGCGGGAAGGTCATGTGCCCGCCTTCGATCCACAGGATCGGCGGCTCACCCCAGCGCCGCCACTGCCCCTCGGCGAGCGCGGCGTCGATGTAGGCGTCCTCGCGCGCTTGGATCCAGAGCTGACGCTCCACGGGCACCGTGGCCTGGTAGTCGGACCAGCCCAGGCGACGCATGATCTCGCGCCGCTCGGCCTCGTGGATGCCCCACTTCCCGAGGTCGCGCTTCATGCGCCACATGATGGCCGCGTGCTCCACGGCCTCCGCGAGCTCGAGGTGTGAGATGATCGGGATGATGAAATCTGGAGCCGGGTCCAGACAGCCGAGCAGCATGGTCAGCGATCCTCCGAGGGAGAGCCCCGCGATGCCCACCTGCTCGTAGCCCTGCTCACGCAACCAGCCCATGGCGCTGCGCGCGTCGCAGACCGCCTGACGCACAGCCTCCACGGAGCGCACGAAGTCGGCGGTGAAGAAGAACTCGCCGCTGAAGAGCGAGCGCCTCGGTGTGCGCCGGCCGTGGAACGGCAAGGAGACGTGAGCCAGATCCACCTCCAGCTCGCGGCCCCATGTGCGGAAGAGGGTCGCCTCCTCCGCCCAGGATCCCGGCTCGAGCCAGCCGTGGACATAGAGGATCACGCGCCTGCGCCGCGCACCCTCGGGGCGCACCCAGCGCATCCAGGCCGTGAGGTTCTTCTTGTACTCACGCTCGTGACGCAGGCGGTACTCGGGGCTGATGACGCGGTGCGCGCTCGGCCAGCTCAGAGTGCTGGAGTGAATCACCCGATCCATCAGCGTGCGCCGCGGCGTGACACCGGTCAGCGGCGGCGGCTCGGGAAACATCTCGACCTTGGGCAGCTCGAGGTAGCGCTCGAGCTCGACGCGCGTGTTGTGCTTGGCGGGCCGCACGTGGAGCAGCCGGCTCATGCTGCCGACGACTCTGTCGACCTTGCCCCCAAGACCTCGCGGTGGATTCAGCATGGCCCAGGATATCACGCGAGGATCGGCCCGTGCTCGAGCTCAGCGTGTGAAACAGCGCGGCGTCTCACGGGCGTCGGCCACGCGGCGCACGAAGGCGCCCAGCTCGGCCGAGAGATCCGCCTGGCAGATGGATCCCACCACCACGCCCGCGCCCATGTCCGCCAGCGATCGCCCGACGCCGACCAGGCGCCCCGGCGGGAAGGCGAGGCCACGACCGGGCACGTCGCAGCTCGGCACCAGGCGCAGGGGGTCGGTGGGGTCGATGCGCTCCTGCATGCGCGCGTCGCCCAGGATGCTCGCGAAGTCCGGCGCCGCGGGATCGCCGACCAGGTCGATGGGCACGCCGGCGACGATGCCGAGCACCAAGCGCGCGGGGTTGGGCCGCAGCTGACGAAAGCCCGACGCATAGCGGCCCACGGGATGGAGCGCCTCGGGGTAGTCGTGGCAGCGCATGTTGAGATCCCCCGGGTAGCTCGTGCTGCCGAAGTCGAAGAGGCTCGGATCGGCCACGGAGCAGTCGTCCTCGTCCGTCAGCAGGAAGAGCCCGAGCACCGAGTCATCGCGCAGGAAGCCCGCGTTCTCCGCGTCGCCGTGGCCCCCGCTGCCAGCGTGAAAGATCGTGCCCGAAGACTCGGGGGTGAGGGCCTTCAGCGCCGCCTCGAGGGGCTGCTCGAAGCCGCAGCCGTCCGTGCCCACGCGCGCCACGCAGGCGAAATCCGCGGCCAGCGCGTCGCCTCCACCCGGGAAGGTCAGGAAGGGCGGATAGGTGGAGCGACAGCCGGGACTCGAGGAATCTCCCACGAAACGCAGCAGGCCGTCGTCACCGAAGTCGGAGTCCGCGCAGGTCGGCACCGCGAAGCCGCCCGTGCCCATATCCGTGTCGACCACGCCGAGGTGCAGATCCGTCACCGGGGAGAAGCGCTCGCCCGAGGGCGTGACGCCCGTGGTCAGCGCCCGGACGATGGCCGGGATCTGCTCCGCGAGGGACGCCTGCTCCTCGCCCATGGAGCCGGAGTTGTCGACCACGAAGAGCAGATCCACCGCCTGCGTGCTCGGCGAACAGGCCGCCGCGTCGAGGGCTGCGCGCGCGTCCGGTAGCGGGACGCGACCGTCGGCGCCCGCGTCTGCGGCCGTGTGACTGTTGCTGCAGGCGAAGAGGGCGAGGGCGACCGGCGCGAGCCGTCGAATCGAGGGAGGCATGCGCCGATCATAGCGCAAGGCTCGGTGCTAAGGGACGAAGCGCAGGCGTCGCTCGGCCGCGGCGGCCACGTCGGCCTCCTCGAAGGGCACGGGCGCGACCCGGTTGTGGCGCCAATCCTCCATCTGATCGCGTTGATGCGGGCTGTCGGGATCCTCCGAGTTGCCGCCGGGCAGGGCGTTGACGGCCACCGGACCCGTGGGCGTCATCTCCACCACCAGGCGCTGGTTGGGACCGGAGCCATAGCGGAAGTTCGCCGTCTCGAAGGGAGAGAAATTCGCAGCGTCCACCACGTCGCGATCGCCATGACGCGGGAAGCCGTTGGGAAAATCGGGATCGTCCGGAGTGGGGATGGAGAGCTGATCCGGCCCGGTCGCGGGCACCAAGGCGCGCAAGCGCAGGCTGTGGATCGTGCCCCAGCGCCAGCCGTCCACGTCGGCACCGAAGAGCCCCTCGAGGTCGCCGATGGCGGTCAGGAAGGCCGCGACGATGCGCTCGTCTCGCGTCTCCACTGCGTCCGTGGAGATGTCGTCCCAGAGCACGGTGTCGCCCGTCACGCCGCCACCTCGCGGATAGCTCGCGTCGTAGCTCTGCATCTCCTCGGGCGTGATCAGAGCGCGCTCGATCAGCTTGCGGGCGAAGTGGCCGGAGAGCCGGCGCTCACCGTCGAAGGCGCCGTCCTCGAGCCAGTCCCCCTCGTCGTAGATCAGGTTCTGCATCACCCGAGAGTGACCGAGGTTGAAGATGCTGGTGGCGATGGAGTCCGCCACCTGCTCGGCGCTCGGGCTACCCTCCACACCCGCAGGGGTGTCGTAGCTCCAAGCCGAGAGGCGGGTCGCGAAGTCGGCGAGTTTGGCCATATCCGCCGCGCTCGCGCCGGCCACGATGTCCGTGAGATCGGCGTGCGTCCCGGGCGTGGCCGCCTCCTCCGCCGCGCGCTGCAGCGCCATCACGTAGAGCGGCGCGTAGCGGCGACCGTGGGCCGACTGGGCGTCGTTCTGCAGGCCGGAGAGATCCGCCGGCGTCACGCCGCCCGCCTCGGTCAGCTCGGTGAGCCGCTCCGTGATGCGTGCGATGCGGTGCCCGTTGTCGAAACTGCAACCGATGAAGTGTGCGTCGTTCAGCGGGTTGCCATCGTCCGTCACACCCACTGCGTCGCCATTGGCCGTGGCGATGAAGCCCTTGGTGGGGTTCAGGTCGTGGGGGATGAAGCGGTTGTCGAGCCGGCCCGTCCACTCGTACTCACCCGTGCCCGGCAGCACGAAGCAGGGCGCCTCGCCCAGAGTGCTGGTGGGGTCGTAGGTCATGGCGCGCGCGTCGCGCACGGGCACCTTCACGTGGCTGGTGTAGTAGATGTCGCCGGTGTCCGTGGCGACCACCAAGGTCTGACCGCCCACCTCGAACTCGTGGAAGGCGTCGCGCGCCTCGTCCACGTTGCTGGCGCGGTAGAGGCGGAAGAAGGCGCCCGCCTCGTTGCTCGGTGTGTCGCCCGTCCAGCGGATGGAGATGCCCTCGGTGGGCGTGCGCGAGCTCGGCAGGATCAGCCCGTGATGGGGCACGCGCTCGAAGACCACCTCGTGGCTGCCGCCGATGTCGTCGAGGATGGTCTCCGTCACCTTCTCGATCGGCACCTGCGCGCCGTTGAAGAGCACCGTGTCAGGTGCGCCGCCCGTGCCGGGCGTGATGGTCTCGAGGTAGGCGTCCGCCACGTCGTATCCGCTGGTGGTCAGGCCCCAGGCGATGTGTCGGTTGAAGCCCAAGAGCGACACGGGCGTGCCGGCGATCATCTGGCCCTCGGCCTCGACGTCACCGCCGCGCAGCGCGGTGTTGATGTGGGCCTGCCAGAAGAGCGGCGGGCTGATGAGCGCGAGGTGCGGATCGTTGGCCAGGATGGCGTTGCCCGAGGCGGTCTTGCTGCCGCTGACCACCCAGGAGTTGGAGCCTCGGGTGTTGTCGCCGAAGAAGCGCTGGAAGCGCGCCTCGAGCCGCGCGAGGTCGCGCTGGGCTCCGTCGAGGCTGCGCAGCGAAGGCAGGGGCATGCTGACGCTGGGCGGCGTCGGCAGGATGGGCCGCGCGCGCGTGCCGGTGTCGGTGCCGAGGTTGGGGAAGCCGTCGCGCACGTAGACCTTGCGGGCGGGCTCGAAGGGGTAGAGGTCGCGGAAGGCGCCCGAGAGGCGCGCGATGCGCGGGTCGCTGGCATCGCTCGGGAAGTTCGTGCGGAAGCGCGCCAGGGCCTCGGTGAGGGCCACGTCGTCCGTGGCGTCGAAGCTCAGGCTCGCCGCCTGAAAGCGCGCGATGGCCAAGGTGTCCACGGGCGACCAGTCGGCGATGATCGACGCGGGCAGGCTCTCGAACACGCCCCGGGGCAGCTCGGCGGCGCCGCTGCGAAGCTCGGCGATGAAGGCGTTGACGCCCGCGACGTAGGCGTCGAGCAGGGCCCGATCCTCCGGGCCCAGCGTGGGCAAGATGGCCTGAGCGTTTCGCAGGTGGCCGGCGAAGCGTGAGTCGGCGTCGCTCTGAATCAGGCTCGGCACCAAGCTGCCCGCGTACTCCGCCGTGCGCCCGGTGGCCGCGCGCCGGATGAAGTCCATCTGCCCCATGCGATCGCGCGCCTGCAGATAGCCCTCGACGCGCAGCGCGTCGTTCATGTCGGAGGCGTAGATATGCCAGACGCCGCGGCTGTCCTGCACCGCGTCCACGGCCTGCGTCAGGTCCGGCAGCGACGACTCGCGCGTGATGGGCAAGCCGTCGATGGTGGTCGACGGACCGGCGTCGACGCTCGAGTCCGCGGCGGCGTCCACAGCCGCGTCCGGCGTGGACGAGTCGTCCCCGCAGGCGCTCAGGACGAGCAGGCTCGAGACGAAGAGACAGGAAATCCGAGCGCGACTCTGGAACATGGCGTGACCTCCGGCGGCCGGTGGGCCGCAGCGCGCGCAGCATAGCAGGACACGCCCGCGCCGGGTCACGCCCCCCGACGCCGGCGCAGGGCGCGCAAGACGTCGTAGCCGATCATGGCCAGAAGCAGGATCCAGGGCAGACCGTGGAGAGCCAGATCGAAGAAATCCAGGGCGCCCATGCCCGCGGCGCCGCCGAGCACCCAGCGCAGCTTGCCCAGGATGTGCGGCTCCGGGGAGAAGGGCGCGAGCCCCAAGGTGAGGCAAGCGAGCACGAAGGGCAGATAGCGCGTCATCGGGCGTGCTCCGAGAGAAAATCGAGCAGCTGGGCGGACACCTCCTCGGGCGCCTCCATGGCCGAGAGGTGCCCCGCACCCGCGATGCGCCCGAGGCTGGCTCCTGGGATACGTCGCGCGATAGCCTCCGAGCGGTGAGGCGGCGTGGCCGCGTCGTGGTCTCCGACCAGCACCCGCGTGGGCAGACGCAAGGACTCGAGCCCCGCGAGAAGCTCACGGCTGTTGACCGCGGTGATGGCGCGGATCAGCTGAGGGCGATCGTGTTTGCGCATCTCGGTCACCAAGGTCCGCACCAGCTCGGGACGCGTCGAGGGGGTCTGCGGAGCGAACATGATCGGCGTGATCTGCTTGGCCAGCAGATCCGTGAAGCCCAGGCGCCGGTAGATCGCCACCAGCCCCTTGTACTTCAAGCGATTGACCCGAGTCTCCGCGTCGGCGCTGCTGTCGAGCAAGCTCATGGACGTGACGCGCTCGGGATGGCGCAGGGCGAAGCGCATGGCCGTCATGCCGCCCATGGAGAGCCCCACGAGGGACACCTCGTCCACGCCCTCGACGTCGAGGATC
>JAADHO010000005.1:13941-16356 GCA_013151775.1 Deltaproteobacteria bacterium | reverse complement strand
AAGGCGCGGGGCGCCGAGGACTCACCGTGTCCGCGCAGCTCGACGTTGATCACGCGGTAGCTCGACGTCAGCGACGGCAGCACGTCGTCCCACATGAAGCGACCGCAGAGCAGGCTGTGACCGAGCAGCAACCAGGGGCCCTCGCCACCGAGCACGTCGTAGGCGACGCGAGCGCCGTCCCGTTCGATGAATGGCATGGCCGGACGCTAGCGGATTCGCGACTAGCCGCCCAGGCGCATCAGCTGGCGTGCGCGCTATGCCGTCAGCCCTCCCGGGGACAGACAACGAGATAGCTGCGTATCGCCTGTTCATACTGCAAGGTCAGCGCACCCGCGCGGGTCGCGCGCTCGCCCTCGATGCTGAGCGTGACCCGGTAGCGAAGTCGGGTGGCGGCGTCGGCTCCGGTTCCCGCGGTCTCCTCGGACAGCCACTCCACGCTCTCGAAGGATTGCTGCGCTCCGTCTGACCGAAGAGCGTCACCCGTGTTCACGGGGAGCTCGCCCTCGCAGCGCACGACGCCAGACATGCGCTCGTCGTTCTCGACGGCGTAGGCCAGGTACATCTCGCCGATCTCCCGAGCGTCACGGATGCGAGGAATGTTGCGGGGTCGAACGTCGTCCGCCGATTCAGTGGACGTCTCTGCTCCGGCCGGCGTGGCAGCTGCGGTCGCGCCCTCTTCATGGACCGACGTGCAGCCAAGCGGGAGACAGAGCAAGGCCAGGAGCGGGCGCGCGAATTCCATGGCGCTAGCGTCGGCGGATGCGCCGGGCATGTCAATCCCCGCTGCATCCCGTCTCAAAGGCAGCGGTAGAGGGCGTGACACAGGGCGATGGCGCGAGGCGAGCGGATCTGATGCGCCATCTGATTCATCACGTAACCGATGCCGAGCTTGGCGTCGGGATCGGCGAAGCCGAGGGTGCCGCCCGCACCGGGATGCCCAAAGGCGGCGGCATTGGGCGAGAAGAGGCGCGTCTCCTCCTTGATGAAGCCCTGCGCGAAGCCGAGGGGTTTGCGCAGCACGCGGTCGCGCTCGACCCAAGACTGCCGCTCACGCAGCGGCTCCACCGACTCCGGACGCACGAGGCGCACGCCGCCGAGCTCCCCTCCCGAGGCCAAGGCCGCATACAGGCGCGAGAGCCCGCGGGCGTTGCCCAGCCCGTTGGCCCAGGGCAGCTCGAGGCGATGCACGCGGCGGCTGTTGAAATTCTGCAAGCCGGAGAGCCCGAGGTCCGCGGGATGGGCGAAGGCGCGCCGCGTGTCCGTGCCCTTCTTCGCCACCTGACGATAGACGCGCCCGTCGAGCCCGCGGCTGAAGAGCAGCTTGGGAAGCGCCTGCGTCAGGCGCTCGAGGGTCGGCGAAGGCACCATGGTGGCGACGCGCTCTTCGAGCTCCGCGGGCAGCCCGAGGTGCAGCTCCGCGTTCAGAGGCCCGGCGACCTCGCGGGCCAGGAACGCGCCCAGCGACTCGCCCATCACGCGTCGAAAGAGTTCGCCCGCGTAGGGCCCGAAGCTCACGCCGTGGTAGCCCTGATCCGTCCCGGGGCTCCACACGGGAGCCTGCTCCTGCATGGCCTCGAGCACGCGCTCCGGACGCTGGTCGAAGTCCGCCAGAGTCAGCGGGGCGTCGAAGCCGACCACGCCCGCGCGGTGGTTCAGCAGCGTGCGCACGCTGATCTCGCCCTTCCCGGCTCGGCCGAACTCGGGCCAGTAGCGCGTCACGGGCGCGTCGTAGTCGAGCTTCCCGCGATCGGCGGCCATCAAGAGGCAGGTGGCAGCGAGCCCCTTGGTCGCGGAGAAGAGAGTCGAGAGGGTGTCCGCCCGCCAGGCCGCCCGCGACTCCGGGTGGGCCACGCCGGCCCAGATGTCGACCACCGCCTCGCCCTCGAGCGTGGCGCAGAAGCTCGCCCCGAGCTCCCCGCGACGCCGGAAGTTCTCGGAGAAGGCGTCCGCCACCCGACCAAAACCGGGGGCGACATGACCGTGAATGACGACGCGACCGAGCATGACCACTCCTTCGGCGCGCTGTGTAGCATACGGCGCGGCGCCTGGAACCCGCGCGCCGAGCGCTACACGTCGCCGAGGTCGAGCTGGCGGGTGGCTTCTTCCTCGTCCCACTCGTCATCGGGCACCGCGAAGGCCGCGCGCACTTGCTCGGGATCGATGTGGTGTTGCGCCGTGGGGCCCTCGGGATCGTCGAGGTCAAGGGAGACGCTGGTGTCGTCCTCGAAGTCGAGGGTCGGATCGGGGGCGGCGGGCTCACCGGGCACGGGCAGGGTGTCGCGTCGCTCACCCGCGGCCTCGGGCTCCCACGACGCCTCGGGCTCTGCGGGGGCGTTCGGCACGTCCCAGGCCTCCGCGAAGGGCGCAGGCGTCGGCGGGCCGCCACCCGGCAGGGCGCTGGGGCGAAAACCCTCG
>JAADHO010000005.1:0-13909 GCA_013151775.1 Deltaproteobacteria bacterium | reverse complement strand
CATACACGGCGTCTTCGAATCCCGGCAGCGGCGCGTGGGGACTCGGCGCAAGCGCCTGCTCGAAGCGGACCTCCTCCACCGGGTCTGCGCCCGGGTTGCTGATGTCGATCAGCTCGAGATCGCCATCGTCGAGCTCGTACGCCTGACTGACCTGCGGCGCGCCGAGGGGCGCGGGCTGCTCGGCCTCTGGAAAGACCTTGCCCATGAAACGCGCGAGCGCGCCGCGGGTGAGGATCATTGCCTCCTCATAGGCCAGGCGCTCCAACGCCTCCGCCATGGCCTGCGCCGTGTCGAAGCGCATGAAGGGATCGGGCTCCAGCGCCTTCATCACGATGGTGTCGAGGCGCATGGGCAGGCTGCGGTCGATGGAGCGCAGAGACGGCACGTTGGCCTTCTGCACGTTCATCACGGTCTCGAGATCGTTCTTCCCGAGGAAGAGTCGCTCACCGGTCAGCCACTCGAAGAGGCAGGTGCCCAGAGAGAAGATGTCGCTGCGACAGTCGATGCTCTGACCGCGCGCCTGCTCCGACGAGAGGTAGGCGAGCTTGCCCTTGACCACGCCCGCTTGGGTCTGGGTCAGACGGCCCGCCGCCTTGGCCAGACCGAAGTCGATCACCTTCACCTGGCCCTCGAAGGAGAGCAGCACGTTCTGGGGGGACACGTCGCGATGGATGATCCCGAGGGGACGCCCTTGGCTCTCCACCGTGTGGGCCGCATGCAGCGCGCGCGCCACGCGCATGGCCACGTGCACGGCGATCGCGGGCGGCAGCGCCGCGCGGCTGTTCAGCTCCTCGAGGCGATCCGCCACCCGCCGCATGTCGCGACCGTGCACGTACTCGAGTGCGATGTAGAGCTGCTCGTCCACGCGCCCGAGGTCGTAGACCTGCGCCACGTTGGGGTGCGAGAGGCGCACGGCGATCTTCGCCTCGTCGATGAACATGCGCGTGAACTCGTCGTCCCCGAGGCCAGGCAGGATGCGCTTGATCGCCAGCTCCTGCTCGAAGCCCACGGCGCCGCGACGGGTCGCGCGGAAGACCTCGGCCATCCCGCCGATCGCCACGCGCTCGTGCAGCTCGTATTCGCCGAAGCTCTCGAATTCACCGACCATCCCTGGAATCCTTGCGCCGCCTCGCCCCGCCGTCAACGCGGAGCCTACATGGCGCATCGATGGTACCTTTGCGAACATGCAGTTTCGGGACACCACACGCAGGCTCGGCCTGACTCTCTGGCTGATCACGAGCCTGGCCTGCGGTGGCTCGAACGGAGCCGGGGACGCGGCCACCGACGCCGCCGCAGATGCCGTGGCCGACGGACCCACGCGCGACGCCGCGCGACCTCCGCGCTTGCCCGAGGCCTCGGAGTTCCTCGCGCCCAACCTCTACGACTGCAGCGCGAGCGGGCCCTTCGTGGCGCCGGCGCGCCCAGCCCCGCGAGGCTGCTACCGCGACCCGAGCTGCAGCGAGCGGCTGATCGCGGCGCACCGCATGGCCGTGCCCTTCGCGCCCGAGAACAGCCTCTCGGCCCTGCGCTCCGCCATCCTGCTCGGGGTCGACATCGTGGAGACGGACATCCGCCTGACCTCGGACGGCGAGGTGGTGCTGCTCCACGACTCGGCGGTCGACCGCACCTTCGAGGGCAGCGGGAGCATCCGCGACCTGAGCCTGGCCGAGGCGCAGGCGCTGCCCATGAAGGTGCCGCGAGGCATGCTCGGGGACTTCGCCTGCGACACCATCCCGACGTTGCCGCAGGTCTTCGCGATCTCCCAAGGGCAGCTGGTCGTCGAGCTCGAGGTCAAGGACACCACGGCGGGCGTGCGCGCGGCGGAGTACCTGCGCGACCACGATCTCTACGACGACGGCTTCCTGCTCTGCGACCCCGACGAGTGTGCGGCGGCCCGGGCGGCCGTCCCCGACGTGCCCCTCATGACGCGCCCGCGCTCGATCGCGGAGCTGATGGCGGCGACGGCCTTGGATCCTCCGCCCGCCATGGTGCACATCGACCCGGGTCCGGACTTCCTGAACGCCGACACCATCACGCGCATCCACGCCGTAGGCGCCAAGGTGTACGCGAGCGCTTTTCTCGAGGCCGATCCCGCGGCGGTGCTGATGAACGACGCCTCGGGCTACGCGGCGATGTTCGATCGCGGCATCGACGTGCTGCAGGTTCAATACGCCCACTGGGCGCTGATGTCCGTGGGCCGACTGCCCGCCCCCTAGCTCGCGCACCGACATCGCACGGCCAGAACCCGTAACCACGTCGCCTCGCCACGCGTACAACATGCGCGAGCCTCCGGAGGGCTCGTCGTCGGGGTGGGGGTACGCTCGGGCGGCGACTCTTCGGAGGCTCGAATTCTCGAGCCAAAGGGTGGTGAGGTCGAAGCAATCTCACAGAGCTTCGCGTATTTCCGTGATCGCCAGGGAAGACGGTGGAATGATGTCCCCGTGGCTGATCCTTTTCAACTCGCGTCCGTGACACTAGATACCCCGCGTGGTGTCCGCCACGCGTTGGTCACGACTCCGACTCGCCACCTGCGCCTCCGTGGACCGGATTTCACGAACTCGCCCCGCGACGCCGAGGCGCGCCTGGCCCTGGCGCGCGAGGCCCACGACCACCGCGGAGACGCGACGCTGATGATCTTTCGAGGCAAGGACGACGCGGGCCTCGGCAGCTGGGCTCTGGATGAACAGCTCGACACGGGCCAAGCGGCGGCCCTCGGAGAGCAGGTGGTGCGCTGGCATCTTCCCACCTGGCGGACGCTGGCCTCGGACGGTCTGGTGCTGCTGATTCATCTCGATCTCGACGAGCACACGCGCGCGGCGCTCGAGGCAGGCAAACGCGTCGTGACGCGGGAACTCAGGCTGAAGTCACGGACGGAGGGCACGCTGGCGGACGACCTCGAAAACGCACGGGCGCGCCTCGACCTGTGGCTGCTGCAGCATCTCGTGTTCTTCTTCGGTCTCAGCTACGGGCGCGCCATGAAGACCACCCTGCCCGACATGATGCCCATGCTCGATCAGCGTCAATTCTACCTCGAGCGGCTGCTCGCGAGGATCAAGCCGAAGGAAGAGCCTGAGGGGTGAAGCGCAGCGGAATCGGCACCTCGGCGCCCGAGCGTGACGCGGGGAACGCCCAGCCGCGCGCGACGCCCTCGAGACAGCGGCCGAGAGCCGGCAGGTTCGCGCCTCGAACCTCCGCCGACGAGACCTGGCCCTCCGGGTTGATGCGGACGACCAGCCGCAAGACCTGAGCGCGCCCCACACCTGCGCGGGTCAGAGCGTGCTCGTAGCAGCGCTCGAGGCGGTGCTGTTGTCTGGAGACGACGGCCGCGACGGCCCCCGCGTCCAGCTCCGTGCGAACCTGAGATACCCGCCGGGAGCGCCCCTCCACCAGCTCGCGCGTACGCACGGCGTGAGCGCGGCGAGCGCGGCGAGCGGGAACCAAGGCGCCGGGCGTTCGAAGGGCCGGAGGCTGCGCCCGCGGGCGCTCCGGGCGCCGGGCTTGGGAGAAGCCGTTGAGGTCCAGATCGCCAGCGGGCAGCACCGACGGGGCGACGGCAGCGGAGGTAGCCTCCACGGGCGCGTCCGCGGCTGCTCGCTCGAGGCGGCCCCGTGCGTCGGGCTCGACCGCGTGGGCCTCGCCGCCGCTCGGCTGAACCACGATCGCGTTCACATCCACGAAGACGTGGCTCGGGTGGGCGGCCGCCACGACGTCGGCCCCCAGCGCGACGTTCGCGCGGGCGCCGGAGGAGCTCGTCAGCACGCGATAGCCAACCCCGACGAAGGCCACGACACCCAGCGCGAGGAGCACGGGGCCCACGGGCACGCGGCGCCTGGGCAGCGTCTCGAGCCTGGTCGCCATGGCCGGGGGAAGGCTGGGCACGGCGGCATACTCCCAGGGTTCCGGCTGAATCGTGGCGCAGCCGCCGGCGGGAGCGCACGGGATCGTGGCCCCGGCGGCGAGGCTGTCGAAGGGTGGCGGTGCGGGTTCGGTCTTGGAGCTCTTCATGGCGTCTCGTGAAAAGGAACGGACGGGTCGCCGAGTCCTGAATCCCCCGTCTCCGCACACAGCTCGCGGCCGGGCGGCGTCACCCGGTTGTCACCTCTCGGTCACGGCGATAGCTTCCCGCCATGCGAATCCCTTTGGCCCATCTTCTCGTCAAGAGTCCACTGCCGCGCATCGCGGACCAGATGAGGGCCGTCTCGGCCTGTGTCGACCGCGTGCCCGAGCTGGTGCAGGCGCTGGTGGACGGCGATCAGGCCGCCATCGAGCGCCTCGCGCGCGACGCCAGCAACCTCGAAGGTGAGGCCGATCGGGTCAAGAACGAGGTCCGCGGCGCCATGCCCGTGCGCCTCTACCTGCCCGTCGACCGCCGCGATGTGCTGCGCCTGATCGCCCAAGTCGACGCCATCGCGGACTGCGCCGAGGACGTGGGCGTGCTGCTGACCTTGCGGCCCCTCGAGGTGCCCGACGACTGCGAGACGCTGCTGGTGCTCTTCGTGGAGCGCGTGATGGCCACGGTGGAGACCGCGACGCGCCTGGTCGAGACCACAGACACGCTGATCAAGAGCGGCTTCGGCGGGCGCGCGGCGGATCAAGTGCGAGCGCTGATCGACGAGGTGGGGCGCCGCGAGCACGAGGCTGACAAGCTGCAAGACCAGTGCGCGAAGGTGATCTTCAAGGCGGAGCAGGAGCTGTCGCCGGTGGCCGTGTTCATGTGGATGAAGTTGCTGAACAAGCTGGGCGACATCGCCAACCACGCCGAGAACGTCGGCGACCAATACCGCCTCTTCATCGCGGGCTGAGGCCATGGAAGCCACAACTCTGATCCTCGCCTTGGCGACCCTCGCCGGCCTCTACATGGCCTGGAATATCGGCGCCAACGACGTCGCCAACGCCATGGGCACATCCGTGGGCTCGGGCGCCCTCACCCTGCGCGGCGCCATCATCGTAGCGGCGATCTTCGAGTTCGGCGGCGCCATGTTGGTGGGCGGCACCGTCACCGACACCGTGCGCAAGGGCATCGTCTCCCTCGACGCCATCGGCGGCGATCCCATGGTGCTGGCCGTGGGCATGACGGCCTGCCTGCTCTCCGCCGCCATCTGGCTGCACGTGGCCACCTACTTCGGCTGGCCCGTCTCCACGACGCACAGCATCGTCGGCGCAGTGGTCGGATTCGGCATCACGGCCAGTGGCCTGAGCGCCGTGAACTGGGGCGTGATGGCGAGCATCGTCGCCAGCTGGGTGATCTCCCCCTTGATGGGCGGGGTGATCGCCTACCTGCTCTTTCGCCTGCTGCGCAAGCGCGTGCTCGACGACGAAGAGCCCATCGAGGCCCTGGCACGCTTCGGACCCTGGCTGATCTTCGTGCTGGGCTTCGTGCTGGCCCTGGCCCTGCTGTGGAAGGGGCTGAAGCCGCTGCACCTCGACCTGCCCATCGGCTCGGCGCTGCCCATCGCCTTGGGCGCGGGCGTCGTCGCGGGGCTGATCTCGGCTCCGCTCTTGAAGCGCCGCACGCGCGCCATCGAGGACGGCGGCAGCCACGACCCGGAGCGCGTCTTCCTCTTCCTGCAGATCCTCACCGCCTGCTTCGTGGCCTTCGCCCACGGCAGCAACGACGTGGCCAACGCCGTCGGCCCGCTGAGCGCGGTCTATGGCGCCATCGAGCACGGCGTGTCGGAGCAGGTGACGGTCCCCATGGGCATGCTCTTGGTGGGCGCCGTGGGCATCGTGATCGGGCTCGCGACCTACGGCTACAAGGTGATGGCGACCATCGGACGCGAGATCACCGAGCTGACGCCCTCACGCGGCTTCGTCGCCGAATTCGCCGCCGCTACCACCATCGTCGCCGCGAGCAAGCTCGGGCTGCCCGTGTCTACCACCCACACCTTGGTCGGCGCCGTGGTCGGCGTGGGCTTCGCACGCTCCCTCGGCGCCCTCGACCTGGGCGTCGTGCGCGGCATCATGCTCAGCTGGTTCATCACCGTGCCCTTCGCCGCCCTGCTCGCCGCCGGCCTCTTCTCCCTCGGCCGGCTCGCGTTGTAGGAAGGCAGGCATGGCCCACGTCTTCGACCCCGAGAGCCTCGCCGAGTGCGCACGCGCCGGCCAGGAGCTGCCGCTCAGCGAGCGCTTGGTCGCCGTGCAGCGGGCGGCCCTCGACCGCTACCCCGACGCGATCGACGGCCGGCCGCTGAACTGGATCTTCAACAACGCCGGCGGCGCCATGGGAGAGATGGCCCTCTTGCATGCGTCACTCAGCGAGTACGTGCTGCTCTTCGGCAGCCCCATCGGCACCGAGGGGCACTCGGGGCGCTATCGCACCGAGGTCTGGGACTTCATGCTCGAGGGCGAGATGTGGTGCTACACGGAGGGCCAGGCCGAGCGCAGCGTCTACCGCCCCGGCGACACGGCCTACCTGGGCGCGGATCAGGCCAAGGGCTACCGCATCCCCGACCACGCCTTCATGCTCGAGTACTCCCGCGGGCCGATCCCCACGATGCTGCCCTTCGGCCTGCTCGACACGGCGCTGAGCACGCTGGACACCACCACCGCCCTGCGCACCCTGCGCGCCTACGGCGGTGGCGTCGTACGCTCGCTGCTGCGCGGGAAGATCTGACCTGCGCCTACAGCTTGTGGATGCTCCGCAGCACGTGACGGCCACCCGGCTCGAGTGGGAAGGTGAACCGCACCGGGTCGCCCACCTCGAGCGACGACGGCGAAGAGCATGGACGAGCAGCCGGGTCGGACGAGTTCGCCAGGGCTCGGCGCCGGCACTAGGATGACGCGATGGACGCGCGCCCTGGCCGACTCGAACGCATGCTCGCCGAGCTGTCACGGCAGACGGAGGGGCGCTCGCGCGAAGGGCTGGAGCGGGGCGCTCTGGAGCGCGCAGCGCGTTGGCTCGGGAGCGCTGTGGGCAGCGTGGCGAGGGCACGGGAGGCGCTCGACTTCCTGAAGGCGCGCGGCGTGGACCAGGTCGTGGGCCTCGGAGAGTGCGTCGAGCTCGAAGCTCGCCTCGATCCCCTGCGCATGCGCCTCGGACACGAGATCCGCTTCCACAGCGGCGAGCGCGAGTGGGGCCGGGCCACCCTGGACGCACGGGGTCGAGCGCGTCTCGTGATCGAGACCGACGAACCGGGGCTCTTCGCCATCGAGGCCGCTATTCACACCGAGGGAGGCACGGGCTTGGGAGAGATCTCGGGCGGCGTGGGACGCCTCTTGGTGATGGCGGAGGAGCCCGTCCTGGCTGTCGACAGCGCCCTCTTGGCGGCTGGCGTCGAGACACCCGCGGCGCTGTCCACGCTTCGCGACGCCGGCGTGAAACTCGTCTTCCTCTGTCTCTCTCCCAGCCACTCGCGAGAGCACCTCGACCGCGAGCTCGCGACGGAGAGGCTCACGCCGGCCGTCGTGCTCGGCGCTGACCACGCGAGCGAGAAGCTGCCCACACTTGGGGTGGACTTCCGTCCCGTGTTCGCGCGCACCCTGATCCGGCGCATGCGCGCCTCGGGAGTGGCCGTCGTCGGTCTGCTCAGCGCCGACGTGTCGGCCATGGCGAAGACGAAGGATCTCGGCGTCCGTCTGATCTCCGCTGCGGGGCTCGGCGACGCCGATCTCGCCGTGCGGCTCCGAGACGCGGCGGGCGTGTTCCACGAACGACGACGTCACGCCGTGAGCCCGCTACGCTTCCGCCTGGACCAAGCCACGGCGACGCGGGCCGTGGAGGGCAACAGCTGCGTCATCGAGCTCGACAACCACGCCGCGCGTCACGCCGTCCTGCACGCCATCGACGAAGCCCGGCGCGAGATCCTGCTCAGCGTCTACATCCTGGAGGAGGGTCACTTCAGCGACGAGCTGAGCTACTCCTTGGTCGCCGCCGCACGCCGAGGCGTGAAGGTGCGCGCGCTGGTCGACGCCTTGTACTCGCGGCAAGACGTGCTGGGCGTCACCAATGTTCTGGTCGCTGGCCTCGCCGCCGAGCCCGGCATCGAGATCCTCGCGAGCCGGCCGATTCTCTCCCTCGAGTCCCTCGACCCGCTGCTGCTCAAGGAGCGGGACCACCGCAAGCTCTTGGTGATCGACGGCGAGCGCGCCTTCGTCAGCGGGCGCAACGCGGGCGACGCCTACTACACGGGCTTCGACGAGGTGCCCATTACGGACTTCACGGCCCACGAGCGCATCCCCTGGCTCGACGCCCACATCGAACTCTCAGGCCCGCTGACGCGCGAGGTCGCCGAGAGCTTCCGCGAGGCCTTCCGCGAGGCCGGGGGAGCGGACTTCGAGCTGCACGAAGCGCCCTCCCCGCGCGGACACGCCTGCGCCCGCTTGGTGATCCACCACGGCGTCGGCGACGCCAACGCCATGGCCGCCTACGAGGCCATCCTCGACTCGGCCCGAGACCACGTCTTCATCCTCAACGACTTCCCCGTGGTCGACACCTTGGCCGCCGCCGTACGGCGGGCGGTCGCGCGGGGCGTGGACGTGACCTTGCTGACGGGTAGCGCCCTGGCGAGGCGTCGTGACGGCAGCTTCTTCCGCGGCCCGCTGCACCGCGAGGCCTTCGAGTACATGACGAAGGAGCGCCTGCTGCCGCTGGTCGAGGCAGGCGTGAACGTCATCGAGGTGGTGTCCCCGCCCGAAACCCGCGTCCTGGCGCGTGGCGGCATCGTGCGCCCCTACGTGCACGCCAAGCTGATGAGCGCCGACGCCCGCGTGGTCAGCGTCGGCTCGGCCAACCTCGACGTGACCGCCAGCTACTGGGAGCAGGAGGCCATCGTAGTCGTTGAAGATGAGGAGCTAACGGCACGCGTGGAGCGCGAACTCCGGGCGCTGCGCTCCCGGGGCCTGCGGCTGGACCCGGAGGCCCCCCGCTTCCGAGAGGAGGCGCCCCTGCGGGAGCTGGCGTCGAGGCTGTGGCCCGACAGCCTCTACTCTTGACCCACGCGACCGGCGACGCCGACGACGATCCCGATCGCGAGCACCGTGAGCCCTAGGACGGACATCTCACGCCACAGCGGCCCCACGTCCGCGACCAAGAGCGCCACGCCTGCGCCGATCGTCGCGAGCTCGGGCCAAGGGAGTGATGGCGCCGGAGTCGAGCGCGCCGGGGCCGGTGTGGAGGGCGGCGCGAGCAGGCGGTCCAAGGCTTGGGGGAGGGTCACGGGGAGCCTCTCGGCCAGCTCCCACCACAGGGGCATGGAGCGCTCCACCGCCTCCATCAAGCGCTCGCGGCCGAAGAGCTGGGCGCGGACCTTCTCCATGTAGGGCGCGGCGGCCTTCGACAGATCGATGTCGGGATCGACCGCCAGGACGACCCCCTCGATGGTCAGCATGGCCTTGCCGAAGAGCACCATGTCATTGGGGAAGATGATGTCGTTCTGCGCGCCCAGGGACAGCTCCTCGTAGAGCAACTCGGCGAAGCCGTACTCGCTGACGGAGGACCCGCGCCAGTCCCGATAGCGCGCGGCGATCTCTCTTCGAAACGTCTCCGGATCCGCGTCGGGACCGAGGGTCGCCATGCGCAGCAGGTAGCTGATGCCCAGGTCGATGTCTCCGCGAACGAGGCAGTGCATCAGCAAGGCCGTGAGACGCCGCATGCGCTCGTCGAACTCGCCGAAGATGCCGAAGTCGAGGAAGACCAACTCGCCGCTCGAGGTGACGTGCAAGTTGCCGGGGTGAGGATCGCCGTGGAAGAGGCCGAACTCGAAGATCTGAGCCAGCACAGCGTCGAGGGCGAGCTTCACCAAGGCTTCGCGATCCACCCCCGCCTCGTCGAGCGCCTCGAGATCATCGAAGGGGACACCGTCGATGAACTCCATCACCAGCAGCCCCTGCGTGCTCTTGTACACCTTCGGCACGCGCACACCGGGTCGGCCCTCGTAGTGCTTGGACAAGCGCGCGGCGATGCGCGCTTCGTGTCGAAAATCGAGCTCCCGCAGCGTGTACTTCCTCAGCTCCTGCGCGGAGGCCTTGGGGCGGAAGCGACGCGCTTGGGTCCAATGCCGTTCGGCGTGCTCCGCCAACCACACCAGGACGTCCATGTCCCTGCGCACCACGGCGTCGATGCCCGGGCGCTTGACCTTCACCGCGACGCGCGTGCCGTCGTGAAGCTCGGCCTCGTGGACTTGAGCCATGGAGGCGGCGGCGAGGGGCTCCTCGGTGAAACGCTTGAACAACTTCTCCAGCGGCTCGCCGGTCTCCTCCTCGATGCGCTCGCGCACCTGCTCGTAGGGAAACGCGGGCACCGTGCTCTGGAGTGTTCGCAGCTCCTCGACCAGCTCAGCGGGGATCAAATCGCTGCGCACAGACAGTATCTGACCGAGCTTGACGAAGGCTGGACCCAGCTCGACCATGGCGTCTCGCACGGCACGCGGCCACGGTTTTTGGGAAGACCAGCGGCCCTTCCAGCGCTGCATCGTGCAGTGCATGCGACAGCGCCAGGTAGCGCAGTGCGTGAGCCGGGCCCGCGCTATGGGGACCTCGAGGCCGTGGTGCATGAGCACGGTGACGACCTTCTCCACTCGGGCGATGTTGGCGACGCTAGCTCGAATTCCCATGTCAATTCTCTCTGACGACGCGTTCGCCTCCGCAACGGCCGACGCGAGCATCGTATGCGTGCGCCGAGAGTCGGCAAGGCGGCGAGGGCTCGAACCCAGCGCCTAGAACAGCTACGCTGGGCAACCGGTCGCGGCGGGGCGGCCGCGTGTGTAGGCGCAGCAGTCGCCCGAGCACACGTCTGGAGAAGGACCGAGCACGCCGAGGCTCGGTCGGCGGCTGCCAGGCTCGAAGCGCTCGACCACCAGCTCGCGGATCATCTCGACGAAGCGGGGATGGGCGCCCACGGTGCCCGCTCGATACAGCTCGATACCGAGCTCTTGGGCGCGCTGAGTGGCGTCCACGTCGAGGTCCCACACAACCTCCATGTGCTCCGCCAAGAAGCCGATGGGCACGACGACGAGATCACGCACGCCGATCAGCGCCAGAGCGTCGAGGTGATCCACCACATCGGGTTCGAGCCAGGGCACCTCGGGTGGACCACTGCGGCTCTGGAAAACCAGCTGCCACTCGCGCTTGCCGAGCTCCTCGGCGACCAGGCGACAGCTCTCCTCGAGCTGATCCCGATAGGGCGAGGTGGCGTCCATGGAGAGCGGGATGCTGTGCGCCGTAAAGGCCAAGCGTGCGCCCGCGCGGCGCTCCTCGGGGACGCGCTCGAGGGCCTGCTCTACGCGTGCGACCTGCGCCTCGATGAACCCGGGGTGATTGTGAAAGAGACGCAGCTTGCTCAGCTCAGGCGCGTCCTCGCCCACGGCCTCGCGCGCACGCTCGAGGTCTTCCTGGTATTGGCGACACCCGGAGTAGCTGCCGAAGGCGCTGGTGGCGAAGACCAATGCGCGCTCCACGCCGTCATCCCGCATCTTGCGCAGCGTGTCCTCGAGCAGGGGATGCCAGTTGCGGTTGCCGAAGTAGACCTTCAGCTCTGGCCCCTTGGTGATGAAGGCCTGCCGCAGGGCGGCGACGAGCTGACGGTTCTCGTCGTTCAATGGGCTCTTGCCGCCGAAGCGGGCGTAGTGCGTCGCCACCTCCTCGAGACGCTCCTTGGGCACTCCACGCCCGCGCACCACGGCCTCGAGGAAGGGCATGACGTCGTCTGCCTTCTCGGGCCCTCCGAAGGAGAGCACGAGCAGCGCGTCATACTGCGGCGCAGGAGGCGGGGTGGTGTCCATCGGCGGGAGTTTCGACAATCGCGCGCAAGTGGACGCGTCCGGCAAGCGGTAGAGCGTCACCCGCCGATGTGGAGGATGGTGAGCGTGGCGTTGACGATGCCCATCAGCCCTTCGCCTGCGATCAGCCCCGAAGCGAGCACGAAGTTGAAGCGCTCGACGTTCGTCGGGTTCTTCTTCTGCCAGATCCACCAGGCCACGAGGCCGAAGAACATCACCATGGAATAGAAGGCGGGGATGATGAAGGCGATGCCGCAGGCCAGGCCGCTCGGCACGTACTTGGCGATGGACTTCACCCGCCGGAGCAGGCTGATGGCGACGCCCACGAGGGCCGCTACCAACACGGCCCACTCGGCGTGGGGCGGCAGCGCCTCGAGCCCTTGGGCCAGCAGCTCGGCCATCGCCTTCCACGCCATGGCGGCGGGCGCTGGCATCTTGTCGCCGCCGATCTCATAGGCCGTGGTGAAGATGTAGTAGACGGGCACGACGAAGAAGACGCCGGCGGAGATGCCCACGAGCTGCGCCAAGAACTGTTTGCGGGGCGAGGCGCCGAGCAGGTAGCCGGTCTTCAGGTCCTGCATCATGTCTCCGGCCTGTGAGGCACCGGCGCCCGTGATGGCGGCGGCCATCAGGTTGGTGGCGATCTGCCCGGGGGCCAGCGCGCCATAGACCAGCTGGGTGACCTTGCCCATGCCGCCGATGGGGTTGATGTCGGTCTCGCCCGTGGAGCGCACGGCCACGATGGCGAGCACGGCCGAGAGGGCGATGGCGACGAGGCTCATCCACCAGGCGATGTCGAACACGATGGAGCCGATCACCATGGTCAGCACGGAGCCGGCGGCGAGCCCGCCCATCCACCAGGTGTTGGGGATCGCGTTGGGGTCCGCGGGCTTCTTGGGTTCCCCCGCGGCGGCCTTCTCGACCGTGGCGAGCTGCGTCGGACGCGACAAGGCGCGCACGAAGGTGCGCCAGCTGAAAGCTAGCGTGCTCAAGGCCTCGCTGACCATCAATGCAACTCCCGGCCACAGGATCCAGCCGCGCGGGCCGTCCGCGTAGCTCATGATGGCGCCGGTGGCCCAGCCCTGCGATTGGGCCAGGGGGGCGAGGATGGCCCAAGCCACGATCGCGCCGAGCATCAGCGAGAGGCAGACGCGCGGACCGATCAGAAAGCCCGCACCGAAGAGCGAGGGGCCGAGGTAGAGCTTGAAGCTCCACGCCGCCGCCACGGTCAACGCGCCCGCGATGGCGCTCCCCGGCAGGGCCGCGGTCGCCCACTCCGCTAGCGGCGGGTTCTCCATGAACGAGAAGAAGTGTGAGCCGAGGGCATAGAGCCCCGCGATGACGCCCGCCCAGACCAACACCTTGGCCTTGGATGCAGCCTCCGCAGCTTCGGCGAACATGGCGAGCACGGTCTCCGCAGTGGCAGTGCCCGTGGGGAAGCGCAGCTTCTCGACCTCGACCATCTGATAGCGCAGGGGGACGACGAAGAAGACGCCGAGGAAGGCGATCGACAAGGCCCACGCGCCGAGCTCCAGCGGCGAGATGTGATGGCCCAACATCTCCATCGCGGGGATGGCCGCGACCAGACCCGCAGCCGAGGCCATGGCGCCCGCGCCGCTGCCCGCGGTCTGCGTGATGTTCGTCTCGAGCACGCTGAGTCGCTTGCCCATGGCCGAGAAGATCGCGAAGCCGAGCACGGCGGAGATAATCGACGCGCCAAAGGTCCAGCCGATCTTCAAGCCAATGTAGATGTTGGTGCAGGCCACCACGCCGCCCACCACGCAGCCGGCTACAAGCGCACGCAGCGTGAGCTGCTTCTCGTCGGGGGTGGGCACGTACATCTGGCCCGCATGGGTCGCGCCAGGCAGCCAGGTCGCGGGGTCCTCGGACGCCTCCACCGAGGCGAACTCCTGAGCATCAGCGGGGGGAGACTCCAGCTCGAGCGAAGCATTGGAGTCGGAGGAGTTGGAATCGGGCGAGGTCTCGTCGGCCATACTGGGCCTCCTTGTGGCCGGCTGGCCATACCCGAAAATGCGGACAAGTTCGAGCTTCGGACGAATCGAAGCGACGAGAACGCAACTCGCGCGGCTTCGGTCCGAGAAGGGGGTATGGGAGCCTCTCCGAAACGCCGCTGCCGTCCGCTCCGTGTGGAGCGCGACGACGTGCTCTGGTTCGTCACCTGCAACGCCGTGGAG
>JAADHO010000301.1 GCA_013151775.1 Deltaproteobacteria bacterium | reverse complement strand
CGGACCCACGGCCGCGCCCGTGGCGTCGAAGGTGCGCGCGCGCAGCGTGCCCGAGGCCTCGTCGAGGAAGCCCACGCTGAAGCGCCCGTCGGGCAGAGCCGCCACCTGCGCGCCGGACTGTACCCCGGCGTCGGCCGTGACCGGCACGCCGGCGGAGTCCGTGGCCTCGCCGGCGGGACCGAAGCGCTGGTAGTAGATGTCGCCCGCGGCGGCGAAGGCGACCACGAAGCCGGAGTCCATGGCCGCCACGCTCGGCGCCTCGACGCCGCTGAGGCCCATGCCCAAGGTCACGGCGTCCGCGCCCGACGGAGTGGTGGATCCCGCGGCGAAGGCGCGCACGCTGCCGCCCGAGGGGCTCTGGTCGTTGGTGAAGGCGACCAGCGCCGTGCCGTCGATCATCAGCGATGGCGGGCTGTCCCTGGGCGCCGGTGGATGTGTTGGTGGCGGCGATCGGCGCTGCCATGGGCGTCCGGGTCAGGTCGAAGAAGCGCACCAAGGCGTCACCCCCCGGATCACTACCGACGAAGTGGGCCGCGAAGGCCACGGCCAGGCGCACCGGGCTGGAGGCCGCCGTGCTCTGGGTTTGGATGCCCGAGACGGCCGCGCTGATGTCCACCTGCTCGTCGAGGGCCAGGGCCGTTGGCGAGGAGATGCGCTGGCCAAGATCGTCGAGCAGCATCATGCGCACCTTCTGGCTGCCCGTCCCGTCCGCGTTGGTGAAGGAGTCGTAGGTCGCGACCACCAGGGCGCCATCCGCGAAGGCCAAGGAGGGCGGCGCGGCGCGCGCGTCGGCGTTGAGCGGTGTGGTGCTGACCTGGTAGGCGGTGGTGCGGCAGCTCATGCAGGGGCTCGGGGAGTCGCCCTCGCATTGCTCGTCCGGTGAGAGCACTCCGTCGCCGCACATGCCGGGGTTGATGATCTGCTTGACCTCGATGGAGACCTCGCGCGTCTCGCCCGCGGCGATCTCCAGGCCCGCCTGGCAGCCCGTGGCGATCAGCTCGTTCGGGCCTACGCCCGAGATGGGGTCCGTGCCGCGTCCGCGCACCAGCACCGTGTAGCGCCCGGGATCGAGGTCCACCGAGCTGCCGTCGGCGATCGGAAAGGTGATGTCCACGACGGCCAGGTCGACCGGCGTGCCGGCCGCGTCGGGCAGCGCAGGCTCGAGCCGTCCGTCCGCCCCGCAGCCGTGGCCCTCCTCCGGAAGCACCAGCAGGCGCAGATCGGAGGTGACGTCGTTGAGGATGCTCAGGGGATCGATCAGCGCGAGGCGTGCCCCTCGGGGCAGATCGCTGGCGCAGGAGACCAGAGACAAGGCGCTGGCCAGAACGAGGCCCAGTGAGGTGAAGCTTCGATGTACGGAGCGTTTCAGCATGACGCCGGCATGCTACCCCGGAACGCCACCCGGCGCCCAGCCCTCGTCAGATCACGAGCTTGTAGCCGACTCCGTAGGCGGTGAGGATATGCCTCGGCTTGTCGGGGCGGTCTTCGAGCTTCTTGCGCAGCTTGACGATGAAGTTATCGACCGTGCGTGAGGTTTGGGTGGGCGCCACGCCCCAGACGTTCTCGAGCAGCTCCTCGCGGGACACCGGCTCGCCCGCGTGGGCGTAGAGGTACTTCAAGAGCTCTACCTCTTGATACGAGAGCGGCTCCTCGTGGCGCCCTCGGGTCAGGGTCTGGGCCTGGGGATCGATCACGCACTCTCCCACGCGGAAGGGGGCGGCGGCGGGCGGACGCGTGGTTCGATCCCGCCGACGCAGGAGGGCGCGGATGCGGGCGATGAGCTCGCCGAGGGCGAAGGGCTTGGTCACGTAGTCGTCGGCGCCCGCGTCGAGCCCGCGGATCTTGTCCACCTCCTGCGCCCGCGCCGTGAGCATCAAGATGGGCACCTCCGTGTCGGTGCGGCGCACCTGCTCGCAGACTTGATAGCCGTTCAGGTCCGGCAGCATCACGTCCAGCAAGATGCAGTCCGCGTGGCCACGCTCGAGACAGGCCAGGGCGGCGCGACCCGTGGCGGCGTGGATCACCTCGAAGCCCTCGAAGCCCAGGGCGTCTTCCAGGCCGAGGGCCACTACGGGATCGTCCTCGACCACCAGGATCGTGCGCGCGTCGGAGGACTCCATCCCGTGTGAGCCTATCACGTCAGCTGCCCCGCAGGTCCTTGTGCGGGATCGGCAGGGTGAAGCTCACGATGGCCCCGCCATCCTCTGCGTTTCGTGCTCGTGCGCGTCCGCCATGAGCCTCGGCGATGCGTGCGACCAAGGAGAGGCCGATGCCGCGGGTCGCCGCGCCTCGGCGTCCCCGGTAGAAGCGCTCGAAGACGCGGCGCAGGTCCGTCTTCGGGATGCCCTCCCCGTGATCACGGACACGCACCTCCACCACGCGGCTCTTCACCACGAGGCTGAGCTCCACGTCCGTGCCGCCGCCGTATTTGACCGCGTTGTCGAGCAGATTCACCACCGCCAGGAGCAGCGCCTCGGCATCCATCTTGAGCGCGGGCACATGCTCTGGGCGCTCGAATCGGATCTCCGTGCCCTCGCGCTCCATGCGGTGGTGGTAGGTCTCGAGGGCGCGCTCGAGCACCTCCACGGGGTCTCCCAGACGTAGCTGATAGCGGAGTCGACCGCGTTCGAGCGCGGAGAAATCGAGCACGTTGTCGATCAACGCGCTGAGCCTCTCGGACTCCGTGCAGATGATCTCGACGTATTGTTCTCGCTTTGCCTGGCTCGCGACGCGACCCATGCGCAGCAGATCGCTGAACATGCGCACGACCGTCAGCGGCGTCTTCAATTCATGCGACACATTGGCGATGAACTCAGCCTTCAGCGCGTTGAGTTTGCGTTCCTTCGCCGACGCCCAGAGCAGAAAGCTGATGCCGAGTAGGATCACCAAGAACGACGTGCCGATCAGCCCCACCTCCGTGTGCCGACGCGAGCGCCCCTGGGCGTCGAGCAGGGGCGCTTGCTTGGGCGCCACCTGAAGCCGCCAACCGTAGAGCGTCGTGGGAAAGCGATGACCCACCAGGTAGTCGCCCGCGTGGGCTAGGCTCGGACCGTAGACGCGGTGCCCGTGTTCGTCGACAACATTGGTCAGACGTTTTCCCTCATCCGTGGCGAAGAGGCGTGGGAATTCTTCGCGAACGATATATGCTGTGTCGTGGTGCAAAGCCACGTACATACGTCTTCCGTTGTGGATCAATGCGCGATACGAGATCAGGTAGTTCTTCCCTCCATAGTCACGATGAAGATGCTTGAGTCTGCCGGGTCTCAGGCGTTGGAGTTCGAGGTCGGGCATGATGCGCTCGACGAAGACCTTCTCGAACTCCTCGCGGTCGTCGTCGTCTCCGCGGATCGAGTAGCCGATCACGCTGCCCGCGTCGTCGAGCACCATCACCGCGCGTACCGAGGGGGAGATCTCCGCGGCCCGTGGGCGCCAGGTCGTGCTCAGGGAGTCGGGCTTGTCGAGGTCGACGCTCGCGAGCACGGCGTTGTCGGCCGCGATCACGTACTGCTCGATGATGTCGACCTTCTCGCGCACGAGCAGCAGCGTGGAGGCGGCGATGGCCTCGTCTCCCAGCTGGGCGAACTGGGTGGCCGTGAGCCAGGAGTAGTATCCCAGGATGCCCGCGGCGACGGCGATGGCGGGGACCAGGGCGAAGTAGACGAGCGCCGAGCGGAAGCGCTCTCGGCCGGCCTGGCCTAGACGTCGCGCCAAGGGCTCAGCCTCGCTCGGCCCGTGGCGGACGGGTCATCAGATCGGCCACCGCGGCCCTGGGGGCGAGCCCCTCGTAGAGCACGGCGTAGACCGTCTC
>JAADHO010000447.1 GCA_013151775.1 Deltaproteobacteria bacterium | reverse complement strand
GCTGCAGCAGAGCGCGCGCCTTCACGGGGACGAAGCGCGCGCCACCTTCGATGGACTCACCTCGCGCCCAGGCCACGAGCGCCTCGGGATCGTCGACGACTTGGTCGAAGTGCGCGTCGAGTGCGCCCTCCACGCCCCGGCGAGCGAAGCGAACGACAGCTGTGGCGCTGGGCAGCGCGCCTCGCACCAGCTCGATCAGCTCGGCGTCCCAGGCCCGGAGCAGGATCGCGATCGCGGGACGCATGTCTCGGATCGTGCGCGCCAGCTGCTCGCGGCTGGCTGCGTCTTCGAGCACCGCAGACACCAGCTCGACGTGTGCCCCGTCTGCCTCCAGACGTCGCGCGATGTCCGCAGCCTCGCTCGCCAGGAAGGAATTCGGCTGGCGAAAGAGGTCGAGGATCAGCAGCGTCCGTGTCTGTCGCAAGGGCAGAAGACGACGATATCAGCTCACCGACGACGACGCCCGCCTGGTCGCAGGGCGGCGCTAGGCGCGATCGCAGAGGGAAGCTCGCCGGCCAGCCCTGCGTACATCGAGCCGCGGCTTTCACCTGTGCATCGCGGTGCTAGGACCCCGTGCCAGAAATTGGGGATCACTTTTCTGGCCCGTGGCACTAGCCTCGGTGTCGCTGACGAGTCGAGGAGCGGTATCTCGTGATGATGAGCGTATTGGTGTGGAGCTTTGGCGTGCTCGCCGCGCTGCTCTTCCTGTATTCGCTGCTTCACTACATGGCGGCGAGCATGGCGGCGCTGCGCTGGTCGAGCGAGTCGAAGGCCGAGCCACAGGCGCACGGAGCGATCAGCGTGCTGGTCCCCGCGCGCGATGAGGGCGAGCGCGCCCTGAGGGTGATCCGCTCGCTGCTGGCACAGGACTACACGGACCGCGTGGAGATCTGGCTCTTGCTCGAGGACGCGAGCGACTCCGCCCTGCCGAGCCTGCGCGAGGCGTTTCCGGAGGCCTCGCTCGCAGACTCTGACGACGACGAGGTCGTGACACTCTTCGAGGACGACTCACGCAGCGTGCGCGTGGGCTACACCCGCTGCACGAGCAAGAGCGCGCGCATCCGCTGGGCCGTGCCGCGCCTGGAGTCCGCCCATGTGGCGATCCTCGACGCGGACCACGTCGCTCGCGTCGACTGGCTCTCGAGCGCCCTGGGCGTGCTGCACTCGTCCAAGGCGTGCCTGGTGCAAGGCGTGCGCCTGCCCACGCGCGTGCTCGGCTTCTTCTCCCTCTGGGATTCGCTGCATCAGCACGTGGGCTGCGAGGTGTTCAACCACGTCTTCACGCGCATGGGCCTGAGCGTCTTCTTCACGGGGACGACGGCGGTGATGGAGACCTCCGTGCTCCGAGATCATCCCCTGCGCGACTGCATCACGGAGGACGTGGACCTCAGCTACACGCTGCTCTTCGAGGGAGACGAGGTCGCGCACGACCCGGTGGGCGGATCCTACGAGGAGACGTCTCCCGATCTCTACAGCTTCGTCGCGCGCCGTCGTCGCTGGGCCGCGGGTCATACGCGGGCGTTTCTGTCGCGACTACGCCTCGTGCCCGGCGCGAAGATTCGCAAGCGCGACCGCCTGCAGTTCCTGCTTCACGGCGCCCACTATCTGCTCGCGCTGCCCGTGTTCTTGCTGCACCTCGCCATCGCGCTGCTCTTCGCCTTCGGCATGGCGCCGCCGGCGCTGGCGTGCGCGGGCTTCCTCGGCCTGGCCGTCGCCTGGATGTTCTTGCGTGGACAGGGACGCTCGAGCCTCGGGCATCGCGTCTTCGAGTGGCTCGTGCTCTCGGCCTGGTTCGTGCCAGCCGTGCTGATCGCCACCAACGTCTCCATCGCCATGCTGAGCCGAGATCCGACGCGCGCCGCCTTGCCCGTGCCCGCCTCCCTCGCTCTGCTCGGGTTGGTCGGCTTCCTCGGGCCGCTCGCCGTCCTCTTGGTCGGGCTCGCGCGTCAGCGGCAGGTCGGAGTGGGCAGCCTGACGATGGTGATCCTCAGCTACCCCCTCGCGTTCTATCTGGACGTCGCGGCCGTGCTGCTCGGGCTGGTGGATGCGGCCTTCGGCCAGAGCGTGTGGCGTCCCGTGGGGCGCGCCAAGGCGCAGGAGGCGGCGGAAGACGATGCGCCGCTAGCGCTCCGCGGCCTGAGGGAGAGCTGCAGCCTGCGCGGTCTCTTCGCCGCGAGCCGAGGTCGTCGCCTCGCCCTCGCGAGTCGCGCGCTCAGGCCTTCGCGCAGCCTGCCCTCACTCTTCGGCGCCGCGGTGTTTTCCTTCGGTGTGCTCTACGCGCCGCCCGTGGCGATCCCCTTCGAGGGCCGGCCCTGCGAGACCCTGGAGCACGACGGCGACCCTTGGATCGTGCCCGAGGCGCGCATGGGCGGGAGCTATTGTCCACAGCCCACGCACGATCCCGCGAGCCACGTGGTGATGCGCTCGGGCTCCTTCCGCTCGCTGCGTCACGACACGCTGCGCCGGCTCGACCGCCGCTATTGGGATCGTCTCGACACGACCTTCTTCTGCAATCAGGCGGTCTTCGCGCCCGAAAACCTGCTGGCGCGCCCCGGCGGAGGCCTCGACCTGCGACTGCGCCGAGAGGATCGCGGAGACAGGCACTTCACGGCGGCGTCCTTCGCGACCAAGGATCGGGAGGACGCGCGTTTCCTCTACGGTCGCTTCGAGGTGGTGATGAAACCGTCGCGCGTCTCGGGCGTGCTCTCGGCCTTCTTCCTCTATCGCTTCGATCCCTGGCAGGAGATCGACGCCGAGTTCGTCGGCAAGGACACGACCAAGCTGCTCTTCAACGTCTACTACAACCCGGGGCGCGAGGGAGACCTCTACAACTACGGCTTCCGCGGCACGCCCGTGCGCGTCGATCTCGGCTTCGACGCGGCGGACGACTTCCACCGCTACACCATCGAGTGGGATCCTTCGGGCCTCCGCTTCTTCGTCGACGGCCGCTTGGTGCATCACCGCCCGGCGGGCCTGCCCACGCCCGTGCCACATCTGCCCATGCGCTTTCACGTCAACGTCTGGCCCACGTGCAGTGAAGAGCTCGCGGGTCCGCTCGACGCCGACGCTCTGCCCACGCAGGCCGAGGTACGCGAGGTGAACCTCTGGTCGTGGCACCCGGCGCCGCTGACGCGCGTGGAGAACTTCTTCCGCTCCTTGATCCAGGGCGACGACGCGAGCGGCTGGCGACGAGACGCGGGCTGGATCCGCTAGTCGGATGAGCCAGCGGGCTCGAGCAGCCAGAGCTCGGCATAGAGATCGTGCACGAGGCGCCGCGCGTGGAGACCCGTGCGCTGCTCGACGAACTCGCGCAGCAGAGGGTTCACGCTGAAGAGATAGATCGGCCGCGGCGCGTCGGGGATCTCCATGGGCGGCGTGAAGGGCGCGAAGAGCACGGCCGTGTTCGGATCGATCAGGCGTGAGAGAGCCAAGAGGTTTCCCGGATGGTGCTGCTCACGGCTCGCGATCAGCAGCGCGTCCGCGTGACCTTCGAGCGCCGCCGCGACGCGTGGGAGCGCGCGGCTGATGCCCTTGTTCCAGGTCGCCTCACGTCGACGGTCGACGAACACGCTGCCGACGCCGAGGGCGATCACGAGCACGGCGATCGTCCACCTCGCGCCGCGAAAGCGCCCTCGCCTCGCCAACACGAAGGCGACGCAGAGCTCGAGCGAGAGCAGACCCGCCGTGAGGTAGCGGGCCGAGAGCGAGCGGATACCGCCGAAGAGCAGGTCTGGGAGCAGGAACATCGCCACGGGCACGAGCAGGAGCGCGGCGAGCATGCTGCGAGCGTGGGGCTGCGCCGCGCGCCAGCAGGACGCCAGGGCGAGCCCCAAGAGCAGCGAGAACAGACCGATGGCGACGACTACGGACGCCGAGTCGGGCTCCGAGAAGAGATCCACGAAGGGCCGACTCAGGCTGAGCCCGAAGTGCGCCAAGAGCTCTGGACGCGAGATGTGGATCATCGACGACCACGCCATGGAGGCGCGGAAGCTCTCCCAATGTCGAGCCAGCGCCCACAGCCACGGGCTAAAGAGCAGGCCGCTCATGGCCAAGGCGCCGACGCCGTACTGCAGCACGCTGCGGCGGCGACCCGAGGGCTGACGCCAAGCCTCCGCGAGGACCACCAGCCCGTGTGCCAGCGCGACCCCGGCCATGGAGAGTGAGGTGTAGCAGCCCAGCGTCAGCAGCAGCACGTAGAGCGCCCACGCCGCGCGCACGCGTGACCTCGGCGCCTGCTCGCGCAGCAGGCGCAAGGCGTGCAAGAGCGCGGCGGAGGCGCCGATGGTCCACGCGCCCAGGAGCGCATACTCACGCGCCTCGCGGGCGTAGAGCACGAAGAAGGGCGACACGCTCATCAACACGGTCGCCATGCGAGCGACCCGGCGCTGCCTGAAGAGCTCGAGCGCGAGCCAATAGAAGAGGGCGAGACCGAGCACGCTCGCGCAGACCGAGAGCGCGCGTAGGGCCGCGATGCTCTCACCGAAGACGCCGCGCCAGCTGCGCGCCAGCAGATAGTAGAGCGGTGGATGTTGAGGCTCGTCGCGGGCGAGGGCGCTGAGCGTGTCCCACGAGCTGCGCTCCGGAACGTCGTGGACGAATTGCTGCACATCCCCCGCGTGAAAGATCTGGCCTCCGTAGAAGCGCGCCTGCCAATCGGCGCTGCCATGACCCGAGGCGAAGACCTGTGTGTAGATCTCGTCGTGCCACACGAGATCGCGACCGAGCGCAGAGACACGAAAGAACACGCCGAGGACGAGCAGCGCGACGAAGAGGACGCTCGCCGCCACGCGCAGCCTGCGAGACGACGCGAGGCGCTCGACCTCGGCCGTGGAGCCAAACGCAACGTCGTGGCCATCCACCTTCAACGAGGCACTAGCTCAACGAGGCCGAGACCAAGCGAGAGGCGAGCTTGCCGTCGAGGCGCGCGCCGTGCCGCTCGCGCAGGGCCTTCATGACTCTGCCCATATCCTTCTTGCTCGACGCATCGAGTTCGCGGATCGCCTGCGCGACCGCCGCCTTGGCCTCGTCCTCGTCGAGCGCCTTGGGTAGGTAGCGCCTTACGATCTCGATCTCGAGACGCTCCTTCTCGGCGAGCTCGGGGCGACCGCCCTCGTCGTACTGCGCCGCGCTGTCCGTGCGTGTCTTCACGGCACGCACGAGGACGCCCATGACGTCATCCTCCGAGAGCTCCCTGTCGAGCGTCAGCTCCTGCTTGCCGAGATCACTGCGCAGCATGCGGAGCGTGTCCCGCGCGAGCTCGTCCTTGGCCCGCATGGCGACCTTGATATCTTCCAGAATACGTTCGCGAATCGACATGCTCGGAGCATGGGCGGGCCGGATGCCGGAAGCAACTCCGCCCGTCCGAAGGCCTGCCGGTCTTCAACCCTCCACGAGCAGCTCACCCGCCGGCTCCACCTGTTCACGCGCGTAGAGCCGACTGCCGGCGCTGACGCGGACTCGGTTGTCACGCCAGCTCACGTGCTTGCGCAGCGGCGCGGCGAGCCACACGAAGAGCATCAGCGCGTCTCGCAACGCAAAGAGCGGCAAGGCGCGGGCCAGTCCCGGGCGCCCGCGAAGCAGCACCCACGAGCTCGCGTCACGTCCACTGGTGAGTGCGACGGCCCAGAGCAGCGGCCAGGCGAGGGAGACACCGAAGAGCGGCGCGAGGCAGGCGACGAGCAGCGGAATCGTCAACGGCTCGAGCGCGTAGGCGCCGGGCACCAGGCGCACGCGCATCATGGTCCAGCGCATCTGACGCCTGACGAAGCCGCTGACGCTGGTGCGCGTCGTGACGTTCTGCACGGGCTCGGAGGCGAGCACGACGCGATAACCGGCGGCGTCGAACATGCGCCCGATGACGTAGTCCTCAGCCAACACGTGGGCGACGCTCTCGAATCCTCCGAGCCCATCGAAGACGCTGCGCCGGAACATCATGGACTTGCCGATCACCGCGGGATGACCCAGCTCGGTGGCCAGGGCGATGCTCGGCGCCACGCTGCCCGTGAGATGCAATCCCTCGAGGAGCGCGCCCAGGCTGCGCTCACCGTGACCGACGATCAGGCTCGTCACCAGTCCCGTGCGCGGCTCCATCAACTCCGACTGCATGCGGCGCACATAGTCAGCGCGCACCCTCACGTTGGAGTCGCTGATCAGCAGCACGTCGTGCCCAGCCAGCTGCACCATCGCGCGCAGGTTGGCGACCTTGGGGTTGGCGCCGCGGCGTCCGTCGTGGATCACCACTCGACAATTCACCTTCGGGAATTCGTCCCGGAGAGCACGCACGACGTCGATGGCTGGATCGCTCGCGCCGCGCACACCGAAGATCAACTCGAAGTCCCCATGCTGCTGCTCGAAGAAGCCCCGGAGATTCGACTCCAGCGACTCGTCCGCGCCACACAGGGGCTTGAGCACGCTCACGCCTTCGAGCCCGCCGGGCAAGACGCCGAGCCTCGAGCGTCGACGCACGCGGCGCACGGCGAACACGCCAGCGATGGACCAGGCGGTGGAGATCAAGATCATCATCAGATAGAGAGAGTTCATGGGGAGACCTCGTCTGCGGGGTACGAACAGTCTGAGTGGCCAGTTTCGTGCCAACTCTCGAGGCCATGAAATCATTGAATTGTGAGGGCGGTGCGAAAGCGCGGTGGCGTCTATTCGACGACGCTGTGAACCGCTGACCGCAGTCGAAACCACATCCACCCATATGTCCGCCCATGCCGAAAGCTCGCGTCTCCGTGCCACACCCGTGCTGGCCGTGGGCGTGCTCGCCATCGGCTTCGCTGCGCCACTGATTCGTCTCGCTGCGCCGACTCCGCCCCTGGTGTTGGCCGGGCTTCGCCTCGCGATCGCCGCTGGCTTGCTCTTGCCCTTCACGCTCCGGGCGATCCGATCGCGGCGCCTCGACGCGCGCGCCTTGCGTCTGGGCGCCCTGGGCGGCCTGGCCTACGCCCTTCACTTCGGCGCATGGGTGCGCTCCCTCGAGCTGACGAGCGTCGCCGCCTCCGTGACGATCGTCACGTCCACGCCACTGATGCTGGCCATCGTGGCGCTGATCACGGGACGCGATCGACCCACTCGCCGACACTGGCTCGCCATCGCCCTCGGAGTGCTCGGGCTCTCCGTGCTCTCCGCCCACGGTCTCGACGCGGGCGCCGGCACGGACGAGCTCTGGGGCGACACATTGGCGTTCCTCGGCGCAGTGGCGGTCGTCTTCTACCTGCTCCTCGTGCGGCGACTCGGTCCGAACCTGCCGACGATGGCGTTCCTCGGCGTGCCCTGCGGCGTCGGCGCGACCGCGCTCTTGGGCGCGGCCTACGTCACCCACCTACCCATCGAGGCTGCCTCTCCGCGCGCGCTGATGTTCATCACTCTCGCTGCCCTCGTGCCGCAGCTGATCGGCCACGGTGCGTTGACCTACTCGCTCGGCAGCCTGCGCCCCACGGTGGTCGGCATGGCGACCGTCGGAGAGCCCGTGGTGGCGACGCTCTTGGCGTTCCTGTTCCTCGGCGAAGGCCTCGACGCGCTCACCGCCATCGGCTGCGCCATCACCCTCGGGGGTGTCTTGCTCGCGCTCTCGCCGAATCAGCCCGCGAAATCGGACAAGCCCGTCAGGAAGCGCTCGAAGATTCCGTAGCCCTCGTCGACCAGCGGGAGGTCCACATACTCGTTGCGCTGATGCGCTTGCGCGCCATTGCCGGGTCCGAGATTCACGGCGGCGACTCCCGCGGCGTCGAAGCGAGCCACATCTGTCCACGCCTGCTTGCGCTCCACGGCGACCACTCCGCACTCGGCCAGGCGTCGCACCAGCGGGTGATCCGTGTGCGGGTGGCCCGCGGGCGCGAGGTCCGTGGGCTCGAGCCGGCCGAGGTCTCCGAGCAGCTCGCGTAACTCCTCTGCCACCTTGAGCGGCGTGCGCCCCGGGGCGAAGCGATAGTTCACGTTCACCTCGACCTCGTCGGGCACGATGTTGCGTGCTCGTCCGCCGTGGATCAGCGTGGGGGTGATGACCTCGCGGTACTCGTGACCGAACAAGTTGACGACGTGGGGTTCACGCGCGGCGAGAGTCTGGATGAATTCGGCGGCCTTGAAGAGCGCGTTCTCACCTTGCCAGGGGCGCGCGCTGTGGGCCGTGCGTCCTGAGAAATGCGCCAAGGCGTGCACGGAACCCATACAGCCGACTTGCATGCGGTTGTCGGAGGGCTCGAGACAGACGGCGAGGTCGAGCTCGCGCAGATGGGCGAAGCGATCGAGCACCGGACCGAGCATGTTCTCCTCGTATGGACCCTCTTCGCGCGCATAGAAAACCAGCGTCAGCTCGCAGGGCAGGGCGTCGAGATCGAGGCGCTCAGTCAGCTCGAGCATGATGGCGAGGCCCGCCTTCATGTCGGACGCGCCCGCGCCGAAGAGCCGCTCTCCTTCGATTCGCGCGACGCCCTCATGATGCGTGCGCACGGTGTCGAGGTGACCCGCGAGCCCGATGCGAGGCAGACCCTCGCGCACGCGTGGCCGCACCACGAGGTTGTCCTCGAAGCGCGTCACCGCCGCATCGCCGAGGCTCGCGTGCAGGCGCCTCTCGACCTGATCCGCGAGCGCGCGCTCTTCACCGATTGGGCTCTCGATGCGCACGAGCTCGAGCAGCGTCTGGCGCAAGGCCTGCGTCGGAACGCTCACGCCTCACCCCAGATCCGCAGCTCGGTCTCCGCGCGCACGTCATCCGGAGTGTCCCAGTCGCCCAGAGCCTGGAGCACAGCAGCCGTGAGCGGGAGCTCCTCGACCTCGAGCCGGCGGAAGAGTTTTTGCAGAGAGCGCCGGTCGGACGCCAGCGCCTGATCGATGGCCGGCAACACCCGCGGAGCATCGTAGCGCGAGAAGAGTGGCTCCCAAGGTGCGTCCTCAGCGCGTCGTGGAGACACGATGGCCGCTCGGCTCGCAGCGTCTCGAAGCTCGAGCAGCGCCTCGACGCCGACGTGAGGCATATCGCAGGCGACGGTCAGCGCAGGCGTAGCGCCGGCGTGCATCAACAGCGCCCGCAGCCCACCGAGGGGTCCTCGCCCCGCAGGATCGTCGGCCAGACGAGGCACGCCTCGCGCGAGATCCTCGTACGGCGAGGCATCGCCCACCAACACGCACTCGAGCTCCGCCGCGCGGCCGGCCTCGACCAAGGCGTCGAGCAAAGGGCGATCGCCACCCGGCGTCAGCAGCCTACCCTTGGGCCGCGCGCCCATGCGTCGAGAGCGACCACCGACGAAGATCCCGAGGAGCGCCATGAGCGAAGCCTGCATGTAGGCGGCCTGAGGTGCAAAGACAGGGCGCCCGAGGAGACCGGGTCAGCGCGAGCTGCCGGCCCCCTCGTGCTGTTCACGTGAGCGTCGATAGACGGCCCGCAGCCTGCGCTGGACGCTGGCCGGGACGCTCTCGCGCAGCACGACCTTCCACTTGGATCCGTCGCGGCGGAGTGTAACCGGCCTGCCTTGGCCTCCATCGATCTGAGGGATCACGGTGGCCTCGTCCTCCGAGAGCGTGATCCGCAGGTGGTCCTTGGCGGCGGCGAGGCTACCGAAGACGTAGCCCGCGAGGCCTTCGTCTTCGGGTCCACGGAAGTCGCTGAAGCAGCGGTGGAAGAGCTCGGGATCCTGAAGCTGAAAGCGACGCCCGAGGGACATGCGCCGCTGAACCTCCTCCTCGGGGACGTCCGCAACGCCATACACATCGAGCAGAGTCTGGATGGTCGCGCGCGGGGTGTGAAAGTGGAGGTCGGGTGTCTCGTCCTCACAGCCCGAGGCGCAGGCCGAGAGGCCACAGCTCGCGAGGACGAGGATGAGAACTCGAGAGCGATGGCCGTGGAGACGCACGACCTCTTATCGCCGCCGGATCGGCCGGAGTAAAGGAAGCCGCGAGCGCGCGGACGCCTCAGAGGCGCAGCACGGTCTCGAGGCCGGCGAAGACCTGCGTGCGCCATTGGGCGAGCGGGCTGTCTCCGTCCAAGAGCTGACGCGTGGCCTCGAGGGCGGCGCCAAGATCGACCAGCAGGCAGTAGGGATCCGCCTTGGAGCGCTCACCGACCTCGGGCGGCAGATCCATCGGAGGCATCCACGAGGTCATCACGCGCGTGCGGCCCGCCATGGCTGCGGCGACGCCGACGTTGGCCATGCGGCTCCCGAGCAGACGATCGAAGGCCGACGGGCGGCCGCCGCGGACGACGTGACCGAGGATGGTCACGCGCGTCTCGATCTCGAGGCCCTCGCCGTCCTCCGCGCGCAGGCGCTCGTCCACACGCGCCTTGAGCTCTCCGGGAGAGATGCTGACGCCCTCCGCCTGGATGATGATCGCGCGCTTGCTGCGACCGACTCGACGGCGGGTGGCACGCACCGTCTCGAGGACCTGCTCGACCACCGCGTCGGCGCTCTTGCCCGCCTCGGGGAAGAGCACGGCGTCGGCACCCGAGGCCACGGCGGCGGTCATGGCGAGGTACCCGCAGTCGCGACCCATCACCTCGACGATGAAGGCGCGGTCGTGGGCGCTCGCGGTGTCGTGGATTTTGTCGCAGGCGTCGACGATGGTGTTCATGGCGGTGTCTACGCCGATGGAGAGCCCCGTGAGCCCGACGTCGTTGTCGATGCTTGCGGGGATGCCGATGACGCGTGGGGGCGCCTCGTCTTCGTCGGGATCCGAGAGCGCGTAGGCGCCGGCGAGCGAGCCGTTGCCTCCGATCACCATCAGCGCGTCGACGCCGTGATCGCGAAGTTGGCGACGAGCCAGGTCGCGAGCCGAGCGCTCGTGCATCTCGGGGCAGCGCGCGGAGCCCAGCGTGGTGCCGCCTTCGCGCAGGATGCGGGTGACGTCGCTCGGTCCGAGGGGCCGGAAGCGTCCCTCGAGTAGACCGCGGTATCCGTGTTCGATGCCCGCGACCTCGACGCCCTTGGCAGCGGCGAGCAGCGTCGCGGCGCGGACGGCCGCGTTCATGCCCGGGGCGTCTCCGCCGCTGGTCAGGATCCCGATCTTACGAAGCGTCGGGCTCGATGAAGTGCTCATCCCGAGATCATAGAAGCAGAAGCGGCCGATTGGCCATCCTGGTCGTGTGAGCTAGTTGCCGGTGGAGATCAGGCCGGTGACATAGCTGCTGCGCGGACCGAAGTGCATCAGCTCGCTGTGATGCCAGACGCCGTCGGGGCGCACGCTCTCGCCGGGACGCGGTGGCTCGGCGTGGTCGCTCTTCGCGAGGCCATGAAAGTCCTTGGGGTGCGCTACCAGCACGGGTAGATGGGCCTCCTTCATCAGCGTCTCCGTGATGGATCCCAGGAAGAACTTCTCGACGCTGCTGCGCGGATGAGTGCCTACGACGAGCAGATCGGCGTCCACGTCTACAGCCACTTGCTCCAACGCCTGCGCCGTGTGACCGATGCGCACATGAAAGACGAAGTGCTGCTTCCAGTCTTCACCCGGATAGAGTCCGTCCACGATCTCTGTCACGCGTTTGTGCAGCCTCTCGCGTGCGAAGGCCGCCTGATCTCCCAACTCGTCGAGCTTCTGGGCGTCATGAGTCGCGCCGGTGGCGACGACATGCACCGCATGAAGTTCGTTGTTGGGGTGGTCGCGGGCGATACGGATCGCCTCGGCCAATGCCTGATCGCCGGTCTCGTCGAAACCAACGCCGATTACAATTCGATAGGGTTCTCGCTTGCTCTGGGTGTCTGTCATGGGACACCTCCTCGACCTCGACTTAAGCAGTCGAGACCGGTGAGCAAGGGCCTACTTTCGTCGGCGCCAGAGCAGCCCGAAGAGGCCGAGGGCCAAGAGGGCGGGCAGCGTCGGGGGCGCACCGCTGGTGGCGTTGCCGGGGATGGCGC
>JAADHO010000391.1 GCA_013151775.1 Deltaproteobacteria bacterium | reverse complement strand
CCCCTGTGCAGGCCGAGGAGGAGGAGAGCCCTCCTGACTTCACCGGCGCCTTTCACGGCGAGTATCGCTTCCGCACCATGGTCATGAGCGACATTCCGCTCACGCCCTTCGAGTCCAAGGGGTTCGCACCTCGCCTCGGGCAAAACTTCTGGGGTTCCCAGTGGCTGCGCGCGGGTTTTCACGTCGCCTACCGTGAGCGCTTCCGCCTGGTCGTGGAGGCCACCGCCCTCGATGGTGTCGTCTTCGGCGACGCGACCAACGGCGTTCAGGAGGCCGAGCGCCCGCGTGATGGAGTCACCGCGACCCGAGGCGACGCCTTCGATCTGCGCAAGGCCTACCTCGAGTGGCAGAGCTCGGTGGGCGTCTTGCGCGCCGGCCTGCAGCCCTCCCATTGGGGGCTCGGGCTGTTGGCCAACGCGGGCGACGAGGCGCCCAGCTTCGGCGACTACGTCGAGGGTGATCGTGACCTGCGGCTGCTCTTCGCCACGCGTCCCTTCGGCGCGGACGTCCCCTTCGAGGCGATCTTCGCGGGCGACTTGGTGTACGACGATGTGATCGCCAGGCTCCGCAGCGGCGACCGCGCGTATCAGGGCATCCTGGCGCTGCGCTACCGCTCGGAGGAAGAGGGCACCAAGCGCGAGGCGGGCTTCTACGGGGTCTACCGTCACCAGGCGATGCCGGTGGACGCTGGCGCCTTGGCGGCCAATCTGCCCGCCGACACGCTCGACGTGTGGGCGCTGGATCTCTACGGCAACTGGGACTTCGCCGGACCCAGCGGCGGGCGCCTCTTCGCCGCCTTCGAGGGCGTGGCGATCTTCGGCGACACCACCATCACGCGCTCCCTCGACCGCGCCAAGGAGGACATCCGCCAGTATCTCGGCGCGATCCAGCTCGGTCGCCGCGGGGATTCCCTCGACATCACGTTCGAGGGCGGCTTCACCTCGGGCGACTCGAACACCGAGGACGGAGTGCAGCGTCGCGCGACCATGAACCGCAACCACCGGGTGGGCCTCGTGCTCTTCCCCCAGGTGATGGCGTGGAACACCGCACGCGCGGCCACCCTCGCGGCCTCGGAAGAGCTCGGCGCGCGACCCGCGCCCGGCAGCCGCCTCCTGCCCACCAACGGCGGCCTGGCGGGTGCGTTCTACCTCAACCCCCACGTGCGCTATCGACCCACCGACTGGCTCGACCTGCGCGCGGGCATGGTCTGGGGGCGCGCCTCCTCCGCCGTGGTGGATCCTTACCGTCAGCGCGCCGAGTCGCGCACGGCGAACTATCAGGGCGGCGACGCGCGCCAGCGTGACCTCGGACTCGAGGTCGATGGCTCCGTGCTGCTCAGCTACAACCTGCCCGAGGGCGTGGTGTTGACGGGCGGAGTCGAGGGCGGTTGGTTCCAGCCGGGGCGCGCCTTCGACGACGCCGCAGGCAACGCCATGTCGCCCGTCGGTCTCGTGCGGTTGCGCGCGGGGCTGGCCTTCTAGGGCGATCATGAGCGCCTCCATGCACACTCGCGCTACGCTCGGCTTCGCGCTGATGTTCTCCTGCGGGCTCGCGGCCTGCGGGGACGATGGCGCGGCCGTCGACGCGGGCCCGCTGGATTCGGGGAGCGCGGACTCGGGGGGGGCCGACGCCTCCTCCCCCGACGCGGGTCCTCCGCCTTACGTGCTCGACGGGTACTGCCCCGGTGGCGCCGGTTGCGAGGCGGGCGCCGATGGAACGCTGCGCGTGGGCGTGGCCAAGCTGGACGTCACCCCGGTGATCGACGCCACCACCGACGTGCAGACCGTGGACGTGAACGGGGACGGCGAGTTCGATCCCTTCGCCGGGGACGAGTTCGCGGACAACAACGACAACGGCGTCTTCGACGGCGTCTGGATCGCGGGCTTCGGCAACCCGCGCGCGGCCACGGGCGTCAACGATCCACAGTGGGTGCGCGCCATCGCCTTGCAGAACGGCGACGTCACCTTGGTGATCGCCGCCATCGACTGCGTCGGCTACTTCGACGACGAGGTGCGGATGGTGCGCGAGGCGGTCGCAGACCTCGGCGTCGACTACCTCTCCATCAGCGCCACCCACTCCCACGAGTCGCGGGACACGCTTGGCATTTGGGGTGTGGACGAGACCCAGACGGGGCTCGACCCCGCGTACATGGCCCTCCTACGCGACAAGGCCGAGCAGGCGATCCGGGCCGCAGTGGCCGATCTTCGCCCCGCCAACATCGAGTACGCCTCCCTCCGCCTGCGGGACAAGCCCGGCGGCGTTCTGCGCTACGTCAGCGACTCGCGCGACCCCGTGATCATCGACGACGAGGTGCGCTTGATGCGTTTCCTCGACGCGGGCACGGACACCACCATCGCCACGCTGATCAACTGGGCGGCCCACGCGGAGTACACGGGCAGCTCGAATCAGCTCTTGAGCAGCGATTTCCCCAACTGGCTGCGCAAAGGTGTGGAGGAGGGCGTGGTCGCGTCGGATGGCACGGCCCTGCCGGGGCTCGGGGGCGTGGCCGTCTACGTGAACGGCGCCGTGGGCAGCCAGATCGGTCCCGGTCGTGTGCGCGCGCAGACCTGGGGTGGAGAAGATCTGCCCCACGAGTCGCGCTCCATCGCGCAGAACGTGGGCGAGCAGGTGGCGTCCTTCGTGCTCGAGGCCTTCGCCGATGGCGCGGGCGCCGTTCGTGATGAGACCGCGGACTTGGGCTATCGCAGTCACACGTTCCTGCTCGAGATCGAGAATCGGCGCTATCATGTCGCCCTGCTCAATCGCCTCTTCGTGCGCACGACCTACGAATGGGATCCCGACCGACCTCTGGCGCCGGGCGTGAATCAGCCCTCCATTCAGACGGAGGTCGCCTTGATGGACATCGGCCGGGCGCAGTTGATCCTGGTGCCCGGTGAGCTCGATCCGGCGCTCTTCCTCGGCGGTTACGACGGCTCCAACACGCCCCCGGGGACCGACATCGTCGACCTCTCCGCCACCAACCCACCGGATCTTTCGTCCGCTCCCGCGGGACCCTACTTGCGCGATCAGGCGCGGCCAGACGCCGAATTCGTTTGGCTCATGGGCCTCGCGAACGACGAGGTCGGATACTTCATCCCGGATTTCGACTATCTTCTCGATCGGCGCAATCCGTACATCGACGAGGCGCCCGGAGATCACTACGAAGAGACGAACTCTGTCGGGACCAATGGATGGCCGACGATGCGAGGGGAACTTACACGCTTGCTCGAGTGGACGCCTGAGGGCGGCACTTGATCGGAGGATGAGCTCATGACGACTTGGAAGATTCTGCTTGTAGCCGGCCTTGGGGCCGCCCTAGCCGCGGGTTGCGGCGACGACAGCTCGGTCGCGGATTCGGGCACGCCCGACTCGGGCGGAGGCGTGGACGGTGGCGGCACGGACGCTGGCCCCGTGATCGCGGACCTGCCTCCGCTCCAGACCGGAGTCGTGAACCCGGACGACAGCAACGGCATCGACCCCGCGACGGCCATGCCGGCAGACTTCTCCTGTGTTGGCACCAACACGGCGCCCGAGGGTGGAGCCGACGTGGACTTCAACCTGGTGATGAAGGAGTTCAATGATGGCAACACCTTCGAGGGGCTGCATGTGAAGTTCTGGGGCGACAACCTGCCCGACAACACGCCCTGGAACGCCGCCTCGGACTTCAGCACGGACGTCGACGGTAAGATCGCAGTCACGGCGCCCGCCGGCGGCTGGTACGCCTACCGCGTCTTCCCGCAGGATGGACCGACACCGTCGCTCGAGATCGTCGGCTCTCTGCAGACCAGCGAGCCCGCACCCACGGCGCCCCGGGATCGCGAGGGCAACAGCGTCTCCCGCGCCACGCTCAACCTGATCCCCACGGTCTTCGGATTCCGTCAGCGCAGCGGCACGGCGCTGATCGCAGGTCGCGTCGAGGATTGCGCTGGCAACAAGGCCTTCGGCGCCAACGTTCAGGTGGTGCGCGCCGACGGCACGCTGGTGAAGGAGGGCGACACCAACCCCGAGCCCCACTACCGCTACTTCGACGGGGACGACTTCCCCTTCGCGGGTCAGGAGTGGACTCACGTGGACGGGCTCTTCGCCGCGGCGAACATCCCGGTGGACGGTGACAGCGAGGATGTCTTCATGCGCGTCATCGGGCGCAGGACCGCAGGCGGTCCCATCGAGGTGATCGGTTGTGAGCCGATCCCGCTGCACCCGGACACGGCGTCGATCATCAACATCGTGCCCTTGCGCTCGGACGGACCGACCTGCCCCGCGCTCTGACGCGAGGATTGTGACGACGGCGCCACCGTGGGGGTGGCGCAGGGATGGGGGGTCTTCGGACCCCAGGAGTGGATGGGATGATCAAGGCATGGAATCGGGCCCACAGGGCTCCAGTGTGGACGCTTGCGTTCTTGTCACTCACCGTGGTCTCGATCACGGGGCGCGCGCAGGTCGACGCTGGGGTCGCTGAACCGAGTGCCGCGCCGGACGTGGTCGCGCCCCTTCCGACACCTCGCGAGGTCGAAGACGGCGCCGAGCAGGCGATGGTGGACGAGGCTCCGGCGGCGACAGAAGAGCAGGTCACGGAGAGGGAGGGCGCGCTCGACGAAGATGCGGCCCCCGAAGAGCCGATCTCCGTGCCCTCGCCGGAGGAGGCGGCGGCGGCCTCGATTCCATCGGCGTCGCCCCAGCCCCGGTCGCGCGCCAGCTCCCGCGAGGCCTCCAGCCCGCTGCACTTTGGGCTCCACGGCTACTACCGCGCGCGCTACTCGTGGATGGGTGGCGTGCCCGCGCAGCGCCGTGGCCGTTGGGAGGGGCGCAAGGCGCGCTTCGGCGTCATGCGCCTGAGGCTCGAGCCCGAGGTGAGCTACGGGCCCAACGAGGATCACCCCATCGCGGTCCTGCACACGCAGTTCGACGGCTTGGACAACGTGGTCTTCGGTGACAACGCCCGCATCACCCGCACGCCGCTCTTCGCCGCGGATCCGAGCACCACGGACATCAACGGCTTCGACCTCAACGACAGCTTTCGGCTGAAGCGCGCCTGGGTCGAGTTCTTGATCCCCGTGGGACAGATCCGCGTCGGGCGCATGCCCTCCCAGTGGGGACTCGGGCTCCTGGCGCACAACGGAAACGGTCTGGGCGAGTGGGGCGATCCCAGCATCGGCTCCACCTTCGACCGCGTCCTCTTCGCCACCCGCCCGCTGACGGTCTTCAACGCGCTGACCCGTGGAGACACGCGCGAGACGCCGCTGATCTACGCCCTGGCGTACGACAAGCTGGTGGCGGATCCGGTGGTCCCGGGCCTCGATCCGCCGGATCCATCGACGGTCCGTCTGGGCCCGGTCTCCTCGAGCTACGAGCAGCGCTCCACCTTCCCCTTCGCATTCGTCAGCGGCTATGGGAACGACGTGCAGGAGCTGATCAACGCCGTGATCTGGCGCGACCTGGACTGGAATCAGACGAGCTCGACCGACCGGCTGCAGCTCGGCTTCTACTACGTGTGGCGTTGGCAGAAGGGCGGCGGACGGCTCGCGCATCTGCCCACGGACGCGCAGGCCTCGCGCATTCACATCCTCGACTGGTTCTGGGATATGCAGATCGCCCTGGGTCAAGGGCGCCCCTCGTTCTTCACGACGGGCGAGATCGTAACCATCCAGGGGCGCTCCAACACCATCTCTCTGGCCGGAGGCTGCGACGACACCACGGGCATCTGCAACAACACGCGGGCCGACATCTGGGGCGGCGTGGCGCGGGTCGGCTTCACGCGGCCGGAGCGCTGGACGGCGACCATGGAGTGGGGCTTCGCCTCGGGCGATGGTGAGCTCTTCAACTCGAACAAGCTGAGCGTGCGACCGCTGCACCCCGACTACCGCGTGGGGCTGTTGACCTATCAGGTGGCGCTCAAGGCCTTGACCGCCAACGGCCTCGGCCAGGCGGTGCGGCCCCTGTGGTCGGACGGCGGCGTGTGGAATTCGCAGTACTTCAACCCGCAGTTTCGCATCACCCTCTTGCCGGGCATCGAGGTGCACGGCGGCGTGCTCGTCTCGTGGGCGCAGAAGTTACTCGGGACGGTCTACGCGTCGGAGCGCAGCCTGGGCGAGAGCAGCTCGTGCCACGGCTTCGACCCGGACTGCTTCATCGGCATCGAGGGCGACCTGGCCTTGCGCTTCCGCTGGGGCCCGGACGACCTGATGTGGTGGGACACGGAGTTCGGCATCATGCGCATCGGCCAGGCGCTCTCTGGTCCCGACGGACTCTCCCAGGACGTCCTCTGGACGATCCAGAGCCGCGCAGCGATCCAGTTCTGAGCGGCGCCGCGCTCGCTCAGATCGGTAGACAGATGGCGTCGAGGGCGCCGCCCACCGTGTCGGTGCAGCCGAAGCCGCTCGCGCAGTCGGAGTCCGTGTCGCAGCGCTCGTAGCAGATCGCCGGGCCGCCACTGATAGAGAAGCACGCGCCCTCGTAGCCCGCGAAGGTCAGGGGGCAGTTGGCGTCCGACGAGCAGCCTTGGGTGCACATGGCGTCGCTGGCCACATAGCTCCCATAGTCGACGCTCATGGGGGTGCAGGTCAGGAGCGCCTCACATTCGCTGCTCGAGAGGCAGGGGTCGTATGCTGGGGTGAAGCTGTCGGCGAAACAGCCGGTGGCCAACAGGCCGAGGAGTGCCAGGGTGAGGTACTTCATGCTTCACAGCATAGCGCCCATCGGAAGATTTTGCGCGGGCGCCCGCCTCAGTTGATCGCGGGCGGTGGCCTCAGTTGATCCAGCGCGGTCCGTCGCGCCCATCCACGACGTGCAGATCTGGACCGCCTTTGCGGCGCTTCTTGGGCTTCTTGGGCTTCTTGGGAGCGCTCATCCACTCCGCGAAGAGCACGCCACCGCCGATGGCGCCGAGATCCGCCATCAGCCCGACGAAGTCCTTGGTCATCAAGAAGACGAGCACGCTGAAGCCGAGGGCGATGTAGATGATGTTCACGGGCTTCATGGGCAGCACGCCAAAGAAGGACATCTGACCGCGATGTCGGAAGGCCCAGGCGAAGGCGGCGATCAGCCCGAGGAGCGCCGAGCCCGCGCCATAGAGCGGGGCCGCACCGCTGAAGAAGAGACCCGCCACCAGCGCGAGCAGCGCCGCCGAGAGGGTCGTGGTGATCAGCAGCTGGATCGTTCGCCTGCGGCCGAAGCTCTGCTCGAAGGGTGGCACCATCCACCACAAGAAGAGCAGCGTCAGCAGCATGCTGAAGAGGTGTTCCGTATCCGTCGGCCAGGCGAAGGCGTAGGTCAAGGGCTGCCACAGGGTGGGCAGGCCGGGGTTCACGGCGTTCAGCGAGAGCAGGGCGAAGGCCGGCACGCCGAGCCAGTTCTCCGCGATGATCTCGGCCAGATAAACGCCGAAGAGCAGCAAGAGCAGGAACTTCGTGAGCGGCGTGAGCGGGGGGAAGCGGAGCACTCAGGCGATATAAGGAGCCTGGCGTGTCGAGGCAAGGCACGAAGCGAGGACGCGCGGGCCGTCGCCCAGCAATCCGCTTCACCTCAGGAGCGCTCCGCCGGCCGCGGCGCGCGGAAGAGCACGGCGCTGTGGCCCCGCCGGTGGCGCAGCAGCATGGGCAGCGTCGAGGGTGCGGCGAGGCCGGCGTAGAGCAGGCAGGTGTAGAGCACTTCGCCTTGCTCGGGGCGCCCCGGGAAGAAGTAGTGCACGAGCAAGAGGCCGATGGAGGTGTTGCGGACCACGACCTCTACGCTGATGGCGATGGTGGAGGGGTCGTCTTGGCCCAGGAGGCGACAGAGCTGCGGGGCGAGCAGCAGCAAGAGCAGCACGAAGAGCGCGATGCGCGCCGGCGGCCAGGGGCCGTGCTCGAGGATGGCGAGGCGCCCACTGCCCACGGAGCTGATGGCGATCACCAGGATCAACGCGATGCCCGTGCGCACGCCGATCTTCTCCAGGCGGCCCGAGTGCTGCGGCCAGACGCGCCGGAAGAGCATGCCCAGGGCGAGGGGCCCGAGGAGCCACAGGCCGATCTCGCGGATCACCTGCAGCGTTGGCAAGGAGAAGTCCTCGGGCAGATGCTGAGACGCCGTCAGCCGCAGCACGAGGGGCACGCTGACGAGGCTCACCAGGGTCGTCAGCGTGGTGATGGCGATGGACAGAGGGACGCTGCCCTTGCCGATGAAGGTCAGCAGGTTGCTCGCGGCGCCTCCCGGCACGGCGGCGACCAAGAACAGACCCACGGCCCAGCCGGGGGGAATGTCGAGCAGCGCCACGAAGAGCATGGCGAGCAGGGGCACGGCCACCAGCTGAAGCACGACGCCCACGCCCACGCCGTGGGGCCTGCGCGCTAGCTCCAGAAAGTCGCGCGCGCTCAGGGTGGCGCCCATGCCGAGCATGGTGAAGAAGAGCTGCGCGGGGACCAGCCAGGCCTCGGCGAAATGTTGGAAGCCGTGCACGGGCGCCGAGTATGGCACGCCCACGCTCGCGCCTGTCTCTTGTCGTTCGCGTCCGCTTGGGGCATGCATGGAGTGTGGGCACGACGCAGCTCAGCTTTGGGTTCGACTCCGCGGCCACGGACACGTGTGTCCCTAAGCGCGTGGGTATCCGGCCGACGTCCTCTGCCGAGGCGCGTCCCTCCTCGGTCTCCGCCGGTGGCTCACCTCGAGGCGAAGGCGCGCGCCCGCTCGACGAGCGCGCCCAGGAGCTGCGTCGCACGCTCGCCTCCCTCTGCTCTCGGCCCATCGCCCTGACGCTTACCGACAACCGCCGCAGCATGGTCGTCGCGCGAAGGCGTGGAGACGCGCTCGTGCTGCGTTTGCACCACATGTTCCTCGAGGCCGATCCCGACACCCTCCGTTCTCTGCTGACCTGGGTCGAGCGTCACGAGCCGCAGGCGGGAGTCCGCGTCGACGCCTTCGTGACCGTGCACCGGCAGCTGATCCGCCCGAGGCCGTCCACGGCGGTTCTGCGACTGACGCCCATGGGTCGGTTTCATGATCTCCGCGCCATCCTCGAGCAGGTCGCCTGCCGCTACCTCGAGCCGGAGGAGTGGGCGTCCTTGGACGTCCGCATCAGCTGGGGCAAGCGCGCGCCGAGTCGGCGTCGGCGCAGCATCCAGCTCGGCTCCTACGTGCGTGAGGATCGCCTGATCCGCGTGCATCGGGCGCTCGACGCCGAGTGGGTCCCGCGCTTCTTCGTCGAGGCCGTGGTGTATCACGAGCTCCTGCACCACCAGATCCCCGTCGAGTGCGTGAACGGACGTCGCCGCGTGCACACCCCCGAGTTCCGGGTGCGCGAGGCGCTCTTCGAGAGGCACGCGGACGCCAACGCCTTTGAGCGCGATCATCTGGGGCAGCTCTTGCGGTCGTGAACCAGTCCAGATCCTGGGCGCTTCGTGCTATGAAGGGCGAATGCAAGACGATCCGGGACGCAAAGGCAACGGCATGATCTGGGTGGCGGTGGGCTGCGGCGGGTTGCTCCTGCTCACCCTATGTGTGGCCACGGGCTTTGGCGCCTACTTCGTCATGGACAGGGGGTCGTCCAGCCCGATGTCCAGCCCGATGCCGCAGGCTCAGCAACCGACCGGACCGGGCTCAGGTCCCATGATGCCCTCCCAAGGTGGCGGGACACCCGGCGCTACCTCGTCCGTGGAGGTCACCGCTGCCGTGACCGTGGTCACCGGTTCACGCCCCGTGTCCGAAGGCGCCATCTGCAGCTTCCGGGTCGAGCGCCTGCCGCGCAGCAATGGCGCAGGCTACTGGTGCCGTACGCAGGCCGTGTGCGGCGGGAAGCTGCTCTTCGGTGGGCCCACAGCCGGCTACTTCAACTGCCGCATGACCGTCGGTGGTGGCGCACCCGAGATCACGGGCGGTGATCCCGACACCTCGAGCGCCGACAACGACGCCTCCTTCGCCATCGACACCACGGAGAGCAGCGTGGTCCTGAGGGACGACGCGACCAGCCAGAACGGGGAGTACACGCTGGTCGCCCACATCAACAGCCTGCGATGACGTCCGCGCCGCAGGGGCATCATCACCGCGCGCTCTCCACAGGACGCTAGGCTCCTTGGCTCGCCGCCGCTCGCTCTCGCTGCCGATCCTCCTGGGCGCCACGGCCGTGCCCCTGGCCGCCGCCCTGTTGGTGGGCTGGACGCTGCTCCTGGCCAAGACCATCGCCCAGAGCGACGACGTGGCCGCCGCGGTCTGGCTGCTGGTCTTGGGTGCGCTGTCGTTCGTGGTGATCATGGCCTCCTTGGGGCTGCTCACCGCGTTCCTGGTGCGCGAGATCCTCGAGGTGCGCCGACAGGACGGCTTCATCGACTCGGTCACCCACGAATTGAAGAGCCCGCTGGCCTCGCTGAAGCTGTGTCTCGAGACGCTCGAGCGGAAGGGCGTCGAGCTCCGGCAGCGTGACGCGCTGCACGACATGATGCGGGAGGACGTGGAGCGCCTGAACGCCTTCATCGACGACGTGCTCGAGACCAGCCGCGCCACGGCCAGGCACGGCTCGCGCGGGATGCACGTGCAGCAAGTGGAGGTGCGGGAGCTGTTGATGGACGCGGCGTCGAACCTGAGGCGTCGCCGCTCTCTGCCGACAGACGCCGTGGAGGTGAGGGTGCAAGAGGGCCTGAGCCTCGCCACCGATCGAGCCGCGCTCGAGGTGGTGCTGAAGAACCTGCTCGACAACGCCGCCAAGTATTCGGAGGGCACACCGCGCATCACCTTGCGGGCTCAGCCAGCCAACGGAACGGGGCTGGCCATCGAGGTGGTGGATCGCGGGATCGGCATCGCGGACAAGGAGCGCAGGCGCGTCTTCCAACGCTTCTATCGCGCCGATCGCGAGGCCGTGAGACGCCGCAAGGGGACCGGCCTGGGGCTCTTCGTCGTGTCCTCTCTGGTACGGCACCTCGGCGGCAAGGTCGAGGCCTGTCCGGGGGACGAGGGGGTCGGGACGCTGATGCGCGTCACCCTGCCCCACGTGCAGGACTGAGGTTCACCTGCCCGCGCCCGATCTGCTACACCGGATGCATGAGTCAGGATGGTGAGCGGCTCTTGGTGGTGGAGGACGAGGCGCACCTCGCGGCGGGCTTGAAGCTGAACCTCGAGCTCGAGGGCTATCGGGTGGATGTGGCGCCCACGGCGCGCGAGGCGGGGCAGCGTCTGCTCTCCTCCGAGGGCTACGACGCCTTGGTGCTCGACGTGATGCTGCCCGACATGAACGGCTTCGAGTTCTGCTCACATCTGCGCGAGTCGGGCAATTTCGTGCCCGTGCTGATGTTGACGGCGCGCGCCAGCGCGGACGATCGCGTGCGCGGCCTCGAGGCGGGCGCCGACGACTATCTGGTGAAGCCCTTCGAGCTGACGGAGCTGCTCGCTCGCGTGCGCTCCATGCTGCGCCGACGAAATTGGGAGCGCGATGGAGGAGGTCGCAGACAGGCGCTGCTCGAGTTCGACCACGTGCGCGCAGACTTCGACACCCACGAGGTGACGGTGCGGGGCCAGCCCGTGAAGCTCACCCAACTCGAGCTCGATCTGCTGCGCTACTTCGCCGAGAACCCGGGCCGCGTGCTCAGCCGCAAGGAGCTGCTCGAGAAGGTCTGGAAGCTGCGCAACTACGGCGAGGCGCGCACCGTAGACAACTTCATCTCGCGCCTGCGACGGGTCCTCGAGCCTCACCCCAAGACGCCGCGCTATTTCCTCTCCGTGCGCGGCGCCGGATACCGTTTCTTGCCCGACGGCTGACATCCGCTCGACCATGGAGGCCTCGGATCTTCTGCTATACCCGCTCGCATGACAGCTGGCGGCGCGGCACATAGCGGTTGGGTGAAGGCACTCGCGATCGGACTCGTGCTCTTGGGCGTGGCCCAGGGCACGCACCACTTCGAGCTCGGCCCCGGCTGGCTCTTCGCGACGCTCTTGGCCATCGGCGGGCTGCTGGTCGTCTTCGGCTCGTGCGAGGCGATGATCCTCTCCGTCGAGGGCATGGGCGAGCGTGCGGGTTGGAACGGCTTCGTCGCGGGCACCATGGCGGGCCTGGCGAGCAACCTGCCCGAGGTGGTGATGCTCGGCTTCGTGCTCGTCGCCGCGCCTCGCATCGGCTTCATCGTCGTGATCCTCACGCTCCACGTGGGCGCGCTGGCCTTCGGCGTGTACAGCGGGCTCTTACCCCACGACAAACGCGGCTTCGCGCGCCTGCCGGAGCCGCTGGTGAAGCTCAGCACGGATCTCTACGCCGCCGCCGCGGGCGTGTTCCTGGCCACGGGCCTGTTGATGCTCTGCCTGCGAGCCTTCTCCGCCGGCGCTCACGAAGGGCTCGGTCTCGGCCCTACGGATCTCTACGTGATCTCGGCTGTGCTCTTGGCCATCGAGGTGGTGGCCATCGTGCGCTTGGTGAAGCGCTTCAGCGGCGCCAGCGGAGAGCGCGCCGCCGACGGTGATCTCGAGCAGATGGACGGCTACAAGGCGCCGAAGCAGGAAGAGCCGCCGCATGATCCGCCGACCACCGCGCACATCGCGGGCTTCGGCATCCTGGGCGTCATCACCTCCGTGATCGGTGGCCACGCCGTGGGCGAGTTCGCGGACATCTTGGTGCGTGGCGTGGAGGCGGCGGGCTACCCCGAGATGATCGGCGCCATTTTGCTCAGCGTCTTCTCGTGCACCGGCGCCTACGTGATGATCGCCACCGCCCACGCCAAGGGCCTGTACGACATCGCCCTCGCCAACGTCAGCGGCGCCATCACCCAGGTGCCCTTCGTGGTGATGCCCATCTCGCTGATCTTGATCGGTGTCTTCGTGCAGTTCGGCGTCGTGCCCGCGGCGCCGGGTGGCTCGGCTCTGCCCATCGACCTCGAGACCACCATGGTCATGCTGCTCGCCTTCCCAGAGCTGTTGATCCTGTGGAAGGCCGTTCAAGACGACGGGAAGCTGAACTGGGTCGAGACCGCGGGCATGTGCGGCATCTTCAGCCTCACGCTCTACTTCCTCGCCATGCACGGCTGAGCTCGAGTTCGAGCTTCACGCCAGTCGCCAGCTCACATGCCGCCCGCGAAGACCACAGGAAAGGCCGTCTGGCCGCCTTCTTGGGACGCAGGAAAATCCCACTCGCGTATGGCCTGCTCGAGGCAGTCGCCCACATCGTGCCAGTCCCCTCCGCTGACTTCTGCCCGCGTGACCCGGCCTGATGCGGAGACGCGCAGCGTGATCTCCAGGCGCATGCTGGGAGGCGCAGCTTCGCCGCGGATCGCCTGATCGTAGCACTCCTGAAGCGACTGACGGTTCGCAGCCACCACGCGCCGCACGGTCTCGCTGGTGAACGAGGTGGGCTGCTCAGGACGCGCGGGCTCCACGGGCTCCACGGGCACGTCCTCCGCCGGCCGCGCTCGTTCGAGTGTTCGGGGACGCTCGACGCGTGTCGAGGGGTTGGAGGGTGGCTGGCCCTGGGGTTGTTCGCCTGCGTCGCCCTGGCCATGAGCGTACAGATATTCACGGTAGCGTGAGGCACGCCGATCTTCAGGAAAGAGCTGGACGAGCCTGCGCATCGCGCGCATCGCGCCTGGGACGTCGCCCACTACGCGGTAGGTCTCCGCCAGCAGCGACAGCGAGACGGGATCGTTGGCGCGGCCTTCGAGTGCAGCGATCGTGCACGCATTGTCGCCCCTTCGAAGGCACACCCGCGCGGCCTCTAGTGGCGCCGTGTTCTCCTCCGTCGACGCATCGACCGCCGCCACCGGCAGCCGATGTCCCAGCCCGCGCATCTCCAAAGGGTCCAGCTGAGCGTCCCCCGGTGTGCCCTGCGGACCCCGTGTGGGCAGCGCAGGCGCGATCGGCTCGGGGCGGAGCTGTTCCCGTGCGACCTGGTCTGCCTCGGGCCGCGAGGCGAGCGCCGCCAGCAGCACCGCAGCGGCGACGCCGAGCACGAGCGCGGCTGCGATGAAACGCGCTCTCCCTCGGGCTGCGAGCCGAGCGTCGAGCCTGCCTGCCACAGCCTGCAAGACGGCCGGATCGAGCGGCGGTGGGGGTTCGAAGGCAGCCCGAAAATCTTCAGCTTCGGGGGGTGCGTCTGGCTCGTCGGACCAGCGGGATCTGGTTGTCATGGAGTCTCCATTCGGTCTGAAGAGCGCTGTTCTCTTTCGTCGCGGGCACGCAGGCGTGCGAGACCCGCTCGGAGTTCACGACGCGCCGAATGCAGTCGCGAGTAGACGGTGCCCACCGGGATCTCGAGTTCTTCTGCGACTCGCGGGGGCTCTAGCCCCTCACATTCCAGCATGATGAAGACCACTCGATGCTTGTCGGACAAGCCCGCGATGAGGGCACGAGCCCGCGCACGCTTGTCGGCTCGCTGTGCTGCGTGCTCCGGTGTGTCCTCGTGACGCGCGAACTCCGAGGAGTCGAGGCCACTTTCCCGTCGTCGCGCTCGGCTGCGTCGCTGCGTCGAGGCCACCCGAGTGCAGATCCCGAAAAGCCACGCTCGCAGGGGTGAGACGCCGTCCCATGATCTTCGTCGTCTATGCACTACGATGAAGACCTCCTGGAGTAGATCCTCGAGATCGTCTCGAGGCACGCCCAGACGGTGGAGTGTCGCCCATACGAACCGGGCGTGGGATGCATAGGCCTCCCTGACGTCCAGACCTCGGATGGGCGTATTCACGGAACGCAACTTTTGGCCGTACGGCATCGTGGTCACATCGAGGAATGGCCGGCAGTCGGTCCCGGCTTCAGAGAAAATGCGAACTCGACGCGTTTTCTCTTTTCGGCCCCTACTCCTTCTCAGCTCCCAAAGCGTTCCACCAAGGCCCGCACGCGTCGGGCGAAGTCGGCCTCGTGGTGCTCGCGAAAGGCGTCCCAGGTGGAGAGGCTGCGCGTGTCGCGCACCCGGTCGAGGAAGAGCACGCCGTCGAGGTGATCGCACTCGTGCTGATAGGTGCCGGCTGTGACACCCCAGATCTCAGAATCCAGGCGCTCGCCCTGTGGGCTGAACGCCTCCACGCGCACGCCCGCGTGGCGCGGGACCAGGCCACGCAAACCAGGGACAGACAAGCAGCCCTCGAAATTGTCGAACATCTCGTCACCCAAGGGGGTGATCACCGGGTTGACCAGGATCGTGAGCGGGACGTTCGGTTTGTAGGGGTAGCGTGGGTTGTCCCTCACCTCGATCACGCAGACGCGCAGGCCGACGCCGATCTGAGGCGCCGCGAGGCCCGCGCCTTGCGCCGCGCGCATGCTGTCCACCAAGTCCTCGACCAACGTCGCGAGGTCCTCGGAGCCGAGGTCAGCCGTGGGCACCCGCGTGGCGCGCTCCCGCAAGCTCGGCACGCCGACCTCGACGATGTCTCGAACGCTCATGCACGGAGCCTACTCCCTCGGCGCGCCGGAGTGTTGAGAGCTCGAGCGCCCAGCGCACGAATCTACGCGAGGTGCACACGCCCTCACATCCACTCCGGGCGCGCGACTCACGCTCCTGTGCCCTCCGCGCCACACCCTCCGGGTCCTCCGGAGGACATTTTCTAGCCGCCCGACCGGCGCGTATCTGTCGGAGATCATGGCGCAATCGACGGCGTCCTCCAAAGCTGGCACGGCGGCTGCAGTGGGCTCCGGCAAGGAGGTGCGAAATGACGCACTCGAAGAATCGTTCCCGGTCCACTCTCCCCTTGTTCTTGGTCCTAGCCCTCGCCCTGGGCGCAGCCGCATGCGCAGAGGAGCCGAGCGCCTGCATCGCCCCGGAACCTGCTCACTTCAACGACGCGGCGTTCGGCGCCATCATCGTCTCGGAGGGCTGCAGGGACGCCGCATCCGACCCCTACGCCGTGGGCTCACGCGCTACCTTCTCGGTCAGCGACGGCAGCGAGTCGAGCTTCGAGACGAGTGACCCGAGCGTGCTCGAGGTCTCCCCGCTGCCCGATGGACGGGTTCAGGTGAGCTTCCTCGCGGCGGGCTCCGCGACGTTGAGTGCCCGCTCGCCCGTCGACGGAAGCCTGGTGGCGCGTCTGGATCTCGAGGCCCGGCCGGTGGAGCGCGTGGAGTGGCAGGTGGGCGCGGTGCTCTTCGGCTCGGCCCCAGTCACCGGTACGCCCAACGTAGCTGTGGGTGGTCGCGTGCCCGTGCTCACGACCCTCTATGCGGGAGGGCGCCAGCTGCGAGGTGAAGGCGTCCTCGAGCTGCGGGCGGGTCCCGCAGAGATCCGTCGCGGCGCCAGGACGAATGCCGATTGGCTGGTGCTCACGCCCGAGACCGAGGGCCCCACGGTGATCGAGGTCTCCGCGGGTGAAGTCATCGCCCGCTACTCGATCATGGCCGTCTCGACCGACGCCATCAGCCGCGTGGAGCTGAGGCCCGACGAAGATGGCTACGCTGGCGTCGACGACCTGGGTGAGGTTCGCCCCGACGTGCCCAGCGTGTACGCGCAGGCCTACCTCGCCGACGGCGCCCCGGTCTTCGGCGCGCCCGTCGAGTGGAGCCTCGACGACGAGTCCGTCGAGGCACGCGGTGATGTGTTTCAATACGAGCTCGACCCGGCGAACACGCAGACGCTCTGGGCCCAGATCGGCGACGCTCGGGTCTCCGTCCCGATTCACGCGACGGGCCCTGGGGGCGCGCGTGTGCTGAGCGGCGACGAGCTGGCGTGCGACGCCTCGGGCGATCCGGCGGCGGGCCTGAGCATGCTCGCGTTGGTGATGTTGGCGCTCTTGGTCGTCTCCCGGCGTCGCGCCATGGCGTAGACGCGCGGGCGCGAACAGCCTCGCAGAGAGCGCAGGTCCGGCAGCCGTCGGGCCTGCGCTTTCGTGCGCTGTCGACCCCGGGGGTGCTTCCACGCCCGAGCTTCGGCATCATGAGCGCGTGCACGCCCATGACCCACCCGTGGACCGCGACGTGAAGCCCCCCGAGGCTCTGCTCGATGACAGCGTGCATCCGTGTCCGTATCTGCCCGGCGAGCAGGCGCGCTTGCCCCTGCGCTTGCCGCTCGGTCCCTTGTCGCGTCTGAACCTCGACCAGCGCCTCGCCGCCGGCGATCGCCGCCACGGCTTGGTGCTCTATCGACCCCAATGTCCCACGTGTCAGGCGTGCGAGGCGATCCGCGTTGACGCCGCCGCCTTCAGCCCGAGCAAGTCCCAGCGGCGGGTGCTGAGGCGTTCACGCAATCTGTTGACGGTGGAGCGTGGTCCCGTGAGGGTGGACTCCGAGCGCGTCGAGCTCTATCGCCGTCACGAGCGCGAGCGCGGTCTCGCCATGCCGGGGACGGGTGAGATGACCCTCGAGCGCTATCAGGCGTTCCTCGGCGAGAGCTGCACCGAGAGCTTCGAGCTGCGCTTGCGCCTGCACGGACGGCTGGTCGCGTTCAGCGTGGTCGACCGCGCCGAGGACGCGCTCTCCGCGGTCTACTGCGTGTGGGATCCCGGCCTGTCGCGGCTCTCCCTCGGCGTCTGTTCGATCCTCGAAGAGCTCGCCCTGTGTCGACGCCTCGGCCTGCGTTGGCTCTATCTCGGGCTGCTCGTCCAAGGTCATCCCCACCTCGGCTACAAGGCGAACTACACGCCCCACGAGCGCTTGATCTGTGGCGAGTGGCGGCGCAGCGAGGGCGACTGACGCGAGCCACTCAGCTGCCGACGAGGGCCTCCACCTCGGCCACGCCCTTGGGTGCACCAGCGGTCAGCAGCTCGTGCCCCGTCTCCGTGATCAGGATGTCGTCCTCGATGCGGATGCCGCGCACGTTCAACGCCTTCAGCTTGTCGCGCCTCAGGCGTCCCGCCTCCACGTCGCGCAGCGTCTCGTTCTCGAGGATCGCCGGCACCACGTAGAGCCCAGGCTCGATGGTCACGGCCATGCCGGGCTCGAGGTCGCGATCGAGGCGCAGGTAGGAGAGGCCAAATTGCGTGCTGCGCTCACGCCCCGGCGCATAGCCCGCGCGGTCTCCGAGGTCCTCCATGTCGTGGACGTCGAGGCCGAGCAGGTGGCCCACGCCGTGGGGAAAGAGCAGCGCGTGCACTCCGTCCTCGACCAGCTCGTCCACGTCGCCCTCGAGCACGCCGAGCTCGACCAGACCTCGCGTCGTGGCCCGGGCCGCGGCGAGGTGGACGTCGCGATAGCGCGCTCCGGGCCGCGTGACCTCGAGGGCGGCGGCCTGGGCGTCGAGCACGACCTGGTAGGCGTCGCGTTGGCCGCCTTCGAACGCGCCGCTCACGGGCCAGCAGCGGGTCACGTCGCCGGCCCAGCCG
>JAADHO010000396.1 GCA_013151775.1 Deltaproteobacteria bacterium | reverse complement strand
CGTCCGCGCTGGAGCGCGGCGTGGAGAAGCAGCGCGCGCCGATACAAGACCAGCCGCCGGGACATTCACTGTCGAGGCTGCAGGCGTAGTAGCCCTCGCGGATCGAGGGCTGACAGGCGGCGAGCACGCAGAGCAGCGCGCTGAGCGCGATGGGCCGAGCGGACATCAGAACCTCCCCCGGATGGCAGCGCCCGTGGGCGAGAGGGAGAGCTCCACGGACTCGCCCCCGGACCCACCGTCGCGCAGCAGCAGCCAGAGCAGGCCCGCGCCGGCGACGGCTGCGCCGAGCCCAAGGAACACGCCACCGGCGACGCTCAGCGTGCCCGACGAGCGGTAGTCGGCCTGCACGTCCACCCAGGGCGTGCCCTCGTCGGCGGCGTTCACGTCACCCGCAACGACCTTGGCCAAGACCAGCAAGACGGCGCCGGTGGCTGCCGCCAGAGCGCCGGTCGACAACACCAGGATCGGCGGCAGGGATGAGGCTCGAGACGACTCCACGGAAGCGGCCTCCGCCTCGGCTCGGGCGTCCGCGGTCTGACGCTCGGCGATGGCGTGACGCAGCACGGCCAGGCGAGACTCGACGGCGCCGCGGTTGGGCGCGTCCGGCGAGGCCTGAAGGAAGCGCTCGAAGGCGTCGACGGCGACCTCGTCCTCGCGCATGCGGTCCGCCGTCTGCCCGATGTTGTAGAGCAGCCCCGGTCGCGCGCTCAGCTCGTAGGCGTGTTGAAAATGCTCGAGCGCCTCCTGCCAGCGACCGTCGCTGAAGGCGGCGCGTCCAGCCAAGAAGAGCCCGCGCGCCTCCTCGTCGACGCGCTGCTCCTCCTGCGCGCGTGCGGCGCTGGACACGGCTCCGACGGCGAGCGCGACGACGGCGGCGAGTGCGAGCGTGCGGGTGAACTCCGACATGAGACAGCCTCCGTGCCAACTGTGACACGAGAGGCCAGCCGGCGTCGATGGTCAGCGCGCGGCGGCCATCGCGTCACGCCTCGACGGCTCGCTCCTCAGCGTCTAGCCTGCGCGCCATGCAAGAATTTCTCGACTCCATGGCCTTCCGGGTCTTCGCCGCAGTCTCCGCCGCCCTCGTGCTCAAGCTGGTCGGACTCGCCTACCTGACGGGCATCGGGCGCATGCGCGAGCAGGGCTACGCGAACCCCGAAGACGCCAAGCTCTTCAAGGGGCAGACGGGCGAGCAGGAGTTCACGCAGCGCGTGCAGCGCGCGCACCGCAACAGCCTCGAGAACGAACCCCTCTTCATCCTCCTCGGGCTGCTCTGGGTCTTCCTCGGCGCACACACGGGGACGATCCAGATCTACGCCTACACCTTCTTCTTCGCGCGCGTAGTGCACAGCCTCACCTACCTGCTCAAGCTGCAGCCCTGGCGCACACTCAGCTACGGCGTCGCCTCCCTCTGCCTGATCGGCATGAGCGTGCAGGTGCTGATGGCGGCCTTTGCGAGCTGACGCGCGCGCCAGCCTCGTCAGCGCACGGCGTAGTAGATGGCGAAACCCAGGCCGACGACGATCCCGCCGACTGGGATCGGTCCGTACATCACACCGAACCAGCGACTGTAGTGCCAACCCTCATTCATCGTGAACCTCCTCGTTCGATTCATGCTCGCCGCGAACCAGTGCGAGATCAAGTGCGTCAGCCGCAGACGGCGCTGACGATGCTGGCGTCCACACCGTAGTCCTCGAGGAAGCTGCGGCGCTGCGCCTTCATGGCCACGACCCACGCCTCGTACTCGCCCTGACGTCCGGCCTCGGCGAAGTAGCGCATGGGCGCGAGGATGCCGACGGGCACCTTCTCGACCAAGGCGGCGTTTTCGGGCGCGTCCACGTCCACGATCTCGTAGCCGAAGTCGGGATCCTTCTTCCACACGATGCCTCCCTCGAGCAGCGCCTCGAGCATGGCGCTGGAGTGGGGGATCTTCACCTTCAAGGCGTTGCCGGCCTTCTCGTCCGCCTTCTCGCCGCCCACGTAGCCCGTGTTCATCATCCACATGGTCACGCCCTGCATGGTCGCCGCGAGCTCGCGGAAGCGCTCGGCTTGGAGACCGTGGCGCGCCGGGAAGAAGGGCTGCGTGAAAGGCGAACGCGTCTTGCCGCGCTCCTTGCCCGCGGCGCTCGTCTTGCTCGTCTCGCCGAGCATGAAGTAGCCCGCGGCCTGCTCCGGCGAGCTGAAGCGCACGATGCCGGGCGTGGCTGCGTCGCGCCCCTCGTCACGGTTCAGGATGCCCATGGAGCGCACGGTGGGAATGTGATGCAGATCCGCCGCCCCTGGGATCGAGCTCATGGGGATGATGGAGCGTCCGTTCTGGGTCCAGACGACGAAATCCCAACCATCCTTGGGCACGCCGCGATCGTCGATCACGTCCTTGGCCGTGACTTCTCCACGAATGTACTGGTCCAAGGCCTTCTCGTCGGCGCCGGTCAGACGCAGCACCTCGCGCAGGCGGGAGACGTCGTCGGGCGTGAGCACACCCTTGTCGAAGTCGAAGTCACCGCCGCGCTCGAGGAAGGCGTTCTCGAGCCACGCCTCGGGGCTGACCGTCCCCGCGTGGATCACGGGCTCGCTCTTGGCGTTCAGGCCGTCGATCTTGGCGAAGCAACCGTTCTCCGTGAGCGAGAGTGCGCCCTCGGGCCAGAGCACGACCATGTCGTCCTGGATCGGCTCCGTCAGGTCGCCCTGTTTGGAGAAGGTGGTGGTCGTCTTGCCCGTGCCGCTGAGGCCCATCACGGTCATGGTGACGCGCGTTCCATCCTTCTGCGTGACCGCCTTGGCGCCCGCGTGCAGCACCAGACCGCCCTGCTGGTAGACGTAGTGGCAGAGCATGCGCAGCGCGCCCTTCTTGGACTCGCCGAAGTAGTCCGCGCCGATCACGTAGGTCGTCCAGTTCTCGAGGTCGACGAGGATCGCCTGATGACCGGGCATGTCGGGCAACATCAGGTCGGGCGTGTAGACGATGCGGAAGGTGGGCTGAAACGCCTGCGCCCGCTGCGCCTCGGACTCGACGTCGCTGCGCGGAAACCCGAGCACCTGCTGCATGGCGGCGATGTTCGCGCCCTCGGGCGTGTAGAGCCAGGTGGTGCCGTAGGCTCGGTCGCCGAGCCCGACATAGGCGTCGATGGCGACGAGCTTGCCCTGCTGCTCGATGTAGGCGCGCTGCGCCTCGATCAACGGCGCGGCCTCGGCGCGCGAGATCGTCTTCTGACTCCAGTCCGCACTCGGCGTCTCGGTGACGACGTAGGTGTACTTCGCCTGTCGGGCCTTGTTGCGCGTGATCTTGTCGAGGCTGCCGACGCCGGTCTTCAGCACGGCGGGAGTGTGCTCGAGCGTCAGCGCCCGCAGCTCGTCTTGGCTGGGATTCTCGAGGTATTCAACCGAGAATGGGCGAGGATCGAGAGGAGTCGACACAATAACCTCCTAGCGGAGGCCGCGCCCCCGTGACGAGAGCCAGATAGCCCACCGTGTCGCCGATTGCCAGGACTCCCGGAGGATTCGAGATCGGAGGACCGGCCTTCGGAGGTCCCGGCTGGTACGCGCGCCCAGACTGCCCTAAGTGTCGCCCATGGTGCGAGCACAGCAGGCGACGTCCGCCCGGGACGAACGCGGCGACGACTGGCGCTGGCAGGCGCAGCACACGATCCGCACGCTGCCGGCCCTGGAGCACGCCCTGACGCTGACGGCGGCGGAGCGCGAAGGCACCCAGCGCGCGCTCTCCGAGGGGCTGCCGCTGGCGATCACCCCCTACTATCTGTCGCTGATCGACCGCGACGATCCGAGCTGCCCGATCCGGCTCCAATGCGTGCCGCGCGCCGAGGAAGCGTCAACGGTCGACGGCGATCTGCGGGATCCCCTGGGCGAGGAGGCGCACGAGGTGGCGCCCTCGCTGATCCGTCGCTACCCGGATCGCGCGCTCTTGCTGATCACGGATCGCTGCGGCGTCTACTGCCGCTTCTGCACGCGCTCGCGCATGGTCGGAGACGGCGGCGGCGCCAAGTCCCTCGACGCGCTGAGGCCGGCGTTGGACTACCTGCGCGCTCACCCGGAAGTGCGCGAGGTGATCGTCTCGGGCGGCGATCCGGGGCTGATGTCCACGCCTCGCCTGCGCGCCATCCTGAGCGCTCTGGGAGAGCTGCCTCAACTCGACACGCTGCGCTTCGCCACGCGAACGCCCGTCACCCTGCCCCAACGCATCACGGACGATCTCTGCCGCGCGCTGCGCGAGTCTCACCCCTCGGTCTGGGTGATGACGCATTTCAATCACCCGAAAGAGCTCACGCCCACCTCGCTGCGCGCCTGCGCGAGGCTGGTCGACGCGGGCCTGCCCGTGATGAACCAGAGCGTGCTGCTGCGCGGCGTGAACGACGACGAGGACACGCTCGAGGCGCTCTTCCGCGGCCTCATCCGCGCACGCGTGCGGCCCTACTACCTGCTGCAGATGGATCCCGTGCGCGGCACGAGTCACCTGCGCACGCCCCTGAGCCGAGGCGTCGCGCTGATGGCCAAGCTCGAGGGACGCGTCAGCGGCATCGCCCTGCCGAAGCTGGTGGTCGACACCCCCGGAGGCGCCGGAAAGATCCCCCTCGGACGCGACCCCGTGGTGTCGGCGGCCCCCGGTCGGACGACCCTCCGCACCTTCCGGGGCGAAGAGGTGACGTGCGTGGATCCCCCGCTCGACGAGGGCCTTCCGGGCCCGACGTAACAAATCCCACGCCTTTCCCTACCGAAGCACGCCCTCCGGGTGTATGTCTGGCCCGCTTTTCCCACCTCCAAGGGAGCTATCGATGCAGCAGAGTTTGAGACTTACCGACACCAGCATCGGCAAGAAGGTCGCCATGGCGGCGAGCGGCGTGATCCTCTTCGGCTTCGCCGCGGGTCACCTGCTCGGCAACCTGCAGGTCTTCAAGGGAGCCGAGGCCTTCAACAGCTACGCCGAGTGGCTGCACGCCCACCCTCAGGTCGTGTACCCGACGCGCATCCTGGTGCTCTTCTCCCTGGGCATGCACGTCTGGTCCGCCTGGACTCTGTGGAGCCGCAACAGCGACGCGCGACCTACGCCCTACAAGAAGAAGCAGGATCTCGCGACCAACTACGCGGCCCAGACGATGTACGCCACGGGCCCGCTCTTCCTGGCCTTCGTGCTCTTCCACCTCGCCCACCTCACCGTGTCTCCGGAGTACGGCTTCATGGGCCTGACGGAGGAGAGCCCCTTCGCCAACCTGGTCAGCGGCTTCCAGCATTGGTGGATCGTCGCCATCTACGCCGTGGGCGTGCTCTGCCTCGGCGTCCACCTTCGCCACGGGCTCTGGAGCATGTTTCAGACCATCGGCGCGAGCCACCCCAAGTACGACCGCTACCGCGCCTGGATCGCCAACCTCTTCGCCTTCCTGATCACCGTGGGCTTCTTGAGCATCCCCGCCGGCGTCATGGCGAACATCGTCACCCTTTGAACTCTCAGCTCGAACTGTAGGTAGGTCATGGAACTCAATTCGAACGAACCGAGCGGCCCCCTCGAGGAGCGCTGGACCAAGCACCGCGACCACGGAAAGCTCGTCAACCCCTCGAACCGTCGCAACTACACGGTGATCGTCGTCGGCAGCGGCCTGGCGGGTGGCGCCGGCGCCGCCTCGCTCGGCGAGATGGGCTACAACGTCAAGTGCTTCGCCTTCCAGGACAGCCCTCGACGCGCCCACTCCATCGCGGCCCAGGGCGGCATCAACGCCGCCAAGAACTACCCGAACGACGGCGACAGCGTCTGGCGACTCTTCTACGACACGCTGAAGGGCGGAGACTTCCGCGGGCGCGAGTCCAACACCTGGCGCCTGGCGGAGATCAGCAACGGCATCATCGACCAATGCGTCGCCCAGGGCGTGCCCTTCGCGCGTGAATACGGTGGGCTCTTGGCCAACCGCTCCTTCGGCGGCGCCCAGGTCTCGCGCACCTTCTACGCGCGCGGCCAGACGGGTCAGCAGCTCTTGATCGGCGCCTACCAGGCGCTCGAGCGTCAGATCGGAGCCGGCACGGTGGAGATGCACACGCGCTCCGAGATGCTCGAGCTGATCATCGTGGACGGCGTGGCGCGCGGCATCGTCACGCGCAACCTGGTGAGCGGAGAGATCGAAGCTCACGTCGCCGACTGCGTGGTGCTCGCCACCGGCGGCTACGGCAACGTCTTCTACCTCTCCACCAACGCCAAGGGCAGCAACTGCACGGCCGCGTGGCGCGCACATCGCCAGGGCGCGGCCTTCGCGAACCCCTGCTTCACGCAGATCCATCCGACCTGCATCCCCCAGGCGGGCGAGCACCAGTCCAAGCTCACCTTGATGAGCGAGTCCTTGCGCAACGACGGCCGCATCTGGGTGCCGAAGAAGAAAGAGGACGTCACCAAGAAGCCGTCGGAGATCCCCGAGGAGGATCGCTACTACTACCTCGAGGAGCGCTACCCCGCCTTCGGCAACCTCGTCCCGCGTGACGTGGCCTCGCGCAACGCCAAGTACGTATGCGACGACGGACTCGGGGTCGGTCCCGAGGTCGCGGGTCAGCGGCGCGGCGTCTACCTCGACTTCGCCGACGCCATCGAGCGGCTCGGTCAGAAGGAGGTCGAGGATCGCTACGGCAACCTCTTCGAGATGTACGAGCGCATCACGGGCGAGAACCCCTACGAGGTGCCCATGCGCATCTACCCGGCGAGCCACTACACGATGGGTGGCCTGTGGGTGGACTACAACCTGATGACCACCATCCCCGGGCTCTTCGCCGCGGGCGAGGCCAACTTCTCGGACCACGGCGCCAACCGCTTGGGCGCCTCGGCGCTGATGCAGGGGCTCTCGGACGGCTACTTCGTCCTGCCCTTCACGGTGGGTAACTACCTCGGCACGGTGCGCGAGTTGCCCAAGGTGGAGCTCGATCACCCCGAGGTGAAGGGCGCCATGGAGCGCGTGACCACGCGCATCGACAAGCTCTTGAACGCGCCCAAGCCGAGCAAGACGGCGGACGAGTTCCACCGCGAGCTCGGGGCGCTGATCTGGGACAAATGCGGCATGAGCCGCAACGAAGCGGGCTTGAAGGAGGCGCTCGAGAAGATCCCCGAGATCCGCGAGCGCTTCTGGGAGCAGATCAAGGTCCCGGGCACGGGCGAGATGTTCAACCAGACGCTCGAGCGCGCCGGCCGCGTGGCGGACTTCATGGAGCTCGCGGAGCTCTTGTGCATCGACGCGCTGAATCGCGAAGAGAGCTGCGGCGCCCACTTCCGGGAGGAGCACCGCAGCGAAGACGGCAAGGAAGCCAAGCGAGACGACGAGAACTTCCAGTACGTCGCAGCGTGGGAATTCTCGGGCGACGTCAGCAAGCCCACGCTCCACAAGGAGCCCTTGGTCTTCGAGCGGCTCAAGCCCTCCACGCGCAGCTACAAGTAGGAGCCAGTCATGACTGAACGAACGATGAACATCACGCTCCACGTCTGGCGTCAGGACAATCCCGGCAAGCCCGGCAAGTTCGAGCGCTACGAGGCCACGGACATCTCCGAGCACTCCTCCTTCCTCGAGATGCTCGACCTGGTGAACGAGGGCCTGATCAAGGACGGGAAGGATCCCTTCTCCTACGATCACGACTGCCGCGAAGGCGTCTGCGGCATGTGCGGCATGGTGATCAACGGCATCCCCCACGGGCCCCAGGCCGCGACCACCACCTGTCAGCTCCACATGCGCAAGTTCAAGAACGGCGACGAGCTCTGGCTCGAGCCGTGGCGCGCCGCGGGCTTCCCCGTGATCAAGGACTTGGTCGTGGATCGCGACGCCTTCGACCGCATCATCCAAGCGGGCGGCTACATCACATCACGCACGGGCTCGGCGCCGGACGCCAACGGCATCGCCATCGACAAGAAGACGGCCGACGCTGCCTTCGACGCGGCCGCCTGCATCGGCTGCGGAGCCTGCGTCGCGGCCTGCCCCAACGCCTCGGCCATGCTCTTCGTCTCGGCCAAGATCACCCACCTCGGCCTGCTGCCCCAGGGTCAGCCCGAGCGCAAGGATCGCGCCCGCAAGATGGTGGCGCAGGCCGACGCCGAGGGCTTCGGAGGCTGCACCAACCACCGCGAGTGCGAAGCGGCCTGCCCGAAGGAGATCAAGTTCGCGAACATCGCGCGCCTGAACCGCGACTTCATCGGCGCCATGATCAAGGCGCCGGACGACGTGCCGAAGCCGCAGCCCGTTCGCTGAAGGCGGCCCATCGGGTCCCGTGGAGCGCCTCGAGGTTCACGCCTCGGGGCGTTCACCATTCGGGCCGAAGAGCGATCTGTTGCGCGCCCTCGACCTCACCTCGCGCATGCACGAGGTGCCGAGCCACGACGTGGCGAGCGCGCGCTGGTTCCCCTCACGCTGATTCATGATTCACTACGTCGACGACGCTCGGTGGCGCGAGGTACGCGCATGTCCCGCACGTAACGCGAGCTTACCTTACCTGTGCCGTCTGGCAGACCGGGCCTTGCGGAGTCTCTTCACAGCGATAGATGGCGCCGGGATGAGCATGCAAATCGGTGATCCACAGGACGTCCACCTGTTCGTTCTCGCCCCGATCTAGTGTGTGCGAGGACAGCGGAAGGTAGAACGCAGGCGCACAGCCGCTGAGGGCGCACACGGCTGCAATGGCGACCATGGAGATTCTCATTTTCGACATGATGTTCTTCACTGTATCTTTCGACAACATTGGATCCCTCGCACAACGCGGAGGCCAGTCAGTTCTCTAGGAGGCGACTTCGCTGACAGATTGGCGTGGCATGTGTGGCGTCCACAGTGCAGCGCACGATGCTGTGGTCTTCGGTCTCCACCCACAGCACGTCGATGGGCCGGGGTCGTAGCAGCGAGCGGACGCCGACGGGCCAACCCAAGAGGGGGTCGTCGTCACCCCCAACCCGATCACAATGCGGCTCTTGCTGGGCCGAGCAATGATAGATGTTGTTCCCGGAATCCGTTGCCCAGACGCCTGCCCAGGGCGTCGCAGGCATGTGCACATCCAACAATGCATGGTCGTGCCGGCGTTGATTCCGACCCAGGAAGTGGGGATCCACGAAGCGCAGGAGGCGCTCGGCATGGAGAAGATCGATCCGGCAGTCCGGATGCCCATCCTGATAGCTACAGAAGCGCACGGCCGTCGCCTGCCGACCGTAGATCTGCCACATGACATCCACCTGCTGTGCATCGACCGGCACCACGGCAGCCGCGGCGCCGGTCGCGAACCAGAACGTGTCGATGCCCGTGAACAGGTCGCGCCGCAACGTCACCATGCGACCGTAGCCGGCACCCTCGCGGTCTGCGACAGCCGAGGACACGGGAGCGCTAGCCCAGGCGCACCCACTCGCCGTAGCCGCGATCAGCAACGCGCCGAGCGCTGCGGTCAGCCTCCCGCTGTCGACTCCCTCTCGTGTCGTCATCCCCAAGGTCATGCTCCGTACCAAGGGCACCTGGCGGTGTCAAACGGTGCGCGGCGTCCTCTCGGCGACCGCCGTCTGCGCACCCGGGCCATGCGACCCGAGCTACTGCAGGCCCTCGACCTCACCTCGTGCATGGACGAGGTGCCGACCCACGAGGTGGCGAGCGCGCCCTACGAATCCGGGCGCCGACGCTTTGCACCGACGTACACGAGCGCCGCGATCAGCGCCGCGACCAACGCTCCCCAACCGTAGCCGTGGACGATGCGCTCGAGCAGCGCGAAGTTGCGGCCCACGAGGTAGCCGAGGCCGAGCAGCAGGCTGTTCCAGACGAGGGCTGACACTCCGCCCCAGAAGGCGACGGGCAAGGGACGCATGCCCGAGAGGCCGGCGGCAACGAAGAAGAAGGCGCGCAGGCCGGGCAAGAAGCGGTTGACGGCGAGGTAGGCCGGGCCGTGACGTTCGAAGGAGGCCTGCACGCGCGCGATGGAGGGCGCGACGCGCTCGTGGCGCATGAAGCGGGGCCAGCGCTCGCGGCGACCATCGAGCCAGCGACCAAAGCCCCAGGCCAAGAGCGAGCCGACGATGGAGCCGAGGGTCAGGGAGCCCAGGACGAGCCAAGCGGAGTAGCCCGCGGTCGCCGCCAGGAAGATCCCGAGCAGGCTGACGCTGTCGCCGGGCATGGGCGGCAGGACGTACTCCGTGGCGGCGGCGAGCCCGAGCACGAGATAGACCAAGGGCCCCTCCCCCGCCTCCAGCAGCCGCGTCAGCTCGTCGAGCATCGACGCGCACCCTAGCGCACTTCGCCCCGCGACGCGGACCGGCACCCGAGGCGCGAAGGACTGTCCAGCGCGATCGACAGGACGCAGATCGTCCAGCGGACTGGACACGGAGCAAACTGTCCAACGCGCTCGACACCAGCGGAGACGTAGTACAAGGCGTGTCATGCCCCGCTCCCCCCACACACGCTCGGTCGCGGCCGGGTCGACGCTGGCGCTCGTGGCGCCGAGCGGCGTGTTCTCGCGCGCCGCCTTCGAAGCGGGCGCGGCGAGGCTCGGGCAGCGCTATCGGGTGAAGTTCGACGAGGGCATCTTCGCACGCGACGGCTTCTTCGCCGGCAGCGACCCGCGTCGAGTCGCCGAGCTGCGCGCAGCTCTCGCGGACGATGAAGTGGACGCCATCTTATGTGCTCGCGGCGGCCACGGGGCGACGCGCCTGCTGCCGTCCATCAGCGCGGATGAAGTGCGCGCGGCGGGCAAACGCATCGTGGGCTTCAGCGACATCACTGCGCTGCACGCGCTGTGGGCCCGCGCTGGCGTGGCCTCTCTGCACGGGCCGATGGTCGCGAGCCTCGCGAAGCTCGACGACACGCACTTCGCGCGCTTCGTCGCCGCCCTCGAAGGCCGGCCGCCGGAGCCCACGTCCGACCTCGTCAGGCTCGCGTCGGGTCAGGCGCGGGGCCCGCTGCTCGGTGGCAACCTCGCCGTGCTCACCGCCCTGCTCGGCAGCGCCTTCATGCCGCCGCTGACGGGCGCCGTGCTCTTCCTCGAAGACATTGGCGAGCGCCCCTACCGCGTCGACCGCATGCTCACGAGCCTGCGCCACGCGGGCGTGTTCGAACGCGTCCATGGCGTCGTCCTCGGCGCCTTCACGGAGGCCGCACCGGGCAAGGACGGTGTGCGCATCGAGGACGTGCTGCAAGATCGGCTCGGCGACCTCGGCGTTCCGGTGGCCACGGGTCTCAGCGCCGGCCACATCGACGACAACCTCGAGCTGCCCCTCGGCCAAGAGGTCGCCCTCGACGCCGACGCCGGCACGCTGCGTTGGGTGTGAGTCACCGGCTCGCCTCACGCTCTCGCCCGAGATAGGCTCGGCGCGTGCTGACCTTCGTTCGGAGTCTGGGTGTTCTGCTGATGCTGGCGGCCTTCGCTAGCGTGCTGCAGGCCTTCGGCTACATCCGGCTGCCGCCCCAGTTCATCGTACTGATCACGCGCTACGGCCCCGAGGCCGCGTGGGTGATCCGCGGTGGGCTCTTGGCCTTGGGCGCCGCGCTCTACTTCGCGCCACCCACAGGCGACGAAGACCGACGCAGCTGAGGTCGAGGGAGGATTGACCTCGGCCTGGGCGGCGACGCACGCTTGCGCCATGACCAGCCCCCTCCGCTTCATCCACGAGAGCCCCGCACGCTGGGACGCTGGCAAGGCGCGCATCGTCGGCGGCGCGCCCGCCGGCATCTTCGACACGCGCTACGCCAAGCTGAAGGAGGACGCCCTCGTGCCGGGCGAGTGGTGGCGCGTGGAGGAGGACGAGCGCGTCCTGGGCTACGGCTGGCTCGAGGTCAGCTGGGGCGACGGCGAGATCCTGCTGGCCGTGGATCCCGCAGAGCGCGGGCGAGGCGTGGGCGAGTTCATCCTGCGCAACCTCAACGACCAGGCGCGCGCCCGCGGCTTGAACTACCTCACCAATGTCGTGCGCCCCACGCACCCGGAGGCCGAGGCCCTCACGCGCTGGCTCGA
>JAADHO010000450.1 GCA_013151775.1 Deltaproteobacteria bacterium | reverse complement strand
GAGCCCTCGCGGGCCGACGCGCGCGCTTCGTGCGGCACGAGCGCAACCGCGGCATGGGCGCGGGCATCAAGAGCGGCGCCGCTGTGGCGGCGGGCCACTTCATCAGCTTCCTGCCCGCGGACGGTCAGATCCCCCCCGAGGCCATCGGCATCTTGCGCGCCGGCGCACGTGACGCGGACGTGGAGCTGGTCTTCTCCGTGTACGCGGACCGCCGCGACGGCTGGCTGCGCAAGGCGCTCTCTCTCGGCGTGCGCGCGCTGATCGTGCTGCTGCACCAAGACCTCCCGGGCAGCGATGGGCCCTACCTGGTGCCGCGCTCGCTGATCGATCCAGCGCAGCTCGAGCCCGACAGCTTCTTTCTGAATTTCGAGCTGCCCCTGCGCGTACACGCCGCGGGTCTGCCCTTCGCGGTGGTGGAGGTGCCGTGCCGCGCGCGGCGCGCCGGCGTGAGCAAGACGGCCGCGCTTGGCAAGATACGCACCATCGCGGGGGATCTCCTCGGGCTGCGCCGCAGACGCACGCGCGAAGCCTGGGCGCGGCTGCGAGGGCCGAGCCGGCGGAACGCTTTCGACTCGAAAAAGCCCAGCCCGCGGGTAGTCTGAGCCCATGCCTGATCTCGATCGCATGCCGGCCGTCGCGGGCCGCTTCTACCCCGCCGACACGAACGCTCTCCACACGCAGGTCGACGGCTTGCTCACAGCGGAGCCGGCGGAGGAGCGGGACGCCCTGATGGTCGTAGCTCCCCACGCGGGCTACGCGTACAGCGGCGGCGTCGCGGGAGCCACCTACGCGGGTGTGCGCGTGCCCCCGAGCGTCGTCATCCTCGGGCCGAACCACACGGGGCTCGGCGCTCGAGCCGCCATCCTCACTCGCGGCGGCTTCCACATCCCGGGCGCGACCATCCCCGTCGACGCGTCCGTGGCGGAGGAGATCCGCGGAAACGGACTGCTCACGGAGGACCGCAAGGCCCACCGGATGGAACACAGCATCGAAGTGCAGCTGCCCTTCTTGGTGCGCAAGAACCCCAAGCTGCGCATCGTGCCGATCTGCCTGGGCGACATGACCTACGCCTCCTGTGCGCGCATCGGCCTCGCCATCGCGGACGTGGTCGAGAGCCACGGCCGTGAGGTGCTGCTCGTGGCCTCCACGGACATGAGCCACTACCTCCCGGCCGAAGAGGCGCGACGCCTCGACCACCATGCCCTCGAACACATCGTCGGCCTCGATCCCGAAGGACTCTACGAGACGGTGAGGCGCGAGCGCCTCAGCATGTGTGGCTTCATCCCCACCACCGTCGCCCTGTGCGCCGCCAAGGCCCTCGGCGCCAAGAGCGCCGAGCTCGTGCGCTACGCAAACTCTGGCGATGTCTCGGGAGACACGCAACGCGTGGTGGGCTACGCAGGTCTGGTCATTCGCTGAGCGCGCACGCGGCCGCGGGCTTTGGCTGGACCCGGGCCCTCGATCCGCGACGCCCCGGGAGCCTCGAGGGCGTGCTCGGCGGCCAGCCTCAAGCGCCCTCGCAGGGTGGATCGCGGGATGCCCAGAGCGCGCGCGGCGGCCGAGACGTTGCCGTCGTAAGACGCCACGATCTCCGCGACGTGGGCGTAACTCGCCTCCACGTCTGGCTCCCCCGGAGTCTGCCTCAGAGCGGGCAGCAGCGCGCTCGCGTCGACCACTCCGTCGGAGCAGCGAGTGGCGGCGACCCCGATCACGTTGCGTAGCTCGCGCACGTTGCCAGGCCACGCATGATGCAGCAGCAGAGGGCGCACGTCCCGGCCAAGGCGACGCGGACCCAACTCCGGCCGAAGCTGCACGAGGAAATGCTCGGCCAAGGCGATCACGTCCTTGGGCCGACTGCGCAACGGCGGCACCTCGAGCACCAGACGCGCGATGCGATAGTAGAGGTCTAGGCGGAAGCGCCCCTGCTCGACCAGCGCTCGCAGGTCCCGATGGGTCGCGCAGATCAGCCGCACGTCCACCGGGATCTCCTCCTCGCCGCCGACGCGACAGATGCGCCAGGTCTCGAGCACCCGCAGCAGCTGCGCTTGGGAACGCATGGAGAGCTCGCCCACCTCGTCGAGGAAGAGCGTGCCCCCGGACGCTCGCTCGAAGTAACCGCGATGCACGCGCTCCGCACCCGTGAAGGCTCCACGCTCGTGCCCGAAGAGCTCGCTCTCGAGCAATTGGTCCGGCAGACCACCGGCGTTGGCGACCACGAGCGGACCTCCACGGCCCGCCGCGTGGACGAAGCGCGCGAGACCCTCCTTGCCCGAGCCGGTCTCCCCACAAATCAGCACGGGCCACGGCAGCGGGGCGAAGCGCCGCGCCTCCGCTAGGCTGTTGATCATGGCGGGTGAGCGCGCCACCAGGTTGTGCCTCGATGCTCTCCGCCTCCAGGCGGATCTCCGTGCGCCCCAGCCGCAGCCGGGCCCCCACGGGCACGCGGGCCACGCCCACCCTGAGCCCCGCCAGCCAGGTCCCGTTGCGGCTCTCGAGATCCCGCACGAGGCATCCGCCCGGGAGCGGCTCGAAGCGACAATGATACCGACTCACGGTCCGATCCTTCAGCACGAGATCGTTGTCCTCCGCCGCACCGACGCTGATGGGGCGCATGCCCACTCGTCGCCGCACGCGCTCGGGACCCGTGCCGATCCAGAGCGCGAGGGCGCGCGACCGCAGCTCCGGCAAGGGCACGCTGTCGGTGAACCCGTCCTCCGCCTCGGCAGGCACGCTGCCCTCCATGCTCGAGCGCAGCTGATAGCCAGCACCCAAGGAGATGGGGCGCTCAGAGAGCACGCGCGGCGCGGAGAGGCGTCCGTCCGAACGCACACGCCGAAAGCTGACGTGGAGGCCCCCGGGCTCGAGCAAGGCCGCCCGAGGACGCAGGCCCTGGTCGGGGATCACGACGTCGCAGGACTCGGCGCTGCCGATGTCCAAGGGTCGCCCGCGAAGCACGAGGGTGCGCAGGAGCGCACCGCCGTGGTGGAGTTCGATCAAATGCCGGGGAGTGTTCATGCACGCTTATCGACCGCCGCGCGCGCTAGTTGCGTAGATTCGTGACGCTCCGAGCCGCCAGCTACCGGGACGCCGCGCTCTGGCCACGGGCCTTCGATGGCGAGCTGTGAGAGTGCTTAGGAGGACGCTTGAAAGCCCTCACCTGCGCGGCTAAGGTCCGGCCACCGTGACCTCCCCGCTTGCAACAACTCCCCTCTACGAAGAGCATCGCGCCCTCGGAGCGCGCCTCGTGCCCTTCGCCGGCTACCAGATGCCGGTCCAGTACGAGGGCATCATCGCCGAGCATCGAGCCGTGCGCGAGCGCGTGGGCCTGTTCGACGTCTCCCACATGGGCGAGCTCTTCCTCTCGGGCCCCGACGCCCTCGGCTTCGTGGACTCTCTGGTGAGCAACGCCGTGCACGCCATGCCCGTGGGACGCGCGCTCTACACGGTGTGCCCAAACGAACAGGGCACGATCCTCGACGACCTGATCATCTACCGCCTCGGCGAAGAAGACGTCCTCGTGATCTGCAACGCGGGCAACCTGCAGAAGATCAGCACGTACTTCGGCGCCAAGGCGGCCGCCGCGGGCGTGCCCTTCGAGGACCGATCCCCCTCGCTCTCCCTCTTGGCGCTCCAAGGTCCGGCGGCTGCGGCCACCCTGCGAGACGCGGGCGGCGCGCAATTCGCCGAATTGTCGAGCTTCCACACCCTCCGCGGAGAGCTTCTGGGCGTGCCCACGATCGCCGCGCGCACCGGCTACACGGGCGAGGACGGCTTCGAGATCTGCGTACCCAACGAGAGCGCCGTGAAGATCTGGCGCGCACTGCTCAGCGCGGGCGAAGCCCACGGCATCGCCCCGGTGGGGCTCGGCGCGCGGGACACGCTACGCCTCGAGGCGCGCCTCAGCCTCTATGGCAACGACATCGACGAGACCACAAACCCCTACGAGGCAGGCCTCGCGTGGGTGGTCAAGCTCGACGGCCCGAGCTTCGTGGGCAAGCCCGCGCTGAGCCGGATCAAAGCCGAAGGGGTCCGCCGAAAGCTCGTGGGCATCGAGATGCGCGGGCGCGGCATCGCGCGGCACGGGTACCCCCTGGCCGACGAAGCGGGAGAAGAGATCGGGGTCGTCACCAGCGGCTGTCCATCTCCGACCTTGAAGAAGAACATCGGCCTCGGGTATGTGCCCAAGGCGATGAGCAAGGTGGGGACGCCCTTGAGGGTCCTCATCCGAGGCAAGGCGATCGAAGCCGAGGTGGTGAAGACGCCGTTCTACAAGCGGGCGAAGTGAGCGGAGTGTCATGGCTCAGGTTCCGGCGGATCTCAGATATACAAAAGACCACGAGTGGGCGCGCGACGAAGGCGAGTTCATCCGTGTCGGTGTGACCGCCTACGCGGTCGAGCAGTTGGGTGACGTCACCCTCATCGATCTGCCCCCGACGGGCTCGGACCTGCAGGCCCAAGAGCGTTTCGGAGACATCGAGTCCGTGAAGACGGTCAGCGAGCTCTTTGCGCCCGTGAGCGGTGAGGTGGTCGAGGCCAACACGGCCCTCGAGGAGAGCCCCGAGTTGGTCAACGAGGGCCCCTTCGAGCAGGGCTGGCTGGTGCTGATCAAGCCCTCCGAGCCGGGTGAGTACGGTCGCCTGATGGACGCCCGCGCCTACGAGGACTACCTCGCTAGCCTCGAGGGCTGACCCCACGCGAGAGGTCCGACATGCGTTACCTGCCGCACACCGAGGATGAGCTGCACCAGATGCTCGAGCGCGTCGGCGTCTCCAGCATCGACCAGCTCTTCGAGCCCATCCCCCAGGCCGGGCGTCTGGAGCGAGCCCTGGATCTGCCCGAGGCGCTGGACGAGCTGAGCCTGATGGCCCACCTCGACGAGCTCGCGTCCCAGAACCACGCGGCGAGTACGCTCAGCTTCCTCGGGGCGGGCATGTACGATCACCACATCCCGCCAGCGGTCGACCAGCTGCTGCTGCGCAGCGAGTTCTACACGGCCTACACGCCCTATCAGCCCGAGCTCTCCCAAGGCACGCTGCAGGCGACCTTCGAGTTCCAGACCTTGGTCGCTCAGCTCTACGGCATGGAGGTCGCCAACTCCTCCATGTACGACGGCGCCAGCGCCATGGCCGAGGCGGCGCTGATGGCCCGCCGCGTGACCAAACGCGAGGGCATCGTGCTCGGCGGAGGCATGCACCCGGACTACGCCGAGACCCTGCGCACCTATCTGCGGGTCGGCCACGACAGCGTCCAGGGCCTACCCCTCGATGCGCGTGGGGTGACGAGCGAGGCCAGCCTGCGCGAAGCCGTGGACGAGCAGACCGCCGCTGTCCTGATCGCCTACCCGAACTTCTTCGGTGCTGTGGAGGATCTGCGCGTCGCCGCCGAGATCGCCCACGAGGCCGGCGCCCTGTTGGTGAGTGTCACGCCCGAGGTGTACGCGCTCTCTGTGCTCACGCCCCCGGGAGAGCTCGGCGCCGACATCGCGGTGGGCGAAGGACAATCGCTGGCCACCGGGGTCAGCTTCGGCGGACCGGGCGTCGGGCTCTTCACCACTCGGCAGCGCTACGTGCGACAGGTCCCGGGGCGCCTGGTGGGTCAGACCGTCGACTCCAAGGGCGAGCGTGGCTTCGTGCTCACGCTCTCCACACGTGAACAGCACATCCGGCGCGCGCGGGCCACCTCGAACATCTGCACCAACCACGCGTTGGTGGCCCTGGCCTTCGCCATGCGCACGGCCATGCTCGGCCGGCGCGGGTTCGAGGCCGTGGGCCGCATCTGTCTCAGCCGCACGGAGTACCTCAAGGCGCGCCTGCTCGACAGCGGCCGCTTCTCCCTGCCCTACTCCGCCCCGACCTTCAACGAGTTCGTGGTCCGCCGCAGCGACGGCAAAGCCGCACCTCTGCTGGCCGCTCTGGCCGCGCATGGAATCCACGGCGGCGTGGACCTCGGGCGCTTCGACTCGGAGCACGCTCGGGACGTCCTGATCGCCGTCACGGAGCGCCACAGCAAGGCCGATCTCGACCGCCTGGTCGACGCCATGGCCAACGCCTAGGTCACGAGCCCGCCACGACATTCCAGAGCTGGCCGAGCAGACCACTCGACGGATCACTCGGGTCGGGCGTCCCGCCGAGGTAGCCGGCGAGGCGCAGGACCCAGAGGCCGAGGAGCGCCGCGGTCAGCCCGATCCACACGACGTTGGGCACTCGAAAGGGCAGCTCGGGCAACGGGTGGCCGAGGCTGCGTGCTGCGCCTCGCAGCAGCGTGACGAGCACCAGCGGTGCGAAGATCGGTGCTAGCGGGTGCAGGCGTAGCATCTCCATGAGATGCAGGTGCAGCATGGCCTCGGTCGCGCGGGTCAGGCCACAGCCTGGACAGTCCACGCCGATCAACGCGCGAAAAGGGCAGAGGGGGAAATCCACCCAAGCGATCACGCCGAAGAGCAGCAGGGGTGTGAGCGCGAGGAGGATCTGTCGTGCCCTGCGCCGGCCCGCCCGCGACCCGCTCGGGGGGACGCTTCGCGTAGGCGCGTCGCCGCCCGCAACGGACACGGAGACGCCCGACCCCCCAGGGAGGTCGGGCGTGCTCTCGGTCGTGTTCAAGGCGGTCACGCCGACGTGTCCAACAAGTCGACGCCTAGAACGTCGCGGGCGCTCCGCCAGGGGCTTCCCAGATCTTGTTCAGCTCCTCCTGCATCTTCGTGTAGCCGAAGCCGCAAAGGAAGAAGGTCAGGAGCAGAAACATTACGCCCTGATCCTCGGCGTTGGCCATGCCGGCACGCTGCTGCGCCTCTTGGATGAGCTTGCCGTACTTGATCGGCAGATAGAAGAAGTAGAGGCCACACACGAACGAGATCCCGATGTCCATCACAGGGTTGATATCTTCTCGTCCGAGGTAATTCTTCAACTCCATAGCCATCGTGTACCACCAGTACCAACCGTAGAGGCCGCAGGTGACGATGATTAGGATCCAGGTGGTCATGGGATTGCGAACTTCACCCTTCATGTCTACTCCTCCTGGCCGACGATGAGTGCTGCGACGATGAAGCCTCGAGGCGAAGCGCAGCATGGCGACCGGCAGCAGGATACGCGCTGGGTTCCGCGAAGGTCAACGCATTCCGCTCCAGCTGAAAACCTGTGAGAACGGGAGCGAGAGCGCCTCGGAGGCGTCAGCTTTGAGAATTCCAAGGCAGCGACTAGACTCGCGGTCCAAGGAGCAGCGGGTCCATGTGGGCGCGCGAGTCAGGAACCATCCCCCATGTCATCACCCTGTGAGCGCTGCGGACACCAAAACGCTGATGAGGCACGTTTTTGCCTCAAATGTGGCGCCATGCTCGAGCAGGATGTGGTCGACGCCGCTGATCCGCTGATCGGCAAGATCCTGCTCGGTCGCTTCCGCATCATCCGCATTCTCGGCGAGGGCGGGATGGGCACCGTCTATCTGGGCGAGCAGAAGATGGGCAACGCCACGCGTGAGGTGGCGATCAAGACGCTGCACCCTGAGCTCTCGAACGATCCTCAGCTCGTGGCGCGCTTCCACCGGGAGTGCGAGACGGTGATCGGGCTGCATCACCCCAATACCGTGCAATTCTTCGACTTCGGCGAGATGGAGGATCGCACCCTCTTCATCGTGATGGAGTACATCAAGGGCGCGGATCTGGCGCATGTGCTCGAGGAGGTCCGCGTCATCGGTCCGGCGCGCGCGGACAAGCTGCTGATCCAGATCTGTGGCTCGCTGCACGAGGCCCACGAACACGGCATCGTGCACCGCGACCTCAAGCCCGAGAACGTGCTGCTGACGGAGCGCGGCGGGCAGACGGATTTCGTCAAGCTGCTCGACTTTGGCATCGCCAAGAACCGCGACGCGGAGGACGAATCCCAGGCCAAGCTGACCAAGCAGGGCATGGTGCTCGGTACGCCGCCCTACATGAGCCCCGAGCAGTTCAGCGGCCAGGAGCTCGACCGTCGCTCGGACATCTACTCCCTCGGCGCCATGACCTACGAGATGGTCACAGGCGTCCTGCCCTTCACGGCCAAGACCCCGTGGGAGTGGGCGACCAAACACCTCACCTGCGAGCCGACGCCCATCACGCAGCACCCCGAGGGCGCCGCCCTGGCGCCGAACAAGCAGCAGACGATCATGCGCGCCCTGGCGAAATCGCCCGCAGACCGCCAGCCCACGGCCCAGGCCTTCATGCAGGAGTTCACCGGCATCGGCGACGCCCAATCCGCCTGGACCATGGCCACCAGCGGCGGCATCGCCGGGGGCGTGACTCCGGCACCGGCCCAGTACGCCCAGGCTCCCATGACCCCGCCGCCCGGAGGTCCAGCGCCCTTCGCCGGCGCCAACCCCACGCCCGCGCCCGGGGCCTATGGCGCCGGCTCCATGCCCATGGGTGGCCCGAGCATGGGCGGCTCGAACGCGGGCTACGACACGGGCAGCGTCCCCGGCGTCGGCGGAGGTGGCGCCGGAAAGATCGTCATCGGTTTGATCCTCGCGCTCTTCGTCTTGGGTGGCGCAGGCGGCGCGGGCATCTGGTGGTATCTGAGCCGCACTCCCAGCGGCAGTATGCCCGGCCAGATGCCGCCCAGGACCGACCTCGGTGGTAGCAACGTCCCGCCCATGGTGCCGAGCACGCCCATGCAGCCGACCACGCCACCCATGCAGCCGGCCACACCCACCCAGCCGACCACACCCAGCATGCAACCGGCCACGCCCAACATGCAGCCGGCCACGCCCACTCAGCCGACCACACCCGACCCTCCGCCACACGGCATGGGAGATCACTCCCACGACGGTCCCAGCGCCGCGGCCGTGGCACGCGCCCGAAACCTCGTCCGCCAGGGCCAGGCGGCCATCGGGCGCAACGATCTCGACGGCGCCGTGCGGGCCCTGCGCGACGCGCAACGCGCCGTCGGCCGACGCAACGGTGTGCTGCGCCCCCTGCGCAGTCAGCTAGGCCAGCGCGCCTCCTTCAAGGTGGGCGTGCTGCTGCAGCAGGGCAACTGTCGGGGCGCCCAGGCGCTCTACCGCAGCCTGCGGGGCGTCGGCGCCGATCGCCCCAGTCGCAGCCAGTTCGCAGGCGACTGGTGCCGCCGACCCTAGTGCCTCGGACCGTAAGTTCGAGGCACTAGCCCTCAGCGCTCTCTCACATGGGTCCGGCCGGGATCTCGATCACCGGCGGGATCAGGAAGAAGACCACGCGCTCGTCCACGGGAGATCCGTCGGCGCTCACGGTCAGCTTGGCGCGATACACCAAGGGCGCGGCGGCTGGCTCCTGGAAATCGTTGCGCACGGGCGCCACGTCCCAGCACACGGGCGTGCCAGGCGTGAGCGCGGGGAAGGCGTCGTCGAAGCCATCGGCGTCCGTGTCCTCCGTCGGGCTGACGGCGGTGCAGGCGCCCACGCCCGAGACGTTGACCTCGAGGCGATCGATGAAGCGCAGGGCGTCCCCGTCGTCGCCCGGCTCGTCGGCCGCTGCGATGGTCACCCGGAAGGGTGAGTTGACCAGAGCGCGCACGGCCGTGACGGCCTCGCTGACCACGGCCGCGTCGACAGCTGGGTAGACGAAGGCCGCGCCGCTCGCGTCGACGCTGCCGGAGGCGATGCCGATGGCGCGCGCGATGCTATCCGGTGTGCCGCTCCCGCCGCTGTCACCCGTGCCCACGAGGCTGATGAACTTGATGCCCTGCCGGCTCAGCTCGCTGCCGGCGAAATCCGTTGTGAAGATCGAGCAGCGGCTGCCCGCGCATTGGTCATCCGCGTCCGTGATCTGCACGTAGATGCGCACGGCCTCGGGACGGAAACCAGGACAACCCACACCACCGCTGGCGCAGTTCTTGGTGGAGTTGTTGCAGTTGGCGCCGTCCGCCACGCAGGCCGCCGCTTGAATCGGAGCCTCGGCCCCACCGTCTCCCGTACCCGGGATGGCCCTCGCCGTGACGGAGGCCGTGGGCTGGAGTGACACCCGATTTCGAAAGGTGTCCAGCTCATCGAAGGTGCCGACGCCCGTCCACACATCCGGCAGGCAGCCCGTGGCGATGGGATCCTCGCCCGCCGCGCAGCTCAAGCTCGAGATGATCGCCGGCACGCCGCTCGAGGGGTTGCGCATGGCCGTCAGCTCGGCGCGCATGGAGCCCGTGGTGTCGAAGGCGAAGTAGATGTCCGCGAAGTGCAGAGCGGTGGAGAACTCGAGGGTGTCGCGCAGGGGATCGGGATCCTCCTCGAAGGGCACGACGAAGACGAAGTCACCCCGCGTCCGCGGGTTGACGCTGGGGTCGAGGGGATCCGTGCCGGCGCCCACCTCGATCAGATCGCTGACGCCGTCCCCGTCCGTATCCACGAGGGTGGGGTCCGTGCCCGCCGCGAGCTCGGCGCTATCCGAGATGCCGTCGTTGTCGCTGTCTGGATCGCGAAAGTCGGGGATCCCATCCGAGTCCGTGTCCACGGGGATGGTGTAGATGTCGTCGTCTCCAGCTTCGTCGCGATCGGAGATGCCGTCGTTGTCGGAGTCGATGTCTTGCCAGTCCTCGAGCCCGTCGCCGTCCGTGTCGAGTCCGCGTTCGTCACCGTCGAGGATCAGGTCGTCGTCGCTGTCGGGATCGCGGTAGTCCGGCAAGCCATCGCCGTCCGTGTCCGTGTAGCGATCTCGCCCACCGCTCAACTCCTCCGTGTCTGGGACCCGGTCGCCGTCATCGTCGCGATCGGCGAAGTCGAGCACGCCGTCCGAGTCGGTGTCGGCGAGGCCCTCCTCGCCGTCGGGGATGCCGTTGGCGTCCGAGTCGTCGTCCCGAAAGTCGGGCGTGCCGTCCGAGTCCGAGTCTCGGGGAGGCGTCGAGGCGTCGTCGTCGCCCGCCTCGAGCGAGTCACCCAGCCCGTCCCCGTCGGAGTCATCGTCGAGATAGTCCGGCACGCCGTCCGCGTCCGTGTCGATGTTGTCGCGGCGACCCTCGTCCAGATCCGAGATGCCATCCATGTCGGAGTCCGCGCTCGGCGGAGGGGCCGCGTCGGCACGACCGCCCCCATCCGGCGTGATCCCTCCGGGACCGCTGGGAGAGCAGGCGAGGGCGAGCAGGGCCGCGAAGCCCGCAGATGACCAGAGAGCAGAGGAGCGTTCCATCCCGGCAAGGTAGCGGACGCTCGCCCGCTGACCAAGGCACCCCCGCTTGCACTGGCTTACACCGGTTAGCCGAAGGCGCGGTGCTGCGCGCTGCGCAACTCGAGCAGCGCGGCGAAGGCGAGCAAGGCGTCGCGCACGTCCAAGGGCCCACCCGCCCGGGCGCGCCGCGCGAGGCGACGGAGCCAGAGCCAGCGCGTGCCGTCGAGACCCAGCAGGGAGAGCGCCAACGCGGGCTCCGACGCCGGATCCTTCAGGCCCGCCTCACGACCCACCCGCACCAAGAGCTCGACCGCCAGCGCCTCGATCCGCAGGATGGCGTCGTCCAGCTGCCCCTGCCGAATCGCCCCCTCGATGGCGACGACGTCCTGCGCGCTCTGGGGAAAGAGCGGCGCCCAGCTAGGCCCCGTGGGCGCGCTCTCGCTCTCGAGCTGCGTCGGCTGAGGTCGATTCGCGTCCGCGGCAGCCAAGGCCGCCACGTCGGCCAGCGCCGGCTCCAAGGCCGGCTCAGGGACCCCGAGGATGCGCTGACTCAGCCTCCCCAGCTCGTCGCTCAGAGACGGCTCGGCCTTGGCGAAACGCACGGGCTCGGTCGACGCATGAACCTGGTCGAAGGTGCCACGACTCTCGAGATCGTCGAGCACCTTGCCCAGCAGCGCGTCGAGGGCCTCCATCACGCCATCACCCGTCAACGCGCTGGTCGCGAAGGAGGGCGCAGCCAAGGCGTTGAGCGAATCCTCGAGCTGCGCGACGGACAGCACGCCCGGGAGATCTCGCTTGTTGTACTGCAACACGAGCGGCATCTGCTCCAGCGTGCGCCCTTGCTCTTGAAGATTCTCCGCCAGATTCTCCAAGCTCTCGAGGTTCGCGTCCTGACGCTCGGGCTGGGAGTCCGCCACGAAGACGATGCCGTCAGCGCCCGTGAGCACGAGCTTGCGCGTGGCGTTGAAGTAGACCTGCCCCGGCACGGTGAAGAGCTGCAGGCGCACGTGATGCCCGCGCATGGTGGGCGCCCTCAGTGGCAAGAAGTCGAAGTAGAGCGTGCGGTCGACGGGCGTCGCCAGGCTGACGATCTGCCCGCGGTTCTCCGGCGGAGAGGCGCTGTGAACGCGCTCCAGAGAGGTCGTCTTACCGCCCAATCCGGGACCGTAGTACACGAGCTTCAGGAGCAGCTCGCGTGTGAGCGGGTTGAGCTGCGACATCCCGGGAGGCCTAGGTCAACGCCCTGCGAGCGTGAAGTCGGAGGTCAATATTCGTCGAGCCCGGAGAGATCGTCGTCGGCAGGCTCGGAGCCGTTGTCGTAGGAGTTCGAGTCCGCGCCATCAGCATCGTAGGAGTCATCGCCCGAGTCGTCGTACGAGTCGTCGCCCTGATCGCTGCCACCGGTGCCCATGCAGCGCGTGGGCTGACGGTTGCGCATGCGCACGCCGTTCCAGGGTCCGCCCCCTTCATACTGATCGTCGATGCCCCACTGACCGCGAAAGTAGTGATCCCCGTCGTCGCCAATGATGTAGCGGAAGTAGCCGTGCCCGCGCGTGATCACGGGCCGGCCCTGCACGAGCTCACGGCGCTCTTCCCAGGAGAAGCGCAGGAGGTCGCCCTGCACCGTGCCCTGCATGGTGCCGTGGCGTTCGTTCTTGATGTAGTCGCCCACCACCTGCTGGCCGGTCTGGCAGAGGTGCATGTCGCCATACTGCGGAGACTGCCACTGGCCCGACCAGGTCCCGCCCGTGGGCATGGGACCGGCGTGCAGGCTGGCGCCCGAACCGCCACAGCCAAGGACCAAGGAAAAGACGACCGTCAAGAGCGTCGCTGGGAGATACCTGTTCATCCGAAAACCTCCGTCGGCGCGACGATAGTCCAGCGCCGCGAGCTTGGAAAGGTGCGCGTTGCCGCTGGTTGCCGCTGGGAGCGGGCGACCGAGCGCTGGCGTGTGGGCGTGGTCGACGAGACGCGCCTCGGGTAGTCTGCGGCCATGACGCTATCGAAGGTCGCCGTGTTGGGTGCTGGATCCTGGGGCACGGCGCTAGCCAAGCTGCTCTCGGACAAAGGCCACGAGACCCACCTCTGGGCACGTCGAGAGGCCCAAGCCCGAGCCATCGAGCAGGATCGCGAGAACGCGGCCTACCTACCCGGCTTCGCCCTCGCGAGCTGTCTGCACGCCACGTCGAATCTCGCCGAGGCGCTCGAAGACGCGGAGCTCTTGGTCAGCGTCGTGCCAACCCACGGGCTGCGCAGCGTGCTCGAGCAGGCCATGCCCCTGCTGCGCGAAGACGCCGCCATCGCCAGCGCCAGCAAGGGCATCGAGAACGAGTCGCTCGATCTCGTGTCGCAGATCTTCGATCAACACCTGCCACCCGACCGGCGCCACTTCTTCACCTGCATCGGCGGGCCGAGCTTCGCCAAGGAGGTCGCCGCGGGCATCCCCACCGCCGTGAGCGTGGGCGGACACGACGAGCGGGTCACAGCCGCGGTGCAGGAGGCCTTCACGACGGATCGCTTCCGCGTCTACTCCACGGACGACGTGATCGGCGTCGAGGTCGGAGGCGCCATGAAGAACGTGATCGCCATCGCCGCGGGCATCGCCGACGGGCTCGGCTTCGGCCACAACACACGCGCCGCGCTGATCACCCGCGGCCTAGCGGAGATCTCGCGCCTCGCCGTCAACCTCGGCGCCCACCCCCTGACGCTCGCGGGGCTCTCGGGCATGGGCGATCTGGTGCTCACGGCCACGGGAGACCTCTCGCGCAACCGCACGGTGGGCCTGCGCCTCGGCCGTGGCCAGAGCCTCGAGGAGATCCTCGGCGACATGACGCAGGTAGCCGAGGGGGTGAAGACCACGCGCAGCGCACGCGATCTCGCCGCCAAGATCGGGGTCGACATGCCCATCACGGAGACGGTCTACGCCGTGCTCTACGAGGGGCTCGCCCCCAGGGCCGCGGTGGCCGATCTGATGACCCGTCCACCGCGCGCCGAACGGGGCTGAGACCTTGGCGCGGCGCCTAGGCCACGCGGGCAGAGAGCGCTTCCGCTCGGCGCTGGTCTACTTCGCGCTCGTCCCCGCCATCGCCGTCGCCGCGGGCATCTTGGGATACTACTCATGGCTCACGGCCACCCAGTTCGCCCAGCTCGGAGACGAGGCCATCGCCGCGTCCACGCTGCTGCTCGTGCGCGAAAAGGTGGACATCATCGAGCAGTACGTGATCGCGGCCGACAACGCCGTGCTCGCCAGCGTCGACCTCGACAAACC
>JAADHO010000071.1 GCA_013151775.1 Deltaproteobacteria bacterium | reverse complement strand
GACCCCAAGCGTCGCTTCGCTCCGTTCACACCGCCCGATTCAGGCGTTCACGTTGATGCGATTCAGGCGTTCACTTTCGGCGATATGCGCAGCTTCTCATCACTTCCCAACTCCTGACTCTCATCGCTCGTGGATCCCAATGTCAGGCGCCGACCCACGCGGCACCGAGTTCCCGAAGAAGTCCTCCGTGACCACCGACTCCACCGCCGAGGAGCCGGCGTCGATCGCCGGGGAGCCCGCCGCTAGCCTGTAGCCTCGACCCAAGCGGCTCCAGAGCACGGCATCAGCCACCACCTCGGCTCCGGCGACGCTGCGGACCCGTACTCTGGACGAACCTGAGCGGAAGGTCTGGAAGCCAAGGAAGTACCACTGCTCCGAGCTCCAGCTCGCCTGATCGATCGTGTAGCTCGCAAGCGGCGTGGCGGAGGCGCCATCAAACACCTCGATACTCACGGCGTCCGAACGGCTAGTCGTGGGGTTGCGTGGCCACCATATGGCTACGAGAGATGGCCCGTCCGTTGGCAGGTCCGAGGCTCGAAACTCGAACCAATCACTCGAGCTAGTCCCGACGTTCACGAGCGAGTTGTCCTGATACTGCCTCAACTCACCGCTGCCAGCCGGAGACCATATTCCACTGCGCGCCGTGTTGGTCGCGTCCATACTGTCCACGATGGTGATGTCGGAGGGCGAGAGGAACTCGGGGTCTGCGAAGATCGTGCCCGAGGCCGAAAGACCGGAACACGCCGTGGTACACGCGGTGTCGAAGCATCGGCACGCCGTCCGCCTGGAAGGAGAGATGCCAAACATGAGGTTGTTCTCAGCCGTGGAACGCAGAGCCCGGTAGGCGTGGGCGGGTTCGAACACGATTCCGTTTCGGCTGTTTGCCGGATCTTCGATGAAGAGGTTGTTCCGGATCATCACCTCATAGGGCGCTGTCGGTGCGTCGGTGGCATCACAGCCACGCGTTGGACCTATCCGCAGGGGCCCGTAGCGGGTGTGATCTACCAAATTATTGTACACAGCCGTTCCCGTAACTCCGAGTGCGGAGGATCGACAAAATGCTTTGCTCGCTGAGATACTGATGCCCCATTCGTTCACATTGATGATGGTGTTCTCGAATATGTTGCCGTTTGTGGCACGCGACGTTCTGTTGTGTGCGGCGGCAATGCCTGCTGCCATACCTCCGACTATGTAGTTGTTGTACACAGACGTCTCGTGCATGACACCCACTTCGATTCCGATGGCACGGCTCCCATCGCGAATGAGGATATTATTCCGTATGCTGGATTCTTTGTGGTTCATGATAGAGAATCCGTCATTCGTGATATTGTCGTACCACTCACATCCGTTGATATGAAGCCACGTCTCCAGAACGAATACCACCTTCCACCTCGCATCAGCGGGGAACCATCCCTCGCGCACCGCATCCGAGGCACGGAAGATATTGCGGTATACGTCAACGTTATTCCAGAAGGCCGATACTCCGCGCATCGCCGATGCAAAGACTCCACGGAGGTCGAACTCATTGTCGTGAACAGACGAGTCCTTCGCGTTCTTAAGAGTGAGGGACGATCCTGGTCGCCCGCTGACTCCACGTTGATTTGGACCGGCCCGGTAAACATAGTTATGGTCGAATTCGAACTCCTTAATTGGACGGGTTGGCCAGTCCGTCCAGCTTGAGTAATCACCTGGAGAACCCAGCTCTGCAGGCAAGAACCGGTACCATTCGTCGGACGGCCACGCGAGCGTTTCGGTGGAGCGAGCCATTGCTGCACCAGATCCAGACCAACGACCCTCGCGGTCCCAGTTCGTTATACGACAATGGTGAATCCTGACGCGATTTCGGTTCAATACTTCGATCGCCAGCCAACCCGTGTAGGCTAGCGCGTGGCCCTCGAGGCGCAGGTAGGAGATTTCCTGATTCCCATCTTGCTGTAGCGCGGTGTCCGAGAGGTTCACAAAGGCGTCGCCCGAACTGGAGGCGTAGTTCGGTCGTAGGACGACCTCACTGGCGTCTGTGCCCATGCCTGTGATGCTCACGGTCTTGGGCACATCGATGGCGCCCGTCTCGTCGTAGGTGCCGGGCATGACTCCCACGAGCTGGCCGGACGTCGCTCGCGTCTCCACCGCATACTTCACAGTCCTGCAGGGGCTCGCCACGGGTCCGCACGTACCGTCGTCGACGCCGTCGAGCGAGACCACGAGGTCGGGCGTCGGTCGAGGGTCTGCACCGGCCGTGCACGCGCCGCTGACGCACGTCTCCGCCGAAGCGCAGCTCGCGCCGGCGTTCGCGCCCGCGCAGTCGCCGCTCGCGCCGCAGTAGCTCGCGTCGCTGTTCGGGTCCACGCATGCGCCGCCACACATCACGCCACCACCATCCATGCAGGTCGGCGGTGGTGGCACCCGCGTGTCCGGCGTGGCCGCGCCATCGGGGCACGACTCGATGCGCACGAAGTCGAACTCCGCCTCGCTGCCCCAGCCCAGCAGGCTCGCGAACGCATTCGATGGATCCGTGCGCGTCGGGTAGTCGTAGCTGCCCATCGGTTCCCCATCTAGCCACAACGCCACCGTGTCCGCGTCTGGATCGAGCACCAGCCATAGCTCCACGAAGTCCGCGCCGAGCCCACTGAAGCGCGCCAGCTCCACGTCGCCCGTGTCATCCCGCCCCATGAGCGTCAGCTCCTGCGTGCCATCCGCCTGCAGCGCGAGGTCCGCGTGAATGGGTGCGAAGGTGCCGTCACGGAAGTCGGCGTTGATCCACACCACGGCTCCGCGCCCGCCCTCGGTCACGTTTCGGAAGCGCACATGCAGCGACGTCGAGACGTCGAAATTCGCGTCCGGGTTCGTGTCCAGTGTGCGCATCGTCCGCCACACCCCGGCGCTCAGCTCCGACGTCGCGAAGGGCATGCCGTCGCGCATGCGCCAATCCACTACCCCGTCGGCGTTGACATCGACGGCCGTCGGGTCCGCGTCGAAGCGCAGCTCCCAATATGTGCCGCCCACGCAGCGGCAGCCGTCCGCTCCAGCGATGCCATCGCAGGTCGCCGCGTCCGCTACCGCGCCGTCCACACGCGCAGCGTCCACCGCCGCGTCTGGCACGGCGCCGCCATCCTCGGCGGGCGATCCACCGCCACAGGCGCCGAGCGCCAGCGCCACGAGCATCACTGGTATGGCCACGCGCCCCGCGCTCCTGATCGCATCCACTCCCTTGCTCATATCCACCACGACCTCCTGCTCCCGCGACACACGCACGACGCAGGTCTCATTCTAGACGCGCAGCCCGCACGGCCCACTCACCTCAGTTGCGCAGATGCACCTCGTGCATCAATGCGCGCCTCTCATCGCTCGTGGATCCCGATATCGGGCGCCGACCCACGCGGAACGGCGTTCCCGAAGAAGTCCTCCGTGACCACCGACTCCACCGCCGAGGAGCCGGCGTTGATGGCCGGTGAGCCCGCCGCTAGCCTGTAGCCGTAGCCCATCTTCACCCACAGCGCCGCGTCCGCTACGACGCTGCCGTCGTCCACGCTGTGGATACGCAAGCGCGCGCGACCCGAAGTGAAGACGAAGCGACCAAGGTAGTACCACTCGCTGGAGTCCCAGGTGGCCTGGTCCACTGTGAACGACGCGATGGGCGTCGTGTCGTCACCGTCGTAGATCGTGACGGGGACGGCGGATGAGCGGCCCGCTGCGAAGTTCCTCGGCCACCACAGCGCCACGACCGTCGGTCGGTCCGGCGAGAGGTCGCTGGCCTGAAACTCGAACCAGTCTCCTGGCCCAACGGCGTGCACCGCAGCGTCCCGCGCGCCGCGCGGAAAGGCCCGCAACTCCGCGCTACTGCCCGCGGTCCAGCGCCCCTGCTGACGGGTGGCGGCGGCGTCCGTGTTGTTGACCGTGACGACGTCCGGGCTGCCCTGATAGGCGTCCACGACCCCGGTGAAGAAGGGGTCCGCGCTGACCGTGTTCGTCTCCCTGATGCCCGCTCGCGCACCTGCCGAACACGAACTCCCTCCCGATCCCAACCTGCGGCACAGGGCGTTGTTGCCGCCGGGATTTGCGTAGCTGAGATTGTTGTCCACATTGACCGATAGCGTGTCGAAGCCGGGCGCCATTTCGAAGTTGATACCCGCCCAACCCGCTCCCGCGTGGAGCAGGATGTTGTTTCGAATCGCCATATCGAAGGACGCCGAGACGCTGTCGCAGTCGGCACGCACCACGATCCCGCCGTAGCGCGTGCGGTCGACGAGGTTCGAGTAGACGTATCTGCGAGTGATATCGTAAGCATCTGGGCTACATGTGCCTCGATCGAAGACCGTGCTGATACCCCAGGAGCCTCCGTTGACAATGATGTTGCTGAAGATCCGTCCGTAGTCCTGACTGGAGGGCTTCTTACTGCGATTCGAGATGCCTACGCCCCTGCCTCCGAGGATGTAATTCCGATAAATAGCGGACTGGTCGATCTCGGACAGTTCGATACCGATTGCACCCGCGCTATCTCTCAGAATGATATTGTCCCGCACCGTCGAGTCCTTGTGATGGGCAATGGACCAGCCGTCATTCGACACGTTCTCGTACCACTCGCATCCGTTGATATGACCCCACGTCTCCAACGCGAACGTCCCTTTCCAGGTCGGCGCGGGGCCCATCCAGCCCTCATCCGCGGCGGCGGTGACACGAAAGACATTGCGATAGATATCGACGTTGTCCCAAAGCGCACCAATGCTCGACATCGCTTTCGAGAAGACGCCTCTCACGTCAACCTCGTTGTCGTGAATCGAGGAATTCTTCATGACATACAGCGACAGCGCGCCACCGGGACGGTAGGAGTTGCCGAGGCTTCCGTCGACGTTTGTCTGACGAGCGCCCGAGTGGAGTATGAGGTTGTGGTCGAACTCGAAGTTCGTGACAGGACTTCGAGGCCAGTCGACCCAGGTCGAGTAGTCCCCTGAAGGTCCGGTATCGTTGGGAACGAAGGCGAACCAGTCCCAACGCTGATGGGCCAGGGTCTCGTTCGACTCCACCTGCACGGTCGAACTCTGACGGGTCCGATCGGCGCGATCCCAGTTCGTGATCCTGCAGTGATGGATGCGGACGTCGTTGCGGTTCTGCACGTGCACGGCACGCCAACCGACATGCCTCGCGGCGTGCGCTTCGAGGGTCATGTAGGAGAGACTCTGGTCACCAACCTGATCGAGCGCCGTATCCACCAAATTCAAGAAGAAGTCGCGGCTCGATCCGGCCGCGTAGTTCGGTCGCAGGACGACCTCGCTGGGGCCTGTGCCCATGCCGGTGATGCTCACGCCCTTGGGCACATCGATGGCGCCCGTCTCATCGTAGATGCCGGGCATGACGCCCACGAGCTGGCCGGACGTCGCTCGCGTCTCCACCGCGTACTTCACAGTCCTGCAGGGGCTCGCGACCGGTCCGCACGCGCCGTCGTCGACGCCGTCGAGCGAGACCACGAGGTCGGGCGTCGGTCGAGGGTCTGCACCGGGCGTGCACACGCCGCTGACGCAGGTCTCGCCCGAAGCGCAGCTCGCGCCGACGTTCACGCCCGCGCAGTCGGCGCTCGCGCCGCAGTAGCTCGCGTCGCTGTTCGGGTCGATGCAGCTGCCGCCACAGCGGAGCTCTCCTGCTGCGCCACAGCTCGGCGGCACCGCTGCGTCGTCCACCGTAGCGCCGTCCGTAGCGCCCGCGTCTATTGCGGCGCCGTCCATGCGGGCCGCGTCCACCATAGCACTGTCTACGGCCGCGTCCGCCGCCGCACCGTCGCTCCCCGGGCCGCCATCGTCCGCGGGCGATCCGCCACCACAGGCGCCGAGGGCCAGCGCCAGCAGGACAGCGGCTCGCCGAGTTCTGACCGTTACGTCCACATTCCACTCACGCATACGCACGACCTCCAGCGTCCGAGACTAGAACCGCCAGTGGCCGTGCCCGCTGACTTCGTCTGCGCAGATGGACGCCGCGGCGATGCGCGCAAGCGGGGTCAGCGCCGGGAGCTTCGGGAAGTCGCCGACGCTGCTAAGCTCGAACACGGGCTCGACAGCGGAAGCACGAGCCCTTCGAGGAGGTCCCCATGCAGACATTCCAGCGCAGCCTTGGGCTGCCGCGCCGCATTCTCGCCATAGCCACGCTGACCTTCGGCCTCGCCGCCTGCGGGGGCTCGGCGAACACAGGCGACGGTGGCGTCCTCGACGCATCCTCGCGGGACGGCGCGAGTCCGGGCGTGGACGCTTCGCGAGACGCGACGCTGGACAGCACGGCGCCCGTCGTGGACGCCTCGCGAGACGCGACGCTAGACGCGACGCCAGACGCGACGCCTGACAGCGCTGCGCCTGACGGATCCGCTGCCCGACCCGGCGTCCTGCAGATCGACCCGGCGGATCCGCACCGCCTGCTGCGCGATGGCCGACCCTGGCAGCTGGCGGGCTACTATCCGGGCGCCGCCTTCAACATGACCAGCCGCGACTACGCCGGCGACTTTCAGGCGTACACCGAGGCCTACGTCGACCTGGCCTCGAGCCACGGCCTCAACTACTTCCGCATCTGGATCAACTGGGGCACGGTGGACGCCGCGACGCGAGAGCACTGGGACGCCTACATGCTGCACCCCTACCTGCGCACGGGACCGGGGGACGCCGTGGACGGAAAGCCTCGAGTCGACCTCGACCAATTCAATCCACAGTACTTCGAGCGCATCGACCAGGCGGTGCGCTACGCCGGCGACCGCGGCATGGTCGTGCAGCTGATGCTGCTCGACTGCGGGCACATTCACTACAACGCGGAGCTCGCAGACCGCGACTACTACCGCGCGGCCAACAACATCAACGGGCTGGATTGGAGCACCGAGGACGAGTGGCTCGACCCGAGCGGCCCGGTCTTCGCGAGGCTGCGGGCCTTCGTAGAGAGAGTGGTGTCGACGGTGGGCGATCAGACGAACATCGTCTGGGAGACGTGCAACGAGAAGTTCGGCAGCGACATCAGCAGCTACGAGGTGGTCGCGAGCGATCCCTTCCACGTGGCCATCGCAGACATCGTGCGAGCGAAGGAGCGGGAGCTCGGATTCCCGGAGCATCTGATCATGCCCATCGATCTTCCCGAGCATCGCACGGTGGCCGGACATCGAACGCCGAGCTCTTGGAGCCCCGAGAGCATCGACGAGATGCACCGCCGGCTGGCGGACGAGCAGTTCGCCTGGAACGTGCCGCTGATCACCGACAACGACTGCTGCCGGGGCGAGCCCGACGCGGCCTTCATGCGAAAGAAGGCCTGGGCGGCCTTCACCGCGGGCGCCTACATCGACGTCTTCAACAACGATATGGCGCGACGAGCGGTGCTCGAGAACAGCAACACCGCGGACGGCATGACCTACATCGCGCGCACGCTCGAGTTCGTGCGCTCGGAGAACGTCGAGCTCGTGGGCATGGTTCCGTCGGACGCTCTGGTGAGCGGAGGCGCCTGGGCCCTGGCGCGTCCCGATCAGGAGTTCGTCGTCTACCTTCCCGCCGGCGGCAGCACCGACGTGCAGCGCCTGCCGTCGAGCTTCACCGCCGTCTGGTTCAACCCCAGGGATGGCGGTACGCAGCCCGCCGGATCCGGGCCCAGCTTCACGGCGCCCGACGACAGCGACTGGGTGCTCTACATCGCGGCCTCGGGCTGAGCGCTGGCGAAGCGCGCGAGCCCTGCGCACGACGCGGATCCGCCTCAGGTGATCCAGCTCATGCCGCCGCCCTCCACGCGCCAGCTGCCGTCGGGGGATCTACGGAGCGTCCACTCTTCGCCGCGCCAGCCGAAGCTGAGGGCCACCGTCGCCTCGGTCGGCGAGGGGAAGCGAACGTCGAGGGAGATGCTGACCCGGAAACCGAAGCGCGCGCGGTAGGCGGCGAGCTCGTCCGAGGTCAGCTCGAGCACCCGAAGGCCAGGTGCGCGCACGTCGATGCGCTTGCCCTCGACCTCGAGCAGCACGAGCTGATCGGGCACGTCTCGCACCACCACCTCGCTCAGCACCAAGGCGATCACGCGCTGCTCTTCGGTCGCCGGCAGCGTCCCACCGAGGGGCGTGGAGTCGACGCCATCGGCAGCGCCATCCCCGTCGGTGTCGGCGCGCTGTGGATCTGTGGCCAAGCGCGCCTCGGCCAGATCCGTGAGTCCGTCTCCATCCGTGTCGCGCTCGAGGGCGGCGAGGGAACAACGCAGCATGCGACCTGTCGCCTCGCGGAGCGCGCGCAGCCCGACGGGCGGGAAGCTGATGGAGTCGTCGTCGAGCTCGCGTACGTCGGCGGCGAACTGCAAGAACTCCCCGTCAAAGATCGGCAGGCGCTCGTTCGGCACGATCACCCAAGGACGCAGCTCCTGCGTTCCGAGGGAGAAGTCGCGCTCCGGCTGCCCCTGCTCCACGATGCGCACGCGATAGCCGGCGTCTCCCAGCTCACTCGATGGGTCGAGGCGATACGAGCGATACACCACCACGATGCGGTCGCCCTCACGCCTCGCGAGCACGCTGGACGCGGGCAGCGCGAGGGCCAATCCGCGACCCAGGTTGGCGCCGGTCGATGGGGACGAGCCCCGGTAGCGCGCGGGCAACGCGGACTCCTCGCAGGGGCTCGGAGCGTCTTCCGAGAGGCGCGCCAGGATACCTGCGTGAAGCGCGCTCTCGCTCGTGTGGCCGCCCGGAGGCGCGCTTTGTGCTGCCCCCGAATCGGTGCGCGTCGGCTGGGCCGGAGGGGTCGAGTCCACGGCCTGCGCCGGAGTCGCCCCTAGCCCGTTCGTCGCCTCAGACGCGCCTTCTGGCTGAGCGCCCCCGGTCGTGACCGGGACCTCACTCGCCGGGATCACCGTCCCCGCGCCGGGGCCACACGCACAGGCCAAGAGCCCGACGCTCGCCAGCAGCCCCGCTTCCATCCATCGCCTCATGCTTCGCTCCTGCCCACTGCCTCTTGACACTCGGGCGTCGAGGTTCTTGGACATCACGAGCGACCGAAGGTTCCGAGTCGAGGCTGCCCACTCAGCTCCTCGTTCCGACCTCGTCCCTCACCACCTCGAGCAGACGTCCGTCGGCGAGCAGGGCCTCCACGGCCTCCATGTCGGGGTGCAGCGTGCGGTCGGCGACCAGCGTGGGCACCTTCGTGCGGATCAGCGTGTGGGCGACCTCGACACCGCGCCCGGGCTTCAGCGGTGCGCGGAAGTCGAGCCCCTGCGCCGCGACCAGCGCCTCGATGGCCAGCACCTTGCGCACGTGGTCCACGACCTGCGCGAACATGCGCGCGGAGATGCTGCCCATGGAGACGTGATCCTCCTTGCCCGCGGACGAGGGGATCGAGTCCACGCAGGAGGGATGAGCCAGCACCTTGTTCTCGCTGACCAGCGCCGCCGCCGTGACCTGCGCCATCATGTAGCCCGAGTCGAGGCCCGAGCGGGGCGCCAAGAAGGGAGGCAGGCCGCTGGACATGGCCGGGTTCACCAGCTGCTCCACGCGGCGCTCGGCCACGTTCGCCAGCTCGGCCACGGCCATGGTCGCGGCGTCGAGGGCGATGGCCAAGGGCTGCCCGTGGAAGTTGCCTCCGCTGATCACCTCGGCCTCGTCGCCATCGAGAAAAATCAGCGGGTTATCTGTCGCCGCCAAGGTCTCGCGCTCGAGGGTCTGGCGCACCCAGGCCAAGGTGTCGCGGGTGGCTCCATGGATCTGCGGCATGCAGCGCAGGGAGTAGGGATCCTGCACCTTGTGGCAGTCCTTGTGGCTCTCCATGATGTCGCTGCCCGCGAGCATCACGCGCAGGTTCTCGGCGCTGCGCGCTTGGCCCGGATGGGGCCGCGCCGCTTGAATGCGCGGGTCGAAGGGCCGCTTCGAGCCCTCCAGCGCCTCCAGGCTCATGGCTCCGATGACGTCCGAGAGGGTGCACAGGGCCTCCGCCTCGACCAACGCTAGCGCGCCCACGGCCAGCATCATCTGCGTGCCGTTGATCAGCGCGAGCCCCTCCTTGGCCTCCAGCGTCACGGGCGCGAGCCCCGCCGCGCGCAAGGCGTCGCCGCCGTCCAGCCACTCGCCCTGATAGCGCGCGACGCCCTCGCCGATCAGCACCAGAGCCAAGTGCGCCAAGGGCGCCAGATCCCCCGAGGCGCCCACGCTGCCCTTCTCCGGGATGCGCGGGCTCACGCCGCGCTCGATCATGGCGACCAAGAGCTCGACGATCTCGGAGCGGGCGCCCGAGTGACCCAAGGCGATCACCTGCGCGCGCAGAGCCATCATGGCGCGCACGGCCGGCTCCGGCAGGGGAGCGCCAACGCCCACGGCGTGGCTGCGCACGAGATTCTGCTGCAGGGCGCGGATCTGGTCCGCGGGTACACGCGTTTCGGCCAGCGCGCCGAAGCCGGTGTTGACGCCATACACGTTGGGCGCCTCCTCGCCCGCTTCGCTCAGACGCGCCACGAAGGCGCGGGCGGCGTCGACACGCGCGCGAGCGGCGTCCGGGAAGACGACGCGACCTCGGCCGTGGGCCAAGGCGTGGAGGGCGTCGAGGTCCAAGGCCTCGCCGAGGCGAAGCTCGCTCTTCTGCTGCGTCATGGCCGCGAGCCTCCCGCAGGGCCCCGGCGGCGTCAATGCACGTGCCCCGGATGGGAACGAGGCGGGGAGAGATTCACACCCAGGGTGGATTTGTGGGTACTCAGCGTGCGGGGCTGTGGCTATAGTCCCCTGCCAAGAGCAGGTGCCCCGAGCCGCGGGCGCCCAAGCGCGTCATGACCGAGCCTCCTGAGCCGCCCACACCCGCATCCACACCGCCCGAGGGCCCCACCGCGCCCGAGGACGCTCACGTCAGCGAGGCGCCCGAGGGCGCTCACGTCAGCGAGGCGCCCGAGGACGCTCACGTCAGCGAGGCGCCCGAGGACGCTCACCTCAGCGAGACGCCCGAGATCGACATGTCGACGGCCGAGGTCGAGATCCTCCCGCCGACGCCACGGGCTCCGCCACCGCCCCCGACGCCGAGCGGCGACCCAGCCCCCGTGACGCCCCCGACGACCGCAGGCGCCGACGCCTCGCCAGATGATCGCGTCGCCGGGCTGCGGGCCGAGATCACGGCCGCGGAGGAGCCCTCGGCTCAGGCGGCCCTGCATTTCGAGCTCGGCGCGCTGCTCGAAGACGAGCACGGCGACGCCGCTGGCGCGGTCAAGGAGTACCTGCGCGCCTTCAACGCCGAGGCCAGCTTCCGCCCTCCCCTCTTGGCTCTGCTGCGGATCTTCGAGCGGCGACGCTCGGCCAAGAACCTCGGCCGGCTCTACGACGCCGAGCGCAAGGCAGCGGCCACACCACGACAGCACGCCGAGGCCGCCATCGACCGAGGCGTGATGGCGGAGGACATCGAAGGCGCGGAGGGTCTCTCCCACTTCGCGGACGCCCTCGAGGCGGATCCCAGCTCAGCCCTGGCTGCGCTGATGCTCGAGCGCAGCGCCCGAGCCGAGGGCCACACGGACCTAGCCCTCGAGGCGGTGTCGAAGCGCGCCGAGAGCAGCTCGAGCGCCGTGCTCCGGGGCCTGCTGCTCACGGAGATCGGACGCGCCCGAGAGGAGGAGGGGGACGTCGACGGAGCTATCGACGCGCTGCAGGGGGCGGTCACGGGCGAGGGGGCACAGTACCGCGCCCTGAGGGCCCTCGAGACCATCGCTCGCCGCCACGGCAGACACGAGGCCCGAGTCGCGGCCCTCGAGGGTGAGGCCGAGTTGGCGGGGGCGGCCGCCCGAGGCGAGGGAGAGGACGCTGGCTCGGGCGCGTTCTCCGTCAAGCGCTTCGCGGATCAACGCCGGGCCGCCCGCGCGGCCATCAGCGCCGAGTACGAGGCCGCGCGCGTCTTGCTCGAGCGGCTCGACGATCCTGCCCGCGCCGAGGCCGCCCTGGGGCGCGCCCTGGCCTTCAGCCCCGAGGACAGCCTGCTCGGGAGCCTGCGCCAGGCCGCAGCCCAAGGGGCGGGAGACCTGGACGCCGCGCGCGCACAGGCCGAGCGCC
>JAADHO010000336.1 GCA_013151775.1 Deltaproteobacteria bacterium | reverse complement strand
CTCGCGCTGGGAGGTGGCGGCGGCACGGAGATGGCGCGCTTCGGCAGCACCTGCTCCTCGAGGATGTCCACCGCGGCGAGCTGCTGCGTCTTGTCGGGGTTCAGCTTCGGCTTCGGCGCTTCAGCCTTCGCGGGGGCGGCCTCCACCGGCGGCGCCATGCTCGGGGGCTTGGGTGGCGCCATGCTCGGCGGAGGCGGGGGCTTGCTCGCTGAGCCCATCACGGGGTGCTCACCCGAAGGCGGCTCGGGCGGCTTGGAGCCGGTCACCGCGGGCATCCCTAGCAGCGTGGCGTTGCGCGCGGGTGCGCTAGAGAGCCCGGAGCGCAGCGGCTCGGGCACGAAGGGATCCAGCGCCCGCCTCACCTGCTGAGCCGAGAAGGGTCGCTCGCGGGGATCCTTGGCGAGCAAGGAGTTGAGCAGATCACGCGCACCCTCGGGCAGGCTCGCGGGCGCCTCGGGGGCCGGCGTCTCGGCGTGGGCGGCCAGCAACTCCGCGGGCGTGTCGCCCTCGAAGGGAGGCGCTCCGGTGAGCATCTCGAAGAGCACGCAGCCCAGGGCGTAGAGATCGCTGCGGAAGCTGACGAGCTTGCCCTTGGCCTGCTCCGGCGAGACGTAGGCGGGCGTACCCAGCACGTCGAAGACGGAGTCTGTGTCGATCTTCGCGGCCAACCCAGCGTCGAGCAAGGTGACGCTCTCTACACCACCCTCGCTGCTGCCGAGCACGATGTGCTCGGGCTTGAGGTCGCGATGCAAGAGCCCCGCGCGGTGCAGCTCGTCGAGGGCGCGGGCCACCTGAGAGGTCACGGTCAACGCTTCGGAGGCCGAGAGCTCACCGTCGGCCAAGCGCGCGCGCAAGGTCTGGCCCTCGACCCACTCGCGGAAGAGCCACAGGCCACCGTCGGCCTCACCCGTGACGATCGGCAGAGCGAGGTGGGGATCGTCGAGCGTCGCCTGCTTCACCAGCTCGCGCTTGATGCGCTGCTTCTCCGAGGTGCTGCTCGAGGTCGAGGAGGAGATGAGCTTGAGAACGCCTTGACGTCCGCCGCGCATGTCTTCGACACGAAAGAGCGCGCCCGTGGGACTGGAGGCGAGGGGTTGGAGCACCTTGAAGCGCTCTTCGATTTCGGCGGGAATGGATTCCATCTTGCTCTACCTTCCCGGATTGGACCGCGGGAGCACGGGAATATTGGTTCAGAACGACCGGGCTCGGCGCCGAACACTAGGGTCTGGCCGTCGAGGGGTCAACACGGGTGGATCGGGGTCGCCTCGAGAGGTCGACATCCTCAGCACGTACGCCCGCCCGGGCGCCACCATTCCCTCGACTCGACCGGGCCCCGAAGACTCCGAGAAACATCCCCAGCTCGAAGCCCAAGGCCAAGAGCACGAGGCCGTACTCCACCAGCAGCAGGAGCGGCTGCTCGACCCAATGCCGCGAGGCCTGCCAAGCGTCGAGGGGGGCGTACGCCAGGAGCACGCTCGCGGACCAGACCATGCCCGCGACGCCTCCCGTCGCGACCTCCAAGGGCAGCAACCAGAGCAGATACCAAGGGTGGATCTGTGGTGCGAGCAAGAGCCCGACCAAGAGCACGCTGCGCGCGGCGTGCAGCGGCGGAACGCCACGCCGAGTGAGGATGGCGCCGAGGGCGAAGACGAAGGTGACGACCAGAGCGCGAAGCAGAAGCCCCGCGACCGTCCTCGCTTCGAAGTCGCTGACGTCGGGGGTCTGCTTCTTCTCACCCACCAGCGCCGCCCGGGGATCGAGCAAGCTGCCACTCACAGCCGTCAGCGCGGGACGCAGGAACGTCAGGTGCACGTGCCCTGCGGGCGCATCCTGAGCTTCACCCACGGCCTCGAAGGCGCGCGTCAGGCCAGCCTCCAGCAGAGCGTGGGGGCCATCGTTGCCCTGCCAATGCTGCGCGTATTGGCCGAGCCCGCCTGCGACACCGGAGCCGCGCCCGGCCCCGAGCAGCGGCACGATGGCGGCGAATCCGAGCAGCGCAGCCAGCGCCATGCCGCGACGGTGGCGAGCTCCGAAGAGCGGCAAGAGCACCAGGCCCACGAGCTTCACGCCGCTCGCTAGGCCAGCCCAGAGCCCCGCCCACACACCTCGGCGGCGCCCCAGCGCGAGGACTGCCGCAGCGAGGAAGAGCCCGACGAAGACGTCTAGATGGCCCGCCAGGGCGGACTCGCTCAAGGCCAAGGGGTTCAGCGCGTACAAGCTAGCGGCACGCAGCCGATGCGTGGGCGCCAACTTGGCGACCAGCGCCGCCACGCCCAGGTGGGCGGCCAAGGCCAGCGCAGAGATCACCGCCTTGCCGTGACCGAGGGCGGCGGCCGCGACGAAGAGCAGCTGCGCCAAGGGCGGATAGATGGTCGGGATCTGACGGTGGTTCACCTGCGCCCACGCCGCATCCCTCAGACCCGCGAGGGCGGGATCGTCGGGCGCATAGCGATAGGGGTCGACGCCCGCCAAGCTGACGTGACCGTCCCAGAGGAAGCGGAAGACGTCGTCCGAGAGCGTTGGTGGAGCGAACACCAGCGGCAAGCCCGCGACCAGGGCCAGCCCGAGCACGGCGCGCAGGGATCGCGGGGTGAGATCGCCTCCGAGGGCGACCAGAGCGTAGGGCAAGAAGGCCAGAGCCAGAGCGATCACGACGCGCGAGGGCGCGGAGTCGGCGTACGCCAAGCCCGCCACGGCCCACATGGCCCCAACCCAGAGGAGCGGCGCCGCGTGGGACAGAGGCCCCGAGAGCGTGCTCGCGGAAGAGAGGAGAGGTCGGGCGCTGCGAGGAGGGGTCATGAAGCGACGTCGACCGCTAGACCTGGCGAGCTTGTTCGCTTCAGCCGACTCGACCTCATCCTAGCGCGCTCGAGGCTCGACGTTACGGAATCTGGAAGGTAGCCACGGTAACGCGCTGATCGGGAGCCAAGGTGTAGTTGTAGGCACCCACCACCTGCCCGCCGACGGAGATGGAGAGCGTGGCCGTGGTCGGCCCGGCGTTGGTGTTGCATTCGCCCCAATAGTGGACCTCCACCTGATAGGAGCCGCTGGGCGGGTTGGGGTTGCTCCAGAAGACGTTCTCGATGGTGTTGTTCTGTTGGCTGGCGTTGCACTGACCGCGCGCGTCGTGGTCGAGGCGCCCACCCGAGGCGGACTCGGTGTGGGAGTAGCTGATGGTCTCGCCGGAAGGATCCGTGACGTAGAGGTCGAGGTCGGCGCCGGTGTTCCAATACATGGTGATCTGGATCTCGCCGGAGGAATAGCCGCAGCCCTCGTCGATCTGGCCGTTGCAGTTGTCGTCGAGACCGTTGCAGACCTCTGGTGCGCCCTGGGCGCAGCTGGTCTCCACCACCGTGACGCCGGTGGCTAGCACGGGGGCGGCCACCTGCACCTGCACCGTGGGCACCGCGATCTGCGCCTGAATGCTGACGGGCGGAGGTGTGCGAACACGTGCGGTGGTGGTGAGGGTGCAGGCGCTCGCGCCGATCAAGAGCACGCCGGGGAGCGCGCGGAGGACAGAAGAGTACCGAATCGATGTCATGAACAAGCCTCATGCGACGCGACGACGGCGCCCCCACCGTGGTCGCGACCGAAATTGACGAGGGGCGTACCCCTGGGGCTCCCATGGGACGCATGGCGCGCCTCGGGATTCACTCTGGAGTCGCGCGCGCCTCTTCAGCGAACATCAGCCGCACGAGCCCCTCGGCGTCCCCGACGTCGTAGAGCACGGGCGCCACGTCGTCCCGAGGAGGCGCCACCCGCGAGAGCGCCGCACCGATCGCCAAGGCGCGACCCCGGGGCGCGTCGAGCATCAAGAAGACGTTGTGCCTCCCATCCCCGGCAGGCGTCAGCGCGGCGTCCACGATGCGCCGACGCTCGACGGAGAATTCCACCGGCCCACGGCGGATCAGCAGGCGCCGATCGGTGAGCACGTAGTCCGTCTCACCCGCGAGGATGCGCGCACGAAAGAGACCCCACCAGATCAGCCAAGCGCCCACGCCGAGGATCGACAGGAAGCTGAGCGTGACGGGCAAGAAGAAGAGCACCCAGGTCCACGAGCGCACGGGTAGCCCCACGCGCTCGAGATCTGCCAAGACCAGGAACACCGCGTGGGCGTAGGCGAAGGCCAGCACGCTCGCGAGCACGCCGATGGCGGCGGTTGCGAGCTCACGCCAGCCGATGGCGCGGCCCACGGGACGGCCACCCCAGACGACCTGCTCACCTGGGTCGAGACGCTCCACCAGAGGCAGCTCGCGATCGTCGGCACCCGGACGTGGCGTGCGGCCACGGATGATCGCGAACACCGACTCGGGGTCGCGCACGGCGCGCAGCACCAGCTTCTGCTTGCGCGAGAGCGGACCGAAGGGCACGGCGATCACCAGCTCGAGATCGCCCACGTGGGGCATGGCGGCGCTCCAGCGCAGGCGCCCAAAGGTGATGGCGGCGCGCTCCATCTGGCGCATATGCCGCCCACGACGGGTGAACACGCGCCTGTCCGTGACCACGTACTCGAGCCCGTCGGAGAGCCAATGGGGCAACAAGATGGAGGCAACGGCCATGGCCAGAAGCAGCGCCCCGAGGCTCACCAGATCGCGCGTCCCGGGCAACTCCGCCACGTGGAGCAGCCCAGCGAAGAGCGCCGCAATCACGCCGAGCAGCACGAACGCAAAGGCGGCGATGCGCAGGCGCCGATCCAGCGGCACGCCTTGAACCGCGTGGCCATGCCAGAGCACCTGCTCCGAAGGCCAGAGGCCAAATGCGCCGCGATCGAGTTCCGTACTCACTCTCACAGCCTAGCCATTGTAGAGCCACTCGTCCCGCCCGACCCGATGCTCCATGATCCGATGCCCATGCCCGTCAGACGCCGGCCCGAGCTCGATGTTCCGAGCGGGCGTCCGGCTTCGACCTTCCTCGTGTCCGTGGACCCCGAGATCGGTGCGCCATGGGTCGAGGCTTTCCGCGCCCTTCCCGCGGAGGGCTGGTATGATCCGCCGCCATGAACACGCAAGCGAGCGAACGGGAACGCGTCGACCGGGCTGTGGCCGCCGTACGAGAGCGGACCGAGCGCCGACCTCAGGTGGCGCTGGTGCTGGGCTCGGGCCTGGGTAGCTGGGCCGAGACCATCGAGGACGCGACCCGGATTCCCTACGCGGAGATCCCGGGGATGCCCCAATCTCACGTCGCTGGACACGCGGGTAACCTCGTCTTGGGTGAGGCCGAGGGCGTCTCCGTGGTGGCCATGCAGGGCCGCGTCCACCTCTACGAAGGCCACTCCCCGCAAGACGCGGTCTTCGGGGCGCGCCTGATGATCGCTCTGGGCGCTGAGCAGGTCGTGATCACCAACGCCGCCGGCGGCATCGCCTCGCGCTTCGCGGTCGGAGACCTGATGTTGATCGAGGACCACCTCAACCTCACGGGCATGACTCCTCTGATGGGCACCAACGAGGCGAGCCTCGGGCCGCGCTTCGTCGACATGACCACCGCCTACGACGCCGACCTGCGCGAGCTGGCCGTCGAGGGCGCACGCGCCTTGGGCATCGAGCTTCAACACGGCGTGTACGCGGGGCTCCTCGGTCCTTCCTACGAGACGCCCGCCGAGATCCGCATGCTGCATCGAATGGGCGCGGACGCCGTGGGCATGAGCACGGTGCTCGAGGTGATCGCCGCCCGTCACATGGGCGCGCGCGTGCTGGGGCTCTCCTGCATCACCAACGCCGCCGCGGGCCTAGGCGGCGCGACCCTGAACCACGAAGAGGTGCAGGAGACGGCCGACCGCGTGCGCGATCGATTCGTCTCCCTGCTCGGGGCGACGCTGCGCAGGATGGGATGAGCGACGTGAAGACGGGCTCCGAGATCGACTGGGAGGCCCTGACCCGAGCGGCCTCGGAGGCGCGCGACCAGGCCTATGCGCCCTACTCGCGTTTCCGCGTGGGCGCCGCTCTCCAGTGCGCTGACGGCCGCGTCTTCACGGGAGTCAACGTCGAAAACGCGAGCTACGGCCTGTGCCTGTGTGCGGAGCGCAGCGCCGTGGCCGCCGCAGTGACCGCGGGCGCGCGCGACTTCGAGGCCTTGGTGGTGATCGCACCGGGCTCCGAGGCGACGTCTCCCTGCGGCATGTGCCGACAGGTGCTGCACGAGTTCGCGCCCGAGCTGCCCATCCAAGCGCGCGGCGCCGAGGGCGGCTTGCTCGTGACGAGCGCAGGGGAGCTCTTGCCCCACGCCTTCAGGGCAGAAGACCTCGCCGAACGGAGAGACTGATGGACCTGCTGATACGCGGCGGCACGCTGCTCACGATGGACCCGAAGCGGCGCGTGCTGAAGGGCGACCTGCGAATCCACGAGGGCCACATCGTCGCGCTCGGCCGCGACACGGGCGGCACGGCGCGGGTGCTGGACGCGCGGGGCGCGGTGGTGATGCCCGGCCTGGTGCAGGCCCACGTCCACCTCTGCCAGAGCTTGTTCCGCGGCATGGCCGACGACCTCCCGCTGCTGCCCTGGCTGCGAAAACACATCTGGCCTCTGGAGGCGGCCCACGACCGCGCGTCTCTGAAGGCCTCTGCGCGCCTGGGGCTCGCGGAGATGCTGCTCGGCGGCACCACCACCATCCTCGACATGGGCACCGTGCGGCATCAAGGCGCCGTCTTCGAGGCCATGCGCGAGTCGGGTATCCGAGGCTTTAGCGGCAAGGCCATGATGGATCGCGGCCGGGGTGTCCCCAAGGGTCTGCGCGAGAAGCGCGCCGAGAGCCTGCAGGAGAGCCTGCGCCTCGCGCGACGCTGGCAGGGCGCCGCCGATGGACGCTTGGGCTACGCCTTCGCGCCGCGCTTCATCCTCTCCTGCTCCGAGGCGCTGTTGCGCGACACGGCGGCCGCCGCCCATGAGCTCGGCGCCATCGTCCACACCCACGCCGCGGAGCAGCGCGCCGAGCGCGCGGCGGTGCAAGAGCTGACGGGCATGGACGACATCGCCGCCCTCGCTCACTACGGCGTCGCCGGCGAGCGCACGGTGTTGGCCCACGGCGTGTGGTTGCGCGCCGCGGAGCGCCGCCGCCTGGCCAAGGACGGCACGCGCGTGGTGCACTGCCCCAGCGCCAACCTGAAGCTCGCGAGCGGCATCGCGCAGATCTGCGCCTTACGCGAAGCCGGCGTCGTGGTCGGCCTCGGCGCGGACGGCGCGCCCTGCAACAACCGCATGGACGCCTTCACGGAGCTGCGCAGCGCGAGCTTGCTGGCCAAGGTGCGCGAGGAGGACGCCGCCGCCTTGCCCGCCATGGAGGCGCTGGCCCTGGCGACCATCGACGGCGCGCGCGTGCTCGGCCTGGGTGAGGAGACGGGCTCCCTCGAGCTAGGCAAGCGAGGGGATGTGACGGTGGTCGACCTCGAGAGGCTGCACACGGGCCCCGCGGGCGACGTGGCGAGCCGCGTGGTCTACGCCAGCGGTCCCAGCGACGTGCGTCACGTCGTGGTCGACGGAATCACGCGAGTGCAGAACGGCGCGCTCACGGGCATGGACGCAGAACGCGTGTGGCGGGAGGCCAAGCGTCACGCCAAGAAGGTCGCGGCGCGCGCGGGCCTCTGACCGTCCGAGTCAGCCGCCGAGCCGGGCCACAGACGCCGCGACGTTCTCGCGATCGATGGCGGAGGCGGGGGCGAGTTCGAGGTAGCGCCGGTAGTGAGCCAAGGCGCCCGCGCGATCCGAGCCGCGGCTGAGGTCTCCGAGGATCCGATGCGCGTCCGCGAGCCACCCGGGAGCCGAGGTCTGCGCGTCGCCGAGGGCCGTGGCGTGCACGAGGGCCGCCCGCGCCTCCGCCTGACGACCCGCGTCCACGCGCAGTCGACCCAGGCGATACCACCAGCGACCTCTGGAGTCGTCGTGGGCGATGGCGCGCTCATACTCGCGAATCGCCGCTGGGCGATCTCCCAGCTGATCGTAGCATTCACCGCGATCGGCGTAGGCCTCGGTCCGCCCCGGTGAGAGCTGCAGCGCCCGCTCCAGATCCGTCAAAGCGTCCCGCACCATGCCCGCGCGCAGACGCGTGCGCCCGCGGATCCAATAGGCGTCCCCGAGGCTGCTGTCGCGCTCGAGAGCGAGCCCGACCTCCTCGTTGGCCTTGCCGAGGTCGTTCCTGTCGAGGGCGACGCGGGCAAGCCAGAGGTGATACTCGCCGCGGCCAGGATCGAGCTGCACAGCGCGCGCGAAACGCTCGAGAGCCTGCGGGATGTCCCCTCGGGCGTAGTCGACGCGGCCCATGAAGTGGATGGCCTCGGGAGAGTCGCGGCGCGCCGCCAGGACTCGCTGAAGCATGGCCTCCGCGTCGTCCACCTGACCCGCGGCGACTTGGGCGGCGCCGAGGCGCAGCATCAGGTCCAGATCGTCCGGGTGCTCCGCTAGGGCGCGGGTGTAGCTGCGCACCGCCCGCGCAGCCTGACCGCGCGCCTCGAAGAGACGCCCGCGCTCCAAGGCGAGCCCCGGATAGGACGCATCTTCCTCTGCGAGGCGCGTCAAATTGCGCTCTGCGTCCGCCAAATGCCCGTCTCGCCGGCTCGCCACGGCCAGGCCGAAGAGCGCCCCCGTGTCGTGAGCGTCGAGCCCCAAGGCCGCACGGAACTCGCGGATCGCGGCAGCGAGGTTGTCCCGCGCCAGCTCCGACTCGCCGATCATGCGTCGCACCTCGGCGGTCTCGGGCACGTGCTCGCGAGCTCCGGCGAGCACGGTCGCCGCCGCGTCCGGATCGTCTCGAGCGAAGTCGAGCTGCGCTAAGGCCAAGTAGCCCGCGAAGGACTCGGGGCTGAGTTCGATGGCGTGACGGAAGCTCAGCTCGGCCGCGTCGTCTTGATCGAGCGCTTGCTCCGCCTGACCGCGCGCGATCAACACCTCGGCGTCTTCGGGGCGCGCCGAGGCGAGGGCGCTGAGAATCTGGGCTGCGTCCTGCGCGCGTTCGAGGGCGAGCATGGCCCGCGCCGCGCCGAGTTTGCCTTCGGCCACGGCGGGCCTCGAGGATCCCGGCAGAACCTCATCCGCTCCGGCGGCCTGCTGAGCGGCCTCGAAGCGCCCCAAGGAGTCGCGAAAACGTCGCTCGGCGTAGAGCACACGCCCGGCGCCGAGCAGGGCCGCGACCGTGAAGGGCTGCACGGAGATGGCCGCGTCGTAGGCGCGGATCGCCTGACCGCGACGCCCACCGTCCTCGTGGATGCGCCCGACCAAGGTGAAGGCGGCCGCGCGATCGGGAGCGCTCCCCGTGAGCGTCTCGTCACCCACCGGCTCGAGCCCCGCCGCTTGGCGCGCGAAGGTCAACGCTTGATCGGGATGTTCGGCTGCGAGCAAGAGCTTCGCCTTGGCCAAGCGCGCGGCCAGGTGCCCCGGGCTCAGCACCAGGGTCTGATCCACGGCAGCCTCCGCGCCCTCGTCTGCGCCTTGCAACAACGCTCGCGCCAAGCCCCACTGAGCACGCGCCGCACCTCCATGCTCGACGCCGCTCGCGAAGGCCTCCGCGGCCGCAGAGGCATCGGCGCGAGCGAGCGCCGCCTCCCCGGCGATCAGATCGACGTAGGCGTCGTTGGCGTCTTCACGACGCGCCTTGGCCAAGAAGCTCGAGACCGTTGGGAGCTGCCCCTGCTGAAGCGCCCGGGCGGCGCGGGCGAGGGCGATGCCGGGAGCGACGAAGCCGCGCCGCTCGAGGCGCGCGTAGATGGCGTCCGCCCTAGCTTCACTCGCCGGCTCGCCACCGAAGCGCACGAGATAGAGGGACTCATGCACCAGACTGCGCGCCAGCAGACGACGATTGAGGCCCGCCGTGCGCCGCGCGAAGGCCAACTTCGTGAGGCCCGCACGCACGCCCACGTAGGTGTCCGTGGAGGCGCTCTCTTCAGCGGCCGTGATCGCTGCGACCGCGATCGCGTCGTTGCCCGCCTCGGGTAAGAAGCGCTCGAGGGCGTACATGCCAAAGAGTCCGTAGGGAGTGAACTTGAGCCCCGCTCCACCGGCGACCAGCAGCAGCAAGAGCACGGCGAAGACCATCAGCCCACGGCGGCGCTTGGGCTTCCCTTGGCCAGCTTCCGCGGCCTCCGCGACGCTGATCCGATCCCTGCTCGTCCGCGCCACGTCCGGAGCCCCAGCCCCCATGGGCATGAGGCCAGGGCCTTCCTCGGGCAGGTCGGCGAATTCCAGCTCGTCCGTGTCACCGAGGTCGAGGTCCACCTCGCCAAAGCCCACTCCGCCTGCGCCCGAGCGACCATCTTGGGTGAAGTCGAGATCCGAATCCAATCCGTCCGCGGACAGCGGATCGTCTTCCACGTGCGCGCGACGGCGAGGCTCCGGCAGCGCAAGATCGTCCTCGAGCTCGAGGCTGTCGTCGAGGGTGGGTAGCGACGCGCGGGCGGCCGGCACGGGCAGGTCTCGATCCTGCGTGCCCATCGGCAGGTCGAGATTGAAACCGGCCGCCACGGGAAGATCCAGACCGCGAGAGCTGACCGGCAGATCCGTAGCGCCGGCGCTCGGGGCGGGCAGGTCGCCAAAGCCCGCAGCCATAGGCAGGTCGGCGGCGCCCGCGCTAGGCGCGGGGAGATCGCCAAAGCCCGCAGCCATCGGCAAATCAGACACGCCGCGCACCGGCGCCGGAAGATCGCCCTGACCCTTGGGCATGGGCAGATCGAGATCACCGATGCCGGACCCACCCGCCGGGGAGTCCGAGGCCCAGGCGTCGAAGGGCGTGCTGCCTTGGGGCGCGGGCAGGTCGAGATCCAGGTCGATGGACGCCGACTTCGGTGCGGGCAGGTCGATGCCAAAATCGCCGCTCGCCTTCGGCGCAGGCAGGTCCAAACCAAAGTCTCCCGCGGCCTTCGGCGCAGGCAGGTCGATGCCGAAATCGCCGCTCGCCTTCGGCGCAGGCAGGTCCAGACCAAAGTCCTCAGACGCCTTCGGCGCAGGTAGGTCCAGACCAAAGTCCTCAGACGCCTTCGGCGCGGGCAGGTCCAGACCAAAGTCCTCAGACGCCTTCGGCGCGGGCAGGTCCAGACCAAAGTCCTTAGACGCCTTCGGCGCGGGCAGGTCCACGCCAGACGGAACCGGCGGCGCGATCTTTCGCGACTTCGGCGCGGGCAGGTCCACGCCAGACGGAACCGGCGGCGCGATCTTTCGCGACTTCGGCGCGGGCAGGTCCACACCGAGGACAGGGGGCGCCGCGGCGTCATCGGGGACACCAATGCCGACCATCGTGCGCTTGGGCTTGGGTGCTCGCGAAGGCGGTCTCGGCGGCGGGACTGCGCCGGGCGCACCGACGCCCACCACTGTGTGCTTGGGCGGACGGGCGGGCGGCGAGGGCGCGGCTGCGGCGCTGCCATCGGCCGCGACGTGGAACGAGGTGCCACATTTGGGACACCTCATCTTCACGCCAGAAGCTGGCATGCGGCGTTCGTCGAGCTCGTAAGGAGCGCGACAGGACGGACACTCGACGTTGATCATCGTGGGCTCGGCCAACCTCTGTGAGTAGAAGCCCGGATGGGCGCCGCTAGCCTACCACGCCGCTGTTGCGGGGTGCAGTAGTACGCTCTGGCCGTAGGGAGTTCATGTCTGTGCCCGTGAGTTCGCACGCATCGGCCGGGTTGACGTTGATGGCTCCCGAGACGTAGCGTTGCTGGTCTTGACTGAGAAGCACACCGTCACGTTGGAGATCGCGGGCGCTCGCTATCGGATGAGCTCCGACACCGACGAGTCTCATCTCCGCGGTCTCGCCGAGGTCGTGAACGAGCGCATCGCCGCCCTGGGCGACAAGGCCCGGCAGAAGGCGTCCCCTGCGCAGCTCTTGGCCGTGGTCGCCCTCGGCCTCGCAGAAGATCTGAACGAGGCGAGTCAACGCCAGCGAGAGCTCGAGGGGCGAGTGCGTGAGGTGGTCGCACGCGCCATCGAGCGCATCGACCTGCGTCTGGAGGAGGACGCGCGGGTGGAGGATGTCGCTGGAGAGCAGCCGTGACTCGGGCCTGCCTGGGTGGCTGCCCATCCGCGAGCTGCCCGCCCGTGCCGTGAGCGTGACCTCACGACGAAGGCGACCGGCCTCGCTGGAGGACAGCCCACATCTTCGAGCGCGCCTAAAGATGGAATTG
>JAADHO010000109.1 GCA_013151775.1 Deltaproteobacteria bacterium | reverse complement strand
CCCGCAACGACGCACCCGAGCCGAAGGAGCAACCGCCTACGTCCCAGGACTCAAGCTCGCGCCGCCACCCTCACTCGCCAATCAGGTCTGACGCGTCAGCTCGAGTCGTGGGCGTGGGGCGAGCCACGCGGACCATCGGCGGCAAGCCCGGGCTGCCCCCCCGGGCACCTGCCTCGGCGCGGTGGTATCCTTGGGCCATGCGCCGCGCACTCTTCGCCGCGGCGGCGCTCTCCCTGGGCGTCGCCTCCCTCTCCGGCTGCGGTCGGACTCATCTGATCACGGCGGAGGCCGGCGTGGACGCCAGGGTCGACGGCGGCGTGGACGCGAGCTTCGACGCGCGCCCAGACGCGCCCGGGCCCGAGTGCCGGCGCAGCGTCGACTGCACCGCCGGGCGCGTGTGTCGCGCCAACCGCTGCGTCGCGCCTACGCCCGAGTGCCGCGGCGACCTCGACTGCGGACCGAGCGACGAGTGCGTCGACGGCGTGTGTGTGTTCCGAGGCGACTGCCGCACGGACGCGGACTGCGAGGGTGGCGACGCCTGCATCGACGGGCGCTGCACGGCGCCCACGGGTTGCAGCTCGCGCGCCGAATGCGCGCCGGGAGAGGACTGCGTCGATGGGCGCTGCGTCACGCTACCCGAGTGTGACGCTAGCCGACCTTGTCCGGGCGCGGGGTTCTCCTGCGAGCGCGGCGTGTGCGTCTTCAGCGGGGAGTGCCGCTCGAGCAGCGACTGCACCGCGGGCTTCGCCTGCGAAGGGGCGCGCTGCGTGTTCGTGGGAGACTGCCTGCTCGACGGCGACTGCGCGCCGGGCTTCCGCTGCGCCGACGCGCGCTGCCTGCCCACGGGCTGCTCGCGCGACACGGACTGCGCCGCGGGAGAGCTCTGCGACGTGCTCGCCCACCGCTGTGTGCCCTCGGGGACCTGCTCGAGCGACGCCGACTGCGCCCTCGGAGACTTCTGCTTCGTGGGGCGCTGTTCGCCCGTGCTGCGCTGCTCGGCCAACGCCGACTGCCCGCCGGACCAACGCTGCGACGGCTTCCGCTGTGTGCCGCCGCCCGCGTGCAGCGCCGACACGGACTGCGGACCGTCCGAGCGCTGCGACTATGGCTACTGTGAGCCGACCACCTGTGGGAGTGACGCGGACTGCTCGAGCGCCTGGCGCTGCATCGCCGACCGCTGCATCCCGCCCTTCGGCTGCACGCTGGACGCGGACTGCCCCTTCCCCGGCATGGTCTGCATCGCGCGCAGCTGCAGCGTGCCCGACGGCTGCGTGGTGGATGGCGACTGCCCGTTCGTGCTGCCGCCCTCGCCTCCCGCAACCTGCATCGACGGCGCCTGCGTGCCCTTGCCGCCCGTGACCTGCGCGCGCGACACGGACTGCGCCCGAGGCGAGGAGTGCAACCTCGGCTTCTGCCAGCCCATCACGCGCTGCCCGGGACAACCCTGCCCCACGGGTCAGGTGTGCGAGGCGGGCCTGTGCGTGCCTCCGCCCGAGTGCGCAGCCGACGCGGACTGCCTCGCCAGCGGCTTCGCCTGCGAAGGTGGACGCTGCGTCTTCGTGGGGGCGTGCACCACCGACGCCATGTGCCCCGAGCGCTACGCCTGCGTCGCGGGCGGCTGCGTGTTCGTCGGCGAGTGCACGACGGCGAGCGACTGCGCGCCCACGGAAGAGTGCGTATTGGGATCGTGCCGCTTCGTCGGCGTGTGCCGCGCGGACGCGGACTGCCCCGCCGGCGAGAGCTGCGTCACTGGCAGCTGCAACGCCGCACCCTGCCGCGGCGATCGCGAGTGCGGTCCGAGCCGAATCTGCAACATCTCCACGCGCGCCTGCATCCCCGACGTGAGCTGCGGCTCCACCGCGGACTGCCCCGGAGGCTTCACCTGCTTGGGTGACCAATGCTACGCGCTGCAGGCGTGCATGCCTCCCGGCAGCGCGGCGAGCTGCCCCGCGGGCACCGTCTGCGCAGACTTCGGCGTCTGCTTCATCGCCCCCGAGTGCGCGGCGGACGCCGACTGTCCCGCAGGAGAGCGCTGCGAAGGTGGACAGTTCTGCGAGCCGACCAGCTGCGCCATGGACCTCGACTGCAACTACGGCTGGAGCTGCGTCGCCACGCGCTGCTTGCCCTGGCTCTTCTGCGGCAGCGACGCGGACTGCGACTCCGGGCGGAGCTGCATCAACAACCAATGTCAGGTGCCCGGAGGCTGCACCAGCGACGCGGAGTGCCCACCGACCCAGAGCTGCTTCGGCGGGCTCTGCTTCTCCCTGCCTCCACCCGAATGCACCCTCGACAGCGACTGCGCGGTGGGCGAACGCTGCGAGCTCTCCTTCTGCCAGCCGAGCACCCCCTGCCGCATCAGCGGCGACTGCAGCGCCGGCCAGGTCTGCGTCGACGGCTTCTGCCGCATCCCCATCGAGTGCACCCGAGACGCCGACTGCGCCCCCGGCCAAACCTGCGACGCCCGCGGCCAATGCCAATAATTTTGGGGACGGTCCTAAGCAGTTAAGTTATTGGGGACGGTCCTAAGCAGTTAAGTTATTCTCGCCCAGCCCGTGGTGTGGTGCGCCACGCGCAAGAACGAGGGACTCCCATGCCGCGCAAAGCTCGAATCAACTACCCTGGTGGCGTCTTCCACGTCATTTCGCGCTTCGCACGCGACGAATGGTGCCTGAAGCGGACCGGCGCTCGAGCGCAGTACCTGAGCCTCTTGGGTCGCGCGGCGGCCGGCACAGACACCCAGGTGCTGGCCTACTGCTTGATGTCGAGCCACATCCACCTCGTGCTGATGCAGCAGCGGGAGCCCCTGTCGCGCATACTGAAATCCATGAACACGGGCTTCGCCATCTGGGTGTCTAGGACCGGAAGTTCGAAGCACGCCCATGGTCCCGTCTTCGCTGGACGTCCACGGCAGGTGCTGGTCGAACGGGAAGCCTACCTCGACGTGCTCGTGCGCTACGTCCACAACAATCCTGTGCGCGCAAACGTCGTCCCCGACGCGCGCGACAGCGACTGGTCGAGCCACCGCGCCTACATCGGAGAGGGCACGCGGCCCGACTGGCTGCACACGGACATGGTGCTGTCAGGATATGGCAAGCGCGCGAGCACGCAGGCGAGACGCTTCGACGAGTTCGTGCATGCAGGCAGCGACGAGGGGCGGCGACCGGAGTTCAGCGGCGACGACGACGCGGACGCGCGCAGGCGGATGCGCGAGGTGTTCGGTGACGGGCATCGACTCAGCGACGGCGTGATCGGCAGCGACGAGTTCGTGGCCTCAGTGCGCAGCGACGATGGCGCCCCCGTGCGACCGCTCGAACGCGGGCGCCCCTTCCCTCGCAGCGTGCGTCAGCGACCGACGATCGACGAGCTCATCAGCGCCACACTTCTGGTCCGTGGCGTCGAGCCCTGGGAATTCGACAACCGCCCGCGAGCACACAGCTGCGCCGTCGCGAAGCGCATCATCACCTGGATCTGGGTGCACGAGTTCCACGGGGCGCAGATCGAGGTGGCACGCGCACTCAAGATCTCCACATCGGCCGTCGCGCAGCACTACGCCACCTGCATGAAGCAGGCAGCGGACTACGACGAACTCTCGACTGCGGTCTTGGGGACGCTCGACGCGCGAATCGCAACGACCACCGACGACAGATCGGCGGCGACCAAGGCCCGTTACCACGTCGACACCCAAGACTAGGCAGCCGTGGACATAGGCGAGCGCGTCACCATTTGGGGCTAACGAAACAACTTAACTGCTTAGGACCGTCCCCAAAGCGTGAGTCCCCAAAGCGTGGTCTAGGGCGTTCGGGGCTGCGTCTGTGAGGCGTCTCAGGGTGAGGCCGTCGGCACACAGGCGGTCACCGACTCGGAGTTCGTGACTGAGCACGACGACTTGGTCACCGATCACCCCGCAGGGTGTGGTGGAGACGACGAGGCGTTCGCCTGCGACGGCGCCTGAGCGGAAGGTGAGCTTCTCGGCTACAGGCGCGAGGGAGAGGGGCGAGAGGCCGGCGTCGACCAAGGCGCGTGACGTGGCCTCGTCGCAGAAGTCGAGGTAGGCGGGGTGGTTCACGTGGTCGAGGGGATCCATCCACGTGTACCAGACGTCGAAGGAGAAGTAGGTCGTGGGGCCCCTCGTCGGGCGCCACTCCGGGAGCGTCGCGGTGGTCCCGTCCTCACGCTCTGGGAAAGCCGCCACAAGCTCGGGCCGGGCGCGCATGGGCTTGCGCTCGGGGCCGACGTGCACCCACTCCTGCGTCGCCGTGGCCAAGGGCCCGCGCGCCGACTCGAGGCGCAGCTCGCGCGTGCAGAGGGTGCCGCGGCGCATGCGCCGAATCCAGGTGCGCGCGCTGAGCTCCTCCCCGTAGGTCGCCTCCGCGTGATGCACGACCACCATGGAGCGCACGACGAAGGCCGTGTCTCCCTCGCGGTAGCGCATGGGCGGCCAGCCTGCGCGCGTGGAGCCTTCGAGGGCCACCTCCTGAAACGCGCGCCACACGTCTCCGGCACGCGCCGCGTTGCGCGCGGAGAAGGCCTGTCGCGGGATGCGCAGGGGAAACTCGTACAGGTCGGCCGTCATGCATGCCTCTCTACGCGGCCGATGACGCGGGGTCGACGGGGGTCGACGGAAAGTTGTCTTGCCAAGGTCGCGCCTATCGAGAAGAATCTCGAAACGATCTTCAATTCGCGCTGGGGCGAACGAAGATTGTCGGGTGGACGGGCGATCTAGACGGGCTGGAACGCCTCGTTGGGACAATAATGCACAAGATGACCACGGTGGGCGGCTCGCGAGGTGTAGCGTGGCTCTTGGGGCTGGCGCTGGCCGCTTGCGGTGGGGGCGGAGGTGGGGACTCCGATGCGGGCGATGCCGACGTCGCTGACAGCGAGATCGCCGACGGTGACACAGAGGACGCAGACGCGGGCTGCAGCCTCGACGAGGACTGCGACGACGGGCTCTACTGCAACGGCCCGGAGCGCTGCGCACCGGACGACCCCACGGCCGATACCCGTGGATGCGCCCCCGCACCCGACGCCTGCCTCGAGGGCCAGACCTGCGACGAGGACACGGACCTCTGCCTGACAGAATGCGACGTCAGCGGAGACGCCGATGGGGACGGACACGACTCCATCGACTGTGGGGGCGACGACTGCGACGACGCGGATGCGAGCCGCTTTCCGGGCGCCACTGAAGTCTGCGACCTCGACGACGAGGACTGTGATCCGACCACCTTCGGCGACGACGCCGACGGCGACGGGTTTCAGTCGAGCGCATGCTGCAACGGCCCCACGAGCTGCGGACTCGACTGCAACGACGCCGTCAACACCGTGAACCCCGGCGCCGCCGAGCAGTGCAACGGCGGCATCGACGACAACTGCAACGGCTTGGCCGACTTGGCGGACGGAGTCTGCGTGCCCTGCGCCGCCGGCTACACCGGTTTCGATGGCGCGTGCACGGACGTGGACGAGTGCGCCACCAGTGGGTTCTGCGGGACCGGCGCCACGGGCTGCACCAACAGCGATGGCAGCTTCACGTGCACCTGCGCCACCGGCTACAGCACGGCGAGCGCCATGGGCGCCCTGTGCGAGAACATCGACGAGTGCGCGGCGGCGACCAACCCCTGCGACACGGGCACCTGCACCGACAACGCAGGCTCCTATGTCTGCACCTGCGCGGCGGGCTACCGACTCGCGACCTCCCCGACCATCACCTGCGTCGACGTCGACGAATGCGCCGATGGCACGGATTTGTGCACCGACGCCGCCCCGACGCCCACCTGTGAGAACACGACCGGCAGCTACCTCTGCAACTGTCCCTCGGGCTACGAGGGCTCGGGGCGAGTCGGCGTGGGCTGCACGGACATCAACGAATGCGCGGGCAGCACGGACGACTGCAATACGAACGCGACCTGCGCGAACACCATCAGCAGCTTCACGTGCACATGCGTGCCCGGCTACACGGGCGCGGGACACGGCGCGGGCGGCTGCGCCAACGTGAACGAGTGTGCGGACTCTGCGGCTCAGTGCGGGCGCACGCTCGGCGGCGGCGCCGTCAACAGCTGCCTGGACACCTCCGGCGGATACACCTGCTCCTGCGGCGCTGGCTTCACGGCCTCGGGCTCCGGACTCAGCGCGACCTGCGTTAACACCAACGAGTGCGGCGCCGCGGCCCAATGCGGGCGCGCGCTCGGCGGCGGCGCCGTCAACGCCTGCGCGGACACCTCCGGCGGATACGCCTGCGTCTGCGGCCCCGGCTTCATGGCCTCGGGCTCCGGACTCAGCGCGACCTGCGTCAACGTCAACGAGTGCGGCTCCGCGGCCCAATGCGGACGCGCAGTCAGCGGCGGCGGCGTCAACAGCTGCACGGACACGTCCGGCGGCTACAGCTGCTCCTGCGGCCCCGGCTTCAGGCTCTCGGGCTCCGGGCTCAGCGCGACCTGCGTCAACATCGACGAGTGTGCAACACCGTCGCGATGTGGCCGCAGCGGCGGCGGCGGCGGGGTGAACAGCTGCGCGGACAGCTCGGGCGGATACACATGCAGCTGTGGCGCCGGCTTCGACGCCGCAGGAAGCGGACTCGGCGCAACCTGTCTGAACATCAACGAATGCACCGCGGGGACCGACGACTGCGAGACTGTGGTCGGCGTGTGCACAGACACCGGTGGCGGGTTCACCTGCGCGTGCCCGACCGGCTTCAGCGGAACGGCCCATGGCGTGGGCAGCTGCCTGTGGAACGACCCCTCCCTGACGAGCCTCGGCGTGGGCATGGGCGCTTCGCTGAGCCCGAGCTTCACGCCCACGGGCGCGACCTACACGCTGACTCTGGGGCCCGAGGCGCTAACATCGACCCTGACGCCGTCGGTTGCGTGGCCTGCGCGCACGACCATCGAAGTGGATGGAAGCGTAGTGACATCGGGGGACAACGTGCCGGTAAGCGTCGTCGGTTTCGCTCCACGTCCCGTCAGCGTGGTGGTGACCACCGAGGGCGGCGCGAGGCGCACGTACACCATCACGATTCTACGCTCGCCCGTATTCGCCAAGGCTTCGAACACGGGAGACAGCGACAACTTCGGCTACACCGTTTCGATGTCCGCCGACGGCACTCGCCTGGCCGTGGGCACGCGCGACGAAGACTCGAACGCCACCGGCATCGACGGAAACCAGGCCAACAACAGCGCAGGCAACAGCGGCGCTGTCTACATGTTCGCAAAGACAGGCTCTACCTGGGCGCAAGAGGCCTATATCAAGGCGTCCAACACGGCCACGGACGACAGCTTCGGCCAGACCCTCTCCCTCTCGGCGGATGGAACCCGGCTGGCCGTGGGCGCGCCCGGTGAAGACTCGAGCGCGCTGGGTATCGGCGGAGACCAGAACAACAACGTCGCGTTGCAATCCGGGGCGGTGTACGTGTTCTCGCGCACGGGCACGACATGGTCTCAGGAGGCCTACATCAAGGCGTCCAACACGCAGGGCGGCGACCAGTTCGGATCGTCGGTGTCCCTGTCGGCGGACGGCGCACGGCTCGCCGTCGGTGCCCCCACGGAGGACTCCAACGCGATAGGCGTCGGTGGAAACCAAGCCAACAACAGCGCCGGCAGCAGCGGCGCCGCGTACATGTTCTCGCGCAGCGGCACGACCTGGTCTCAGGAAGCCTACATCAAGGCATCGAACACTGAGGCCGGCGATGCGTTCGGGGTTGCGGTGTCCCTCTCGGGAGACGCGAGCCGCCTCGCCGTGACCGCGCCGTCCGAGGACTCGAACGCCACGGGCAGCGACGGCGACCAGTCCAACAACGGGGCGGCGAATAGCGGAGCGGTCTACGTCTTCTCCCGCTCAGGCTCAGTTTGGTCACAGGAAGCCTACGTCAAGGCATCCAACACGGAGAGCGACGATCAGCTGGGTGGGGGCGCGTCGTATGCCCCGGGCACGACGCTCTGCTTCTCGGGAGATGGGCTGCGACTCGCTGTCGGCGCGCCCTTGGAGGACTCCAACGCGAGCGGCGTCGGCGGCGATCAGACCAACAACGACGCAGCGGATAGCGGAGCCATCTACGTCTTTTCTCGCTCGGGCTCGACCTGGTCGCAGGAGGCCTATGTGAAGGCGTCCAACACGGACGCAGGAGATCAGTTCGGCAACACTGTCTCCCTCTCCACGAACGGCTCGGTCCTGGCTACCGGCGCGTGGCGCGAAGACTCGATCGCGACGGGAATCGGCGGAAACCAAGCCAACGGCACGGTCCAAGCCGGCGCCGCCTACGTCTTCTCGCGCTCCGGAGTCACCTGGACGCAGCAAGCCTATATCAAGCCTCCGAATACAGCCCGGTACGACCTATTCGGGTATTCCGTGGCCCTCTCCGGCGACGGATCGCGCCTCGCCGCGGGCGCGCTCGAGGAAGAATCGAACGCGCGCGGCATCGGCGGCAACCAGGCCAACAACAGCACCCGCGACGCCGGCGCCGTCTACATCTACTGAGGCGCGCTCGCCTTCGCGCGGGCCTCGGCGGCCGCCCCCTCTGGATCCTCAGCGACGCTTGCGGCGCCACCAAGCGCCGAGCCCCAACCCGAGCCCCAGGAAGCTCAGCGCTCCGAGCACCTGCGCCCAGGCGCTGGTGAGGGCGATCTTGTGCAAGAGCGACGCGTGCTCTTCGGCTGTCTCCGGCAGCTGACCCGTGGCTTCGGCGACGTGATGCAGGAGCGAGACAGCCAGGCTGTTGGCGGGGATCTCCCGGTGACAGCCCAGGCAGACGTTGCTGCGATCCAGCAGCATCCGCTGTCGCTCCGAGAGCGGCCCGGAGAGCGGAAAGTGGTGACCGACGGTCTGAAGCTGCTCACCCCCCGGGGTGACAATGGCGGACCAGTCGTGCTCGAGGCCCTCCACGGGCTCGACCTGGAAACGCGCACTCCGCGGCAACACGCGACCGTCCGCGCTGGCGAGATCGACCACGGATCCACGCGACCAGTCGTGATCGAGGGCGTCGCCGATGCCATAGCCCGCGGCCTTGCTCGAGCCGTGACACGACTCGCAGCTTCGCGCCTTGCCCGTGGTGTGGGGCTGCACGGGGCTCATGTCGATGGCCAGCTGCCCCCTGTCTCCGCCACCCTCCGTGCCCGCGGGCGTGCGGAAGATGTGGTTTCGAATGACGTCCCGCCCGTCGCGACCGATCACCGTGACGCTGGTCTGACAGCCTGGGATCAGAGGCGTCACCCTCCCCTCTCCGTTGACCCCGAGCATGGGATCTTCCCAGCGCAGGTAAGAGCGCGACTCCGTCGTGCGGCCAGCCAGCGCCGGCAGCGCCCCCTGTTCGCCGCGCGCCGTGCGATGCGCAGGCTGCGCGTGGGCCTGACCCGCCGCCACCCAATCGTGCCCGGTGGCGCCATCCTGATAGCTCACCTCGACGTGACAGCCATAGCATTGGGGCGCCCAGCTCGAGTGGCAGCTGTAGCACTCCATGTGCTGCACGTGAGAGGAGACGCGCACCATCGCCACGGTGGCCTCGAGGGACAGATCGCCTCGATCCCGAATCACCTTCAAGGGTGATAGGTCGAGATCCTCGCCTCCGGCCGTGTGCACGATGACGTGGTCCCCTCGACGCACGATCTGGCGCATGGGGTTGCCGCGCGCAGACAGCAGATAGCCATCTTCGACAGGATAGACTCGCGCTCGATCCGCATGCTCGAGCAGGCTCGTGCTCACCCCACGGGGCGAGCCTGCTTGCGGACCGAGGTGCAGCTCGTCCCCGTACTCGAGGGGGAGCTCCCAGGGGAACGCCTCGGGCGTGCCGTGGCAGTCCGTGCACTCGATCTCCACCGCCGCGAGCGTGGTGCCGCGCAGGGTGCCGTCGCCGTGGACGTCGAGGGAGGTGTGGCAGTCTTGGCAGAGCATGCCGCGCTGGTAGTGCACATCGGAGGAGAGCTGGATGTAGTGCTTGGAGTGTAGACCCACCTGCCCGCCGCCTCCCGCGACGAAGGGTGAGTCGTAGGCGCTCTCCATCAAGCCCTGATAGCTCACACCGATGCGTTTCCCGCGGTTGTGACAGGTGGTGCAGGTCTCGATGGGGATGCCGGTATAGCGCTGACCGTTCACCTCCACGGACGCGTCTCGCGTGGCTTGGATGCGGTGGACGAGCAGGTGTCCGGGCTCACCCCGCGGGATGACGCGGTCGCCGCCCTCGTAGAGCCCCTCGTTGCCGTAGGGGATGTGACAGCCGGAGCAGCCCATGCCGCGGTAGTCGCCTCGACGTTGGCGCCCACGCACGCCGAGATGGCAGCGCTGGCATTGATCGCGCAGGTACGTGAAGGCGGCGCGCTCCGGGTGGGCCTCGGCCTCTGCAGCCGTGGGAGCCGCGGGCAGCGCCGTCTGGCGGTCGGGATAGACGCCGGGGAGCAGCGCCCGTCGGCGATCCATGATGGCGCGGTAAGTCGGCGTGCCGAGACGCGCCAGCTCCGCGCGCGCGACGTCGTAGTTGGCCCAGCCGTGCTCCATGCCTTCGAGGCCGCCGAAGGACCAGGCCGTGCCCTGCACCTTGCCCGCCTCGGTCATCATCAGCGACTGCCACTGCACATTGACCAGATCCTCGTGACACTGACCGCAGGAGCGATTGTTCACCCAAGGCGAGCCCGGATCGGGGAAGAAGTCGTCGGGGCCACCGCGCGCTGTCAACGACGCGGGGGCGCCCGCGTGGGCGAGCTCGACGACGGTCGCCGCGGGATCGCCGCCGTGGCAGGTCACGCAGCCATCGGCGTCGCCCGCGTCGGCGCCACGCTCGCGCAGGCGGCGCATCATCTCGCTCTCGAGATCGCGAATGGGCTCCAGGCCTGCGTGGCATGCGGCGGCGGTGCAACCGCGACCCGACCAAGGCCCCGCGACGGGCTGTGGGTCGCGGGCGGCGTCCGAGGCGAGCCCGGCGTCCGTCTGGGCGAACGCGGAGGAGGGCGTCAGGCTCCAAAGGAAGACGAGGGTCGAGACCAAGCTGCGGGCGCCCACCTGCATGGCGCGGCCTCTACTCTGCAAGGGGCGGCGCGCAAGTGGCCAGAAGCCAGCCGCCGTTCACGAGTCCGAGGCCCGAGATGAATCGAGGCGGGGTCGCCGGGGTCTCACTGGCATGCATTGGCTTCCGCTATCCTTGTGCCTTCCCTCGAGCTCCCGCACCCCGGACGCACACATGAACTGCGGTTCACGCAGACCTCGGGACTGTGAACTTGCGCTGTCATCGGCCTGCGAAACCGGCGAGGATGCTCCTGGCACGAAGCATGCTTCGAGTCAGAGCATGTCCCGTCAGAGCATGTCCCTCGGTCTCCACCCCAGCTTGATCGCCGTCGTCGCGCTCTTCCTCTCCGGCTGTGCTGGCGTGCTCGGAGTGAGCGCCCTCGCGACGGGGGTCCCTGTGCGCGTCGAGATGTCGGCGCGGGCCGACGCCACTGCCTCAGCGTCTGGCGAGGCGGCTGTGGCCGTGTCGACGGGCGAAGCTCGGGCCGACGTGCGGGTCGAGACGCGCGACATTCGAGGTGACGCAGACGTGGCTAGCATTTGGCAGACGCCGACTGAGCCGGCGCCCTTGCCGGATCCCTTCGCCGTGGCTGCGTCCATGCTCGTATCCTCAGAGCCGGTTCAGGTCGCGAGCGTGGGCGCAGTCCAGAGGCCAGGCGTCGACGCTCGCGTCGAGAGCGCTCCAGGCGGCGACCTTCGCGTGGACACGCGCGGTGAGCGAGTGGGCGTTCGTCGGACAGCTAGCCAGGGCCAGTCCTCGAACAGCGCCACCCTCGATGGATCTGCCGTGGACGCTCGCGTCGAGAGCGCGGGGCGCACCCGCAGGGACTCGAGCGCAGACGCCAGCTGGAACGCGAGCGCAGGCGCCAACGGGAGCGCCAACGCCAGCTGGAGCGCAGACGCAGACGCGAGCGCCGACGCAGCATTGGACGTGGACGCCCGGGTAGAGATGGAGGCGCGGCGGCAGGCCGTGGCGCGGGTAGAGGTCGGCGGCGCGGCGCGCTCACGACGTCTCGGCGGTGGCGCGGGCGTGCGCGGCCTGCACGGACGTCCTGCGCTGCTCGGCGCGTTGATCGAAGGCGGCCTGAACGTCGACGGTTCGCTGACCGACTTCACAGAGCTCGCGCCCCTCGCCCTTGGCCTCGACGCAGCGCGCGAGGCCAGCCTCGGGTCACGCATCGACACGGGCCCGGA
>JAADHO010000363.1 GCA_013151775.1 Deltaproteobacteria bacterium | reverse complement strand
CGACCCTCCATGGCGGCTCGAACCATGCCGCAGGAGGCGCCCGTGGGCGCGTTGGGTCCGGCATCGAGCGTGTCGAGGTAGGTCCAGATGGCGTCGCGCTCCGAGTCCTTCAGGTGTGCGAAGGCGGGCATGGGTCCGGTGCCCACGTTCAGCAGGTTCATGACCTGCTGCTTGGTGAAGCGCTGGGTCGCGCCCGCCAGGTTCGCCGGTCGACAGCTGATGCCCGTGGTGACGGTGCGCTCATCTCCGTGGCAGCCCGCGCAGTTGCTGCGGTAGAGGTGCTCGCCCAGGGCGGCGCCCGCTAGGGGTGCGACGCGGGCCTCGGGTCGCGCTCGCCCGCCTCCTAGCTCGACCAAGAAGCCGATCACGGCGTCTACCTCGGGTCGCGAGAGGTGCGTGAACGGGGGCATCTCTTGGCCGCCGCCGGCGAGCCTCGCTCGCACGATTCCGTCCCCTGCACCCGCCGCCAGGGCGGTCCCCATCTTCGTCAAGGCGGGGCCTCTCGCGGAGCCTGCGGCGCCCGCGCCGTGACAGCCCTGGCAGTTCATGCGGAAGACCTCTCGACCGACTCGCGCGGGGGCTGCGGATCCGGCGTCTCGGGCTCTGGCGGCGACCTGTGTCCGGTGTACGGGCAACGAGCTGTCGCAGGCGGAGAGGCTGGCTGCGGCCAGCAGAGCGGAGAGGACGAACGCTGTCTTCACTAGGATTCCTCGTGGTTCGCGCGGCCCGCGAGCGTGGGGCCACCGATGACTCCATGGGAGCACACCCGTGGCGTCCGTGCCAGTGCCGGCGTGACGCGCGCCCATGGGCCCAAAATCAGTAGGGGTTTGCGCTGGTGAAGCCTGCGCTGTGGCGCGACCCACGCATGCCTCGACCGCGCATACCTCGTCCGTGCATGCCGCTGGGGCGGTGTCGCCCCGTGCCGTGCGCCATGCTGGAGGACATCCTCGACGCGCTCCTCGACGACATGGTCGCCGTCATGCTTGGGGGCGGAGTCGGCGCCGGGATGGCTGAGAGCGTCAACGTCTCGTTCCGGTCGCGGTCGAAGCCCAGCGTTCGCGTCGTCTCGCGGTATCCCTCGAGAGTCGCCACCACTTGGTGCTGACGGCCGTCGACGGGCAGCTCAGCTTGGTAGGGGTTCGGGATCCGCTCGCCATCCAGGGTGAGCTGGGCGCCCGACGGCGTCGCTCGCAGACTCACCTGTACCTGTGGTGGGGCGGCCTCGGGCTGAGGCTCGGGCGTCTGGGGCTGAGGGTCCTGGGCGTTGGCCTCGGGCTCGGGGGTCTGGGGCTGAGGGTCCTGGGCGTTGGCCTCGGGCTCGGGGGTCTGGGGCTGTAGGTCCTGGGCGTTGGCCTCGGGCTGAGGCTCCGCCGTCGCTCCGGCTACCTCAGTCGTGCCGGCGGCGGCGGCCTGCGGCGTGGGTGTGGTCGTCCCAACGGCGGACTGGGGCGTGGGCGTCTCGGTTTCGCCGCCGCCCATGAACGAACCGACGACGACGAGCACGCCTACCACGGCGATACCTCCGAAGATCGCGAGCATCTTTCCCGGGGAGCGGGACACGGGGAGGATCGGATCCTCGTCCTGGTCGAAGCTCACCGGCGCCACGGGGACCTCTCGGAACACTTCGTCATCCACCACGATGCTCGGTCCCGTGGTCACCTGGGGGACGGCCTGGGCGCTCGCGTCGTTCGTGGGGGGCTCGTCCACGGAGGACCAGCCTCCCGCGTCGACCTCCCACGAGGGGCGGATCGCGGACGCGAGCGCGTCGGCCTCCACCGCGCTCAAGCGCTCGTTCGCCCACACGCCGTCGCTCGGGCTCGCCTCGTCGGCCTTGGCCTCATCGGCCTTGGCCTCGTCGGCCTTGGCCTCGTCGGCCTTGGCCTCGTCGGCCTTGGCCTCGTCGGCCTTGGCCTCATCGGCCTTGGCTTCGGGCCTTGGCCTCGTCGGCCTTGGCCTCGTCGGCCTTGGCCTCCACCGCCACGAGCTTGGGCGTCGCGGGCGTCGCCAGCTTGGCGGCCGCCGGCTTCGGGACCGCGATGGGCTTCGGGATCGCGGGCTTGGACACTTTCGCGCTCGCCTTGGGCGTTGGGATGGTTCCCGATTTCGGGGAGGCTTTCGCCTCTTTGGCGCGGCTCTCTTCGGTGCTTTGCGTCATGGACCTGCTGCGATTCCCCGTCGAGTACTCGAGCGCAGTATAACAGCGCCCCGGGCCCCTCACCAGACGCAGGGCCGCGGAGAAGGATCTAGAGCCGCCGGGCCGACCTCATGCGCCTGCGGGGAGCAGCTCCTGCAGGCGATCGTCCCAGTCGTCGGCGACGGTGGCCACGGTGCTGAGCAGGTCTTCGAATTCTTCGTAGTCCAGGTCACCGAGTCGCCGCAGGGCGCGCAGGAATACCGCGTCTCGATCCTTGTCGATGGCGAAGGCGCTGTCACTCGTGACCAGGAAGTTGAGCTCCAGCAGCCGGCGGTAGAACGCCTCGCGCCCGTCGCTCGGCACCGGCATGATCTTGGAGAGCAGCAGCAGCGTGCCGTGGTCCGAGAGCACGTTGATGCCCACGGTGGCCGAGCCACGGCGCACCTCCGTGTAGCCGTCCTCGTCGAGCGCCTCGATGGGCGCGCCCACCTTCTCACTGAAGCGCGCCAGGTAGTCGTTGACCATCTCCTTGGCGTCACGATAGACCTTGCCCGATTGGCGATCCTGATAGATGGGAGCCTGCGTCATTCTGCCTCCTCGATCCCTGTCGTTCATCCTCGGCCCGCCCCACTCGTCCCCCGCGCGAGCTCCGAGGCCCGAGCCTAGGCTCCGTGGGCCGAGCGGGTCAATCGCGAACCCGCGTCGCGCCTTGGGGTTTTTCGCGCTCGCGCTGCTCTGCGCCTGCGGTCACGCCGTCCCGCAGGACGCGGGCGCTCCAGCTCCCGGGTCGACGCCCACGCCCGAGCAGGCCGCGGCCCTTCCCTTGGCGCGGCTGCGCGCCGCCATCGAGCAGCTCGAGGGCGGGAGCCCAGCCCAGGCTCTGAGTCGCGCGCAGCTGCTGCGGGTGCTCGCCCTGCGCGAGGGAGACGGCGCCCTGCTCTC
>JAADHO010000106.1 GCA_013151775.1 Deltaproteobacteria bacterium | reverse complement strand
GTCGAGTCCGGCGCCCGCTGCGTCGAGTCCGGCGCCCGCTGCGGCCGCTGCTCCCACTCCCGCTGCGAGCCCCTCGGCCAAGGCGGGACCTGCGGCGAGGACGAACAGGACCATGCTCGGGGTCGCCGTGGTGGCTCCGCCGGTCTCGGCGCAAGCCCCCGCTGCGGCCCCCTCCGCGGCTCCCTCCCCGGTGACGAACCGCACCATGTTGGGCATGCCGGCCCGCGGCGCCCAGGCGCCAGGCCAAGCGTCACCGAGCTCCCATCCCCCGCGTCGTCGCGCGGCCGTGGCGGAGGGCGCGGCCATCACCGACATCGGGACCATCCCCGGGCTGCGGCGGAGTCGGCGTGTCTGGCCCCTGTTCGCGGCCCTCGCCCTCTTCGGCTTCGCTGCGGCCGCGGGCGCCTTGGTGATCTTTCTACTCAACCGCGGCCCCGACGTGCGCGCGAGCGTCGTCCAGACGGAGGCCGGGGAGCGGCTTCGAGTCGAGGTCCCCTCGGCGCCTGAGGGCACGCGCGTGCGCGTCGCCGGTCAGGAGGCGCTGCTGGTCTCGGGCGTGGCCGATCTGCCTCTGGCCGCGGACGCCTTGCATCTGGGCGACAACCCCTTGGCCATCGCCGTGGTGCAGCCCGGAGGTGGCGTCGACGAGGTCGAGGTCGTGCTCTCGGTCAGCTACCGCGTCCGGCCCGATCTGAGCGGCTTGGTCGCCGACACCCCTCACCTCAGCGTGGTCGTGGACGTGGCGCCGGGCGCCAGCGTGACCCTCGATGGACAGCCCGTGACCCTCGATGCCCAGGGTCACGCCTCGGTCGACTTTCCCGTGGACGCAGACGCGCAGGTCGCGCGCCTCGAGCGCAGCTTTCGCTACCGCGTGGTGCCCCTCGACGGACCACCAGCCGACGGTGAAATCCGCGTCGCCTTGCCCTTCGCCCAGCTGCAGATCGACCGCCCGGGCTTGCGTCTCGTCACGGATAAGGCCCGTGTGGAGCTCGCCGGGCTGGTCGCGGCAGGCGCGACTCTGAGCCTGGATGGCGAGAACGTGGAGGTCCGCGAGGGCCGCTTCGTGCGCACGCTCGAGCTGCCGGCGCTGGGTGAGCGCAGCTTCGTGCTGCTGGCGCGTCAACCCGGGCACGCGCCGCGTCGGGTCGAGATCAAGATTCAGCGTGTGGCGGACATGAGCGCGGAGGCTCGCGGCTACGACGTCGACACGAGCTTACGCGCGCATCGCCCAGAACCCGAACATCTATCGAGGCCGCCACGTCGCCTTCGAGGGTCGCATCTACAACGTGCGCGTGGAGGCGGGGCGCAGCGATCTGCAGCTGCTCGTGCGCCACTGCCCGAGGGGCCGCCGCTGCCCGCTGTGGGTGAGCTATCCCGCGGCCACGGACGCGGCCCTCGACGACTGGGTGCGGGTCCTTGGGGAGGTCGCCGGGGAGCAACAATTCAGAGCCGAGTCGGGCGAGATCATGCGCGTGCCCAAGCTCGAAGCGGTCTACGTGCTGCCGGCGCGCCCATGACCGACGAGCCCGAGGAGCCACCGACTCGCAGGGTCGTGGAGGGCGCCCAGACCCTGGACATCCCGACCTGTGGAGTCTGCGGTCGGCGCAACGCCCCCGACGCGCGCTTCTGCGGCGGCTGCGGCCAACCCGTGGTCGGCGACCCCGACATCTCGGAGCCAGGGGACGCGCCGGGCGTGGCCGATCCGCTGGTGGGCCGCGTGATCGCTGAGCGTTACCGCATCCTCTCCCTCTTGGGTCGCGGCGGCATGGGCGTCGTCTATCTGGTGGAGCACGTCCACATCGGCAAGCGCATGGCGATGAAGCTCTTGCATGGCGAGCTGGCGCGCAACCGAGACACCATCAAGCGCTTCCGGCGTGAGGCGGAGGCGGCCTCCAAGCTGACCCACCCCAACACCGTGCAGGTCTTCGACTTCGGCAACGCCGAGGGCCTGATGTACCTGGTCATGGAGCTGGTCGAGGGCCGCGACCTGAGCGAGATCCTGCGCGATCAGGGCGCCCTCGATTTTCGCGAGGTGGCGCGCCTCGGGGTGCAGGTCTGCGCGTCGCTCTCCGAGGCCCACAAGCTCGGCATCGTGCACCGCGACCTGAAGCCCGAGAACGTCATGGTGACCCAGCTCGCCGACGGAAAGCAGCGCGCGAAGGTGCTGGATTTCGGTCTGGCGAAGCTGCGGGACAGCAAAGAGAGCGTCACCGTGACGCGCGCGGGCGCGATCATCGGCACGCCCTACTACATGTCCCCCGAGCAGATCCGCGGCGAGCCGGTCGATCCCCGTGGAGACGTCTACTCCATCGGCGCGATGCTCTACAAGGCGTGCACGGGCGTGCCGCCTTTCGCGGGCACGACGCCCATGGGCGTGTTGACCAAGCACCTCACGGAGGAGCTCGTCCCTCCCTCGCAACGCACCAGCCGATCGATCCCTCCGGAGGCCGACCAGATCATCGGCATGGCCATGGCCAAGAACCGCGACGATCGCTTTCAGAGCGCAGACGAGTTGCGCGTCGCTTTGCTCGATTTTCTGGCGTCCGTCGGCGACGATGTGGACGACTCGCTCTTGCGCTCGAGCGTGGCGCGTCAGGCCATCAAGCGGGCGGACGGCGTCGTCTCGACCCGCGAGGCCGTGGATCGTTACGAGCGCGCTCTGCATCGCCGCGGCCTCTTCGGCTACATCGCGCTGGTCTTGCTGCTCGTCGGTCTCGGTGTCGGGGGCGTCTACTTCTGGCGGCGCCCGTCGGCGGAGCAGGATCCCAGCGTGGAGCACGAGCCTAATGACCAGCCCGAGCAGGCGGCCGTGCTGCCCGAGGGCCTGAGCGTGACGGGCTTCTTGGGCCGGCGCTCGAGCACCACCATCGGCGACGTGGATCTCTACGAGCTGCGCAACACGGGAGGCCGGCACGTGCTGTCGGCGGAGCTCACGGGCATCCCGAACATCGACCTGGTGCTCGATGTGTTTCGCCCCGGGCAAGCCGAGCCCGTGCTCAGCGTGGACACGGGCTCGGTGGGAGAAGGAGAGCGCATCCCGAACTTCCCGATCCGCGGCCGCGGTTACCTGCTGCGGGTGCGCGAGCATTGGGTCACGGGCCGCTTCCCCACCGAGAACATCTCCGACTCCTACAGCCTGCGCTGGAGCTTCATCGAGCCCGGTCCGGAGGACGAGTCCGAGGTGAACGACTCCCTCGCGCTCGCCAACGAGCTGGGCATCGGCGAGCGTCGACGCGGCTACATCGGTTGGTCCGGCGACGTGGACACCTACTGCCTCTCGGGCGATCCGGGCACGCTGCGCGCGCGCCTCTCCGGGGTGGCCGATCTGGATCTGGTGCTGCAGGTCGTCGACCGGGATCACGGGCGCAGCGTCCGCGTAGACGACCACGGGCCCTCCGAAGGCGAGGACTCCGACGTGATAGAGGACGCGCGCGCGGGGCGTATCTGCTTCGAGGTGTCGGCAAAGAGCTCGGGTGAGGGTATCGGCGCGGGCAACGCGGCCACCGCCTACGTGCTCTCCCTCGAGGCCGCGGAGTCGCCCACGGGGGAGCCAGAGACGCCGTGAGGCTGCGCCTCGCCTGGGCCCTGCTGGCGTCCGCGGTGCTTCACACCAGCCCCGTTCATGCCCTGCCCGTGCCCATCGGTACCCAGACCGAGCTGGCCTACGGCATCTCTGGCGACCATCCATGGATCACCGGCGGTGGCGATCGGCAGCGGGCCCATCGCGCGCGCTTCGCCGTCCGCGCGGTCGCTCCCCGGCGCGTCTTCGAGGTCAGCGTCGGCGCCGGCCGGCTGCGGGAGCCAGTGGTGGATCGGGACGGCTCGATCTACGTGTGCTCCGGCGCCGGTCTGGTCGCCTTGGAGCCGAGCGGGCAGGTGCGCTTCTCGTTGCCCCTGGGCCTCGCATCCGGTCCCGTCTCGATCACCCCTGGGGGCGATATCGCCATGATGATTCGCGGTGTGGAGCTCGCCCGGATCAGCTCCGGTGGTGAGCTCCGGGCGCGGCGCGTCGTGGGCGCGGGGATCGTCGGCTCCCCGCTGGTGCTGGACGACGCCTCCGTCGTCTTGGTCGATCGGGCCGGGCGTATGTCGCGGGTCGACGCGGCCTGGACGCCCCTCTTCCGGCGCGCTCTGGACGGGCGAGTCTCCCGCCCACCGGCGCTGACGCCCGACGGTCAGATCCTGGTCGCCCAGGGGGCGTGGTTGCGTCGCTTCACGCCAGCGCTTTCGCCTGGGCCGAGCGTGAATCTGGGCTCGCCCGTGGTGGCGGGGCCGGCGCTGGCGCCGGACGGATCGGCCTGGGTCATCACCTCGGATGGCCGACTCGTGGCCCTGGACGCGGGGCTCCGGGTGCGCTTCGAGAGGCGGATCGGCCCGGGCCGGCCGCGGGCGCCCGCGCTGGCCGTGGCCGCGGACGGGTCGGTTCGAGTGAGCTCGTCCCGCTCCGGTCTCCGGGGCTTCTCCGCTGAGGGGGAGCCGCTCTTCGCGCGCCCCGAGCTCCGTCCCCTCGGCCTGACAGTGGACTCCGACGGAACCGTCGTGACCGTGGACGCGGGGCGCTCTCTGCTCGCGGTGGCGGCGGACGGCCGCACGCGCTGGAGCGTCACCGTCGGCCTGCTGCCCTGGGCTCCACCGGTCGTGGGCCCAGACGGAACTCTCTACCTCGTGGGCCGCCGGGGCACGCTGGCCGCTTGGCGTTGAGCAGCAGGCTCAGTCCGCGGCGAGCAGGGTCGTGATCGCCACGCGCTGCCCGGGGTCTACCCCTCGGTCCTGTGCGAAGCGGAGGTTCACCAGCGCGAGCAGCCGGTCGACGCGGTCGGCGTCGAGGGTCGCGCCTGGGCCGGGCTTCTGGTGCTCGAAGTTCAGCGGACAATGGCTGACGTCGCGACCCTGGGCGTCGCGGTGAACGATGGCCTGTGCGGGGATCACGCCGTGCGGATACACCAGCGCGAGGCCCTGCGTGCGACAGACCAGGGGGCGCGCCTGGTACACGCTGCAGCGACCCTCCGCGTCGAGCAGGACGCAGCCCTCGGCGTCTTCGAGGCGCTCGCGCAAGGCGCCGCGTCGCCCTTCGGGCAGCGCCTCGAGGGCGAACTCGACCACTCGCGCCTCGACCGGGCTCAACGTCAGCCCCGGGACGCAGCAGCCATCGCAGCCTGGCGCGCAGCGTAGGCCGTCGCCGCTGGCCTTGGTCGCTGCGGCGCAGAATGCGTCGACCTTGTCTCGCAGCGCGAGGTATTCGGAGAGGCTGGCGTCTTCGTGGGCGCTCATGGCGGGAGACTACGCCCGCGCCAGGTCACGCGCATGCTCGGGCCGGAGGGCGCGTCAGGCGTCGAGGGCGATGTCGGCGGGACACCGCCCGGACCTCGTGCCATGACGCGGCGGATGCGTACGGACGCCCTCGACTACGAACTGCCCGACGCGCTGATCGCTCAGCGCCCGACCGAGGCGCGCGACGGTGCGCGCATGCTCGTGCTCGCGGGAGGCGCGCTCCATGACAGCGCGGTTCTGAAGTTGGCGCAGGAGCTGCCGCCCTCGCTCATCGTGCTCAACGACACGCGCGTGTTGCCGGCGCGGCTCTTGGGGACGAAGCCGACTGGTGGGCGCGCCGAGCTCTTCCTGCTCGAGCGCCTGAGCAAGCCGGGCTCCGCGGAGCGTTGGCGCGCCATCGGCCGCGCGAGCAAGGGCTTGAAGGCTGGCCATCAGCTCGGCTTCGGCGAGGGAGCGCTCTCGGCGCGCGTGCTCGAGCGCGAGCCTGGCGGCGATCTCGAGGTGGAGCTGCTGTCTCGAGACGGAGCCGTGGGCGAGGCGCTCGAGCGACTCGGTAAGGTGCCCCTGCCTCCCTACATTCGGCGAGACGCCGACGCCGCGGATCGCGAGCGCTACCAGACCGTCTTCGCCAAGCGAGAGGGCGCCGTGGCCGCGCCCACCGCGGGGCTGCACCTCTCGAAGGCGCTGCTCGCCTCCCTCGAAGAGGCCGGCCACCGCTTCGCCTACGTCACGCTTCACGTTGGCCTCGGCACCTTCGCGCCCGTGAAGAGCCACGACCTCGACGATCACCCCATGCACGAGGAGGCCTTCGAGATCCCCGAGGCCACCGTGATCGCCATCCACGAGGCCCGCACCGAAGGACGCCCCGTGCTCGCCGTGGGCACGACCGTGGTGCGCGCCCTCGAGTCCGCGGCGGACGAGGCGGGCGCTCTGCGTGCTGGCGCCGCCCGCACGCGTCTGCTGATTCAGCCGGGCTACGAGTTTCGCGTGGTGGACTCCTTGCTCACGAATTTCCACCTCCCCTGCTCCACGCTGCTCGCCTTGGTCATGGCCTTCGCGGGCGAAGACGTGACCCGGCGCGCCTACGCCCACGCCGTCGAGGCGCGCTACCGCTTCTTCAGCTATGGAGACGCGATGTTGATCCCGAGGCGCGCGTGACGAAGCTCCCGACCGAAGGTTTTGGCTTCGAGCGCCTGGCCGAGGACGGGCACGCGCGGCGCGGGCGCTTCAGCACGCCGCGGGCCGTGATCGAGACGCCCTGCTTCATGCCCGTGGGCACGCAGGCGGCGGTGAAGGGGCTGTTGCCGAGCGAGGTCGAGGCGACGGGCGCGCGCATCCTGCTCTCCAACACCTATCACCTCTGGCTGCGTCCGGGCCCTGAGCTGGTGGCGCGCTTCGGCGGCGCGCCTGCGTTCATGGGCTGGCCCCACGCCATGCTGACGGATAGTGGCGGCTATCAGGTGTTCTCCTTGGCTGCGCGCCGGAAGATCGACGACGACGGCGTGACCTTTCGCTCGCACCTCGACGGCCAGAAGAAGCGCCTGACGCCCGAGGAGTCCATGCGCGTGCAGCGCCTGCTCGGTTCGGACGTGGCCATGGTGCTCGACGTATGTCCTCCGGGCGGATCCAACCGTCGCGACGCGCTGGAGGCGATGCGCCTGACGACGCTGTGGGCGCGCCGCAGCTTGGCGGTTCCCGCCGCGGAGGGGCAAGGGCGCTTCGGCATCGTGCAGGGGGCGTCCCACGAGGATCTGCGCCTTCAGCATCTCGAGCAGATCGCGAGCGTGGAGGTGGACGGCCGCGGCTTCGACGGCCTCGCCCTCGGCGGCTTCTCCGTCGGCGAACCGGTGGCGGTGATGTACGAGCTCTTGTCCAAGGTCGCCCACCTCATGCCTCGGGACAAGCCGCGCTACCTGATGGGCGTGGGCACGCCGCAGGATCTGATCGAGGGCGTGCGCCACGGCGTGGATCTCTTCGACTGCGTGCTGCCCACGCGCAACGCCCGCAATGGCCAAGCGCTGACTTGGTCCGGGCGCGTGAACCTGAAGCAGGCGCGCCACCGCGAGGACGACTCCCCCCTCAGCGCCCGCTGCGACTGCATGTGCTGCACGGGCTTCAGTCGCGGCTACCTGCGTCATCTCTTCAAGGCCAAGGAGATGCTCGGCCCCCGCCTCGTCACCTTGCACAACCTGCACTTCTACGGCGCCCTGATGCGCGCCGCCCGCGCCGCCATCGAGGCGAGCGAGTTCGACGTGTGGTCGCGGCGCACCCTCGCCGAGATGCGCGCGGGCGACGAGATCGGCCCTGTGGATCCGGGCAGCGCGCGTCAGAGGGTCTAGCCGCGCATGGGCGCTCTGCTCCCGAGTGGCTAAGGCGCTTCGATGGGGCTCATGCGGTTCTGGGGATCCGCTGTGGCGCGGCGCACGAAGTCTGCGCCGTTGTCGTCCGTGTCCTCGCCGTTGCCGGCGTTCACGTCGGCGCCGCTCTGCATGCTCAGCGGCGTACTCGCGGCGTTCGCTTTGCGCTCGTAGCTGCCGGCGTTGTCTGTGGACTTCGGGAAGGCCGTGCCCTCCGGCATGGCCGCCGTGCCCCAGCCGAAGCGGTCGAGCTCTGTGCCGCGGAACTGGATGCGCACGTGGCCTCCAGCGTTGGCGAAGCCTCGGGTCCAGCTGGCGTCCGCCGTGACGCTGCCCGTGTAGCCGCCGGAGGTGGCGAGGAAGAAGCCGTGGGCGGGGATGATGTCCGCCGCCGCGTAGCTCACGCGTGCGCTCCAGCTCGTCGAGGTCGCGGTGAGGTACTCCAGCGCCACTCCGTCGAGAGAGATGGCGAAGTCCCGGCGGTTGTAGAGCTCGACGAATTCGTCCGTGCCGCTGGCCGTGGAGCCCGTGCGGACCTCGCTGATCACCAGCGCGCCGGGGCAGGGTAGGCCGTCGTCGACGATGCCGTCGCAGTCGTCGTCCATGCCGTTGCAGACCTCGAAGCCGCTGCCGTCGCAGGCCATTCCCGTGTCCATGCCGGAGTCGACGGGGCCTGCGTCGAAGCCGGAGTCGATCGGGCCCGCGTCGAAGCCGGCGTCCACGCCGCCATCCTCGCCCGCGTCCACGCCGCCATCGGACGTGTCGGCGCAGCTGTCGGCCACGCAGTCGGTGAAGGGATCCGCGCAGAGGTGGTCCAGGCAGGCCGGCGACAGAGTGACGCGAACCCGCACCTCTCCGGAGCCGAAGCGTGCGGTGACCACCCGACGAATGCGCGCCGCGCCCGCCTTCAGGCCCGTGACGCGGATCGTCACCTCCGCGCTCGAGCCGGCGCCGCCTGGGCGCACGGCCAAGGTCTGGGGCCAGCTCGGGGGCAAGTCCAGCGTGGTGTCGGCCATGCGGCCGCCCGGACCATCCACCTGAAAACGCAGCTGGTCGAGCGTGCCCGCGGGCAGGTCGGGTGCGTCCACCTCCACCAGGATGGAGGCCGGCGTGGCGCAGCCCATGAGCAGACTCAGCCCGAGAGCCAAGCATAGGGAGGTGGGGAGGGAGCGCGGCACCCCATCAACCTATCGCATGGCGTCCGCGTCGACCACTACCAACGCACTGGGCCAGCTGGGGGCGCGGCCGCATCGTGCCGAGGGCGAAGTGCGCGCGACGGGGCGAGGGGCTATCGTTGGCCCGCTCCTCCCCATCTCCCAGGTCTCCCATGCTTCGTCGTCTCCTCGCGCTCTTCACCTTTGCCGCCCTGCTCGCCCTGGGCGCGGCCGCACCCGCCTCCGCCTGTGGCGGCTTCTTCTCCGATAGCTCGGCCGCCGTCGTGCAGCAGGCCGAGCGCATCCTCTTCAGCAAGAACGCCGACGGCACGCTCACGGCCATCGTGGAGATTCAGTACGCGGGGCCTTCGGAGCGCTTCGCCTGGATCTTGCCCGTGCCCGGCGTGCCCGATGTGGGCGTGTCCTCCAACGTGGCCTTCGACGTGCTCGCCGAGGCGACCGCGCCGAGCTATCAGCTCACGACTCGTAGTGAGGGAAGCTGCCGCGAGGGGCCCACGCCTCCGCCGGTCGACGCCTCCACGCCGACCTTGGACGCGTCCGACGCCGACGCGGGTCCGGGTCCGGTGAGGGTGCTCGGCGAGGGCTCCGTCGGTCCCTTCGATTGGGTGCTGATCTCGCCGGACGTCGCCGCGCCAGACCCCGCGGACGCGGCGCTCACGTGGCTCACGGACAACGGCTACGACGCGACCTCCGCTGGCCGCGAGCTGCTCGGTCCCTACCTCGCGGAGGGCATGAACCTGATCGCCTTCCGCCTGACCAAGCAGGCCACGGTGGGCGACATTCAGCCCATACGTCTCACCTACGCCGCGCCCCGCCCCGAGATCCCGATCAAGCTCACGGCGGTGGCGAGCGCGCCCGACATGCCCGTACTGGTCTGGGTACTGGGCGAGACTCGGGCCGTGCCCACCAACTACCTCGGCCTTCAGCTGAACGACGCGCTGATCGACTGGTTCACGCCCTCCTCGAGCTACGACGCTGTGGTCGGTGCGGCCGCGGACGAGGCCGGAGGTCAGGGCTTCGTCACGGAGATGGCCGGGCGCACCTCGTCCCTTCCGTCGCTGCTCAGCGATGCGCAGTCGAGCTGGGCGAGGAGCGCGCGAGCCGACACATCACGCACGGATCGGGCGTTGGTCGCCGACGCCGTAGCGGTCTTCGCGGCGTGGGACGGACTGATCCGCGTGGCCCGCGATCACGTGCCTCTGGCCTCGGGACAGACCCCGACCCAAGCTCTGAGCTGCATCCGCTGTGAAGAGTCGGCCGCAGACTGCGCCGCCGTGTGCCCCGCGGGAGGTCAGGACCTCTCGGGCTTCGACCGCGCGGCCTTCATCGACGCCATCGAGAGCGAGGTCGTCGCGCCCGTTCGCGACGCCGACGCGCTGATGCGGTCGCGACCCTACGTCACCCGCTTCTACACCAACCTCAGCGCCGCCGAGATGACGCTGGATCCAGACTTCGACTTCAACCCGAGCCTGCCCGACGTGTCGAACGTGCACCGAGCGGAGCGCGTGATCGAGTGCACCCCGGCGGTCTACTCGTCGGAGGCTCCCTCGAGCGTGATTCTGCCCGACGGACGCGTCGTGCGCGTGGCCGGAGGCGCCGCCTGGCCCTTCACGCCCCGGGCGTCCATGCCCGCGAACCGCGTCGTGGAGCGTCTCGCGACCCGCGGCGCCGCAGTGACTGTGCGCGACAACGCGGAGGAGATCGATCGCGTGCTCTCCGCCCACAACGCCGAGGTGCCGGCGGCGCCCATCGATCTGCCCGACGGAGGGTTCCCCGATGGCGGCGTGGGAGACGCGGGCGACGCTGGCGACGCGGGCAGGCTGCCGCCCGACTACGTGGAGGGCGCCTGCAGCGTCGACTTCGGCGCCCGGCGCGGCGCGGGCACGTCCTTCGTCTTCGCCCTGCTGTTGGCCACGATCTGGCTGCGTCGCCGACGCTGAGCGCTCACATGTTGCGTCGGTACTCGCCGCCCACGGCGTAGAGGGCCGCGCTGATCTGGCCGAGGCTCGCCACCTTCGTCACCTGCATCAGGCGCTCGAAGATGTTCTCGCGGCGCAGCGCGGTCTGCTTCAGTGAGGCCAGGGCGTCCGCGCTCTCCGGCGCGTGGTGGCGCTGGAAGAGCTCGAGGTTCTGGATGGCGCGCTCCTTCTCCTCCGTCGTCGAGCGGATCACCTCACCCGGGATGACGGTCTTGCTGCCCTCCGGGTCGAGGAAGGTGTTGACGCCGATGATCGGCAGCTCCCCCGTGTGCTTGCGCGTCTCGTAGAGCAGGGACTCCTCCTGGATGCGCGTGCGCTGATACATGCGCTCCATCGCACCGAGCACGCCGCCACGCTCCGAGATGCGGCGTAGCTCGGCGAGCACGGCCTGCTCCACGAGCTCCGTCAGCTCATCGATCACGAAGCTGCCCTGCAGAGGATTCTCGTTCTTCGCCTGCCCAAGCTCCTCGCCGATGATCCGCTGGATCGCCATGGCCCGGCGCACGCTCTCCTCCGTGGGCGTGGTGATGGCCTCGTCGTAGGCGTTGGTGTGCAGCGAGTTGCAGCTGTCGTAGAGGGCGTAGAGGGCCTGCAGCGTGGTGCGGATGTCGTTGAAGGCGATCTCCTGCGCGTGCAGGCTGCGGCCGCTGGTCTGGATGTGGTATTTCAGCTTCTGCGCGCGGGGGCTGGCGCCGTAGCGATGCTTCATCGCCTTGGCCCAGATGCGTCGCGCCACGCGGCCCATCACGGAGTACTCGGCGTCCATGCCGTTGGAGAAGAAGAAGGAGAAGTTGGGCGCGAAATCGTCCACCTTCATGCCGCGCGCGAGGTAGGCCTCGACGTAGGTGAAGCCGTTGCTGAGGGTGAAGGCGAGCTGGGTGATCGGGTTCGCCCCGGCCTCGGCGATGTGGTAGCCGCTGATCGACACCGAGTAGAAATTTTTCACCGCGTGATCGATGAAGTACTGCTGCACGTCGCCCATCATCGCGAGGGCGAATTCCGTGGAGAAGATGCAGGTGTTCTGCGCCTGATCCTCCTTCAGGATGTCCGCCTGCACCGTGCCGCGCACGCGCGAGAGGGTCTCGGACTTCAGGCGGGCGTAGACCTCGGCGGGCACGACCTCGTCGCCGCTGACGCCGAGCAGCATCAGCCCGAGCCCGTCGTTGCCCTCCGGGAGCTCATCACCATAGGTTGGCCGCGGCTCCCCCGTCTCGGCGTAGCGCTTGTCGATGGCGGTCTCGACCTCGTCCACCCGGCCCTCGGTGCGCGCCCACTTTTCGCACGCCTGGTCGATGGCCGTGTTGAGGAAGAAGCCGAGCAGCATGGGCGCGGGGCCGTTGATGGTCATGGACACGCTCGTGCTCGGCGAGCTGAGATCGAAGCCCGAGTAGAGGCGCTTGGCGTCGTCGACGGTGGCCACGCTGACGCCCGAGTTGCCGACCTTCCCCCAGATGTCGGGCCGGCGCGCAGGGTCTTCTCCGTAGAGCGTGACGGAGTCGAAGGCGGTGGACAGGCGCTTGGCCGCGGAGCCGCGTGAGACGTAGTGGAAGCGCCGATTCGTGCGCTCGGGGCCGCCCTCGCCCGCGAACATGCGCGCCGGCGCCTCGCCCTGACGCTTGAGGGGGAAGACGCCCGCGGCGTAGGGAAACGCGCCGGGCAGGTTCTCGTGGGCGAAGAAGCGCAGCAGGTCGCCCCAGTCGCGGCTCTTGGGCAGACAGACCTTGGGGATCTTCAGGCCCGCGAGGCTCTCGGTGAAGAGGGGCTGACGGATCTCCTTGCCGCGCACGCTGTAGACGTATTCATCCGCCGTGTAGCGACGTCTGAGCTCCGGGAAGGCGCGCAGCGTCTCGCGGGCGTCGTGGTCGAGGCGGCTCAGGTGCTCGGCGTAGGCCTCGAGCAGCGCCGTCACGGCGGGCGTGTCCGACTCGAGGGCGCTCAGCTCGGGCAGCACGTCGTCGGTCGGTTCTTCACCCCGCAGGGTGAGGACGCTGCCGTGGAGCTGATAGGCGCGGCTGGCGAGCGTGGCCTGGGCCTCGATGTGGGCGTTGTACTCGTCCGAGCGCTCGGTGATCTCCGCGAGGTAGCGCGTGCGCGAGGGAGGGATCACGTGTCGCAGCTGCTCGTCCGGGTGCGCCACGAAGTTCGACTGAAGCGTGGACCCGGCCTTCTCGACCAGCGTATCCATCACGGCTCGGTAGAGTCGGTCGACACCCGCGTCGCCAAACTTGCTCGCCACCGTGCCGTAGATGGGTAGCTCGGCGTCGGCGTCGTCGAAGCGCTGATGATTGCGGCGGTACTGCTTGCGCACGTCGCGCAGAGCGTCCTCGGAGCCACGGTGGTCGAACTTGTTGATGGAGACCAAGTCGGCGAAGTCGAGCATGTCGATCTTCTCGAGCTGCGTCGCGGCGCCGTACTCGGCCGTCATCACGTAGAGGGAGACGTCCGAGTGTTCGACTATTTCCGTGTCGCTCTGACCGATGCCGGAGGTCTCGACGATCACCATGTCGTAGCCGGCGGCCTTGGCGAGCTCGATGGCCTCGCGCACATGACGGCTGAGGGCGAGGTTGCTCTGACGCGTGGCGAGGGAGCGCATGAAGACGCGCGGGCTGTGGATCGAGTTCATGCGGATGCGGTCGCCGAGCAGAGCGCCGCCGCTGCGTCGACGGGAGGGATCCACCGAGATGATGGCGAGGGTGGCGTCGTCGAAGTCGGCGAGGAAGCGGCGCACGAGCTCGTCCACCAGGCTCGACTTGCCGGCGCCGCCGGTACCCGTGATGCCGAGCACGGGCGTGCGGGTATCCGCGAGCTTGGCAGAGACCTCCGCCTCGAGGGCTTCGCGACACTCGGGGTGGGTCTCGGCGAGGGTGATGAGCTTGCCGAGCAGGCGCGGGGTCGAGGTCGTGAGCTCCGCGACCTTGCCCGTGAAGGGCAGCGTGAGGGTAGGGTGGTCGGCCCGCTTCATCAGGTCTTCGATCATGCCGACGAGACCCATCTCGCGACCGTCGTCCGGCGAGTAGAGGCGCGCGATGCCGTAGGCGTGCAGCTCCTCCATCTCCCTCGGCAGGATGGTGCCGCCGCCACCGCCGAAGATCAGGATGTCGCCCGCGCCCCGCTCCTCGAGCAGATCGTGCATGTACTTCAGGTACTCGACGTGGCCTCCCTGATAGCTCGTGAGCGCGATGGCCTGCGCGTCCTCCTGAATGGCGCAGTCGACGATTTCGGCCACGGAGCGATCGTGCCCGAGGTGGATCACCTCGGCGCCGCAGGACTGCAGGATGCGCCGCATGATGTTGATGGCGGCGTCGTGCCCATCGAAGAGGGACGCGGCCGTGACCACGCGCACGTGGTGAGTGGGGCGATAAGGCTCAGGTGTCGTCACCTGCCGCGCATATCACGGATCGCGGGCATTCGGCATCGAGGGGGCTCACACGAACTCAGGCCGCGATCGCTTTGGCGATGGTCGCCTCTCTCATCGTTGCTTTGTGGGTCGGGTGCGGAGCAGCCGCGTCCCGCGAGCCCGGTCGACTCGGACCGGCGCCGTCAGGCGTGTCTGCGGGTTGAGGGACACGTCGCCGCGGGCGTTGCGCTATGCTGCGCGTGGAGGTGTTGTGATGGATAGAATCCAAACGCTCGCGTCGCGGGCCATCATGGGGATTTGCTTGCTCTTGTCTCTGGCGCTCTTCGCCTGCGGTGACGACTCGACGTCCACGGACTCGGGTCCGCGCGACGCGGGCGCGGCGGTCGACTCGGCGACCAGGACCGACTCGGGCACCGACTCAGGCACGGCGGTCGACTCAGGCACGGCGGTCGACTCGGGCACCGGGACTTCTCCCTGTCCTGCGGTCCAGCCCAGCGACGCTGCGGCGTGCACACGCGAGGGACTCGCCTGCGGCTACGGCGAGGATCCACGCGTAGGCTGCCGACCCGTGGCGACCTGCACCTCGGCCGCGTGGGTGGTCGTCACGCCCAGCTGTCCGACGCTGCCCCCCGTGACCTGCCCCGCGACACGCGAGGCCGCCGCGGGCGTGGACTGCATCGCCGAGGGAGCCTACTGCGACTACGACGGCCTCGTCTGCCATTGCACCAACTGCGTCGATGGTCCCGTGGTGATGTGCAGCAGCGTGGCCAGTTGGCGCTGCGAGGCGCCCAACGCAGATCCCGAGTGCCCCGCCGCGATCCCGCGCCTCGGTGACGCCTGCGGCCGGGAGGCGCAGATGTGCAGCTATGGCTGCGAGGACGGTCGAGCGCGCACCTGCACGGGCGGCGTCTGGGTCTCGAGCACGGCGCCCGGCGGCTGTCCCCGCTCCACCCGCCGCGTCAAGCGCGACATCCACTACCTCAGCGTGGCGGAGGCGGACGCCGTGGCGCAGCAGGTCGAGCGCACGCGCTTGGCGACCTGGGAGTACATCGACCCGGCCCTGCGCGGCCGCACGCATCTGGGCTTCATCCTCGAGGATCAGCCCGGAAGCTACGCGGAAGATCCCGAGGCGCGCATGGTCGACCTCTACGGCTACACCAGCATGCTCTTGGCGACCACGCAGGCGCAGCAGCGCCAGATCGATGCCCTCGAGCGACAGCTGAGCGCGCTGCGCAGGCAGATCGACGGGCGCCCACGACGGCCGGCGGGGAGTCGCTGACATCAGGGCGTCGGCGTCGGCGAAAAGGCGCTACAATCTGCCGACTCCAGCGCCCCTCGCGTTGGTCTCCTTTGGAGGTGGCTCTTGTCTCCCAGCATCTCGTCTCTCTCGCTCCTCGCCTGTCTCGCCTTGGGCTGTGCTGCCGGCAGCCCCTCGGGCTTTCGCGACGCTGCGTCGCCGCCCATGGACTCGGGCGTCACCGACTCGGGCCTGCTGGACTCGGCTGTCGACGCGGGCGTCACGGACTCGGGCCTGCTGGACTCGGGCGTCGCGGACTCGGGCCTGCTGGACTCGGGCCTGCTGGACTCGGGCGCGACGGACTCGGGGACCGATTCGGGGACCAGGGACTCCGGTCTCGACTCGGGCGCGGACGCCGGGACGCCGAGCGTCAGCGTCGATGGCACGGTCACGGACGCGGAGTGGGCGGGCGCCGCCGTGGCCCGCAACACCAGCGACACGGATTGGGGCCCCGGTCTCAACCACCTCGAGGTGCTGCGTTTGGCCGTCGTGGGTCCCGACCTTTTCCTCGCCATCGAGGGCGCCATGGAGCCGACCAACGCCATCGTCGCCTTCGTGGACGTGAAGCTCGGCGCTGCGGGCGGTGTCTCCGACCTCGGTACGCTCACGGACACGACGGGCAACCTCGACAACGCCGTCTCGGCGACCCTCGTCGCGTCCCCCACCTTCAAGGCGGACTACGCCTTCGGCACGCGTGTCATGAGCCACGCGGGCTCCGGCTTCGACGACGCCTTCGGCTGGCGTGACATCGCGAGCGACACCACGAATTTCGCCTGGGTCGACTCGGCCGTGGCGCCCGGTGTGTGCTCCGCGGGCGCCTGCGAGACGCGCATCCCCTTGGCGAGCTTGGGCGCCGTCAGCGGCGACACCATCGGCGTCTTCGTGCGTCTTGGAAACGCCATGGGCAACGACTTCTCGAACCAGACTCTGCCCCAGGACGTCCCGGCCACACCCATGGTGGTGTCCCGTTGGCTCGAGGTCAGCGTCCCTTGAGCCGGCCCCTCGACAGCCTGCGCATCGACGGCCTCGAGGTCGCCTGCGTGGTCGGCGTCTATCCCCACGAGCGCCACTCGTCCCAGCCCCTGCGCGTCAGCCTCGAGCTCTTCCTCGACACGCGTGAGGCGGCCCAGACCGAGCGCGTCAGCCGCACCGTCGACTACGCCGCCGTGGCGGCTCAGGTGGTCTTCCTGCTGCGCAGCGCGCGCTTTCGTCTGCTCGAGACCGCGGCCCACACCCTCGCGCGTTTCCTGCTCTCGCCGCCCGCGCCGGACGAGGGGCGCGCGCAGCTCGAGCGCGTGCGCGTGCGCCTCGACAAGCCTGGTGCGTTGAGTGGCTTCGCCATGCCGTCCCTCGAGATCACGCGCCGCGCGGACGAGGTGGAGCTCGTGCGTGAGCCCAAGCCCTGGGGCTTCGTCGACGTGATCCACGAGACCCGGGACGCCGGCATCTACAAGCTGGTGCTCTCACCCGGTGGGGTGATCCCCCTGCACGTGCATCGCAGCATGCGCGAGGCGGAGCTGGTGCTGACGTCGGGCCTGCGCTGTCAGGGCGAGCCCATACCCCAAGGCACGGTGCGACGCTGGCCCCGCGGCGCCGCCCACATCTGGGAGAACGCGTCCGAGCAGCATCAAGGCATCCTGTGCGTGGACGCGCCGCGCTTCGACCCTGAGGACGAACAGGAGGTGTCGGGCGAGCCCGCGGACGTGCCGCCCGAGCCACCGTGGGGACCCATGGCTGGGATGGGATGAGCATGGGTCCCGACGCCTTGGCCGACTGCGGACCCCCGAGCGCGGGGCGCGTGCTCGTCACGGGCGCCAGCCGAGGGATCGGGCGCGCCATCGCGGAGGAGCTCTTGCTGCGAGGCGCTCATCTGGCGGTGGTCGGACGCGCGGCGGATCCGCTCCTCAGCTTGTCGGCGGAGGCGCCCGATCGCGTCACCATCGTGATCTGCGATCTCTCCAACGCCAGCGCGAGGAGCGAGATCGTGCCGCGCGCGGCCGAGGCCTTGGGCGGGCTCGACGCCTTCGTCTCCGCCGCGGGCGTCATCCGCTACCAGGCCGTGCCCTACGTCGACGAAGACGCCCTGCGCGAGCAGCTCGAGGTGAACCTGGTGGCGCCCACCATGCTCGCGCAGGCGGCGGCGCGGGTGATGCAGCGCGGGGGCTCCATCGTGCAGATCACCAGCACCCTGGCGCGGCGGGCGGCGCCCAGCACCTTGGCCTACGCCATCAGCAAGGCGGGCCTCGAGGCCAGCGTCCGCGGTCTCGCCCTGGAGCTCGCGCCGCGCGGTGTGCGCGTCAACGCCGTGTGCCCGGGGGTCATCGACACCTCCATGATCCGTACGCCGAGGCCCGGCGCCGCCGCGGGGCTCTCCGACGCACAGCGGGTCGAAGAGCAGCTCGAGGAGCTGCGCCGGCTGCAGCCCCTCGGGCGACTCGGTGCCAGCGCGGAGGTGGCCGAGGCGGCGCTCTATCTGCTGGATGCGAGCTTCGTCACCGGCACCTGCCTGACCGTCGACGGCGGGTTGCTCGCCGGGTGAGTCTCACCCTTTGGGGTGCTCCTTGTTCTTGAGTTCGTCGAGGAGTTCCGTCGTGACCTCGTCGAGCCCGCGCGCCTCGGCTTCGCGAAGGGCGCGTCGCTTCACGAACACGCGGATCGGAAAAGGCACTCGCTTCAGGCGTCGCTCGGCCTCGGGGCTGAAGCGCACTCAGTCCGCCGGATGGATCGAGTCGACCAGCTGGTCGAAGGCGGCCTCGGAGGCTGTGACGGTCGCCGCGGGGCCCACGAACTTGAAGAAGACGGGACCCGAGGGAGCCTGAACGATCAGGCCGAGCAGGCGCTGACCTGCGGCCCCTTCGCCGCCCATGCCCGCGTAGCTTCCGCTGACGTCGACCTTGGCGGCGCTCAGGCCGTGCAGCGTGACGGTCTCGCTGAGGTTCCCGGTGAGCGGCTGGCCGCTGGCGTCGGTGAATTGACCGATCCAGCGCTGCACATTCTCCTCCACGGAGCCTCCCATGCCGGGGAAGAAGGAGACGACGAGCACGGCCTCCCCGGCCTCACTCGTGGCCACGTACTCGGCCGCGCGCATGTCGTTGCTCGGCGGGCGTGAGGTCAGGCCATCGACCGGGGACCAGGCCACGCCTCCCACCGTCGGGTTGGCAGGATCGAGCGCAGGCCTTCCCTGACCAGCGCTCGCGCCCGGATGTCCGGGGGGCACGGCACCTTGGGGGGCGGGGCCGTTGCTGGGCGCGGTCGTGTGGCTGCTCGCCGGAGCGGAGACGGGCGGCTCGGCGTTGGGCGGGATCTCGGGGCCGCGATCGCAGGCGGCGACGAGGGGGAGCATCAGCAAGAAGGGGAGTGCGCGTGCGTTCATGACGGCTATCTAGAGCCTGTCTCGAAAACTGCAACTCTAGCTTCCGGCGGCCTCCGGCGGCCAACGCTGGACTCGTGACCGCTCATCTGTACAGTGCTGTACATGAGCACAGTTGTTCGGAGGAAGAGAGCATGAGCGCCGCGACCAAAGGCTCGCTGCTCGAGGGGCGCAGACAGGAGTGGCGCCGGCCGCAGGGCATCGAGGCCGTGCTCGAGCATTGGGAGCGCCGCGGGCAGCTTGCGCGCATGGAGCTCGACGAGACCCTCGCGCCCACGGAGGCGCGGCTGGTCGAGATCCCGTCGTCCATCAGCGCGGGGCTACGCGAGGCCCTACGTCTGCGTGGCATCGAGCGGATCTACTCCCATCAGGCCGAGGCCTACGAGCTCGCGTGCTCGGGGCGCGACGTGGTCGTCGCCACGCCCACCGCGTCGGGCAAGAGCCTCTGCTACAATCTGCCGATTCTGAACCGCCTGGCGGAGGAGCCGGCGGCGCGCGCGCTCTTCTTGTTCCCGACCAAGGCTCTGTCGCGAGATCAGGAGGCGGCGCTCTCGGCCTTCGCCCGGGACGCCGGCATTGGGCATGGGGCCATCACCTACGACGGCGACACGCCCGGGGACGCCCGCCGCGCGGCCCGCGAGCGCACGGGGCTCTTGCTCACCAACCCCGACATGCTCCACGCGGGCATCCTGCCGCACCACGCGAGCTGGGCGCGCTTCTTCGCCGACCTGCGCTTCGTGGTGATCGACGAGTTGCACAGCTACCGAGGCGTCTTCGGCTCCCACCTCGCCAACGTGATCCGCCGCCTCGATCGTGTCGCGCGCTTCCACGGCGCCGAGCCCCTCTACCTGCTCTCCTCCGCGACCATCGGGAACCCGAAGGAGCACGCCTCGCGCATCGTCGGGCGAGACGTCGCCCTGGTCGACGAGAGCGGCGCGCCCACGGGCAGCCGGCGCGTGCTGGTGCACAACCCGCCGGTGGTGAACGCCGAGCTGGGCATCCGGGGCAGCTACGTGAAGCGCGCCGTGCGCCTGGCCTCGGATCTCGTGTCCCATGGCGTGCCCACGCTGGTCTTCGGCAACAGCCGCAGCAGCGTCGAGGTGATGCTGAAGTATCTGCGCGACAGGTTGGCCAAGGAGAAGATCCCCCCGGACGCCATCAAGGCCTATCGCGGCGGCTACCTGCCCAAGACGCGCCGCGCCATCGAGGCGGGTCTACGCGACGGCTCCGTGCGCTGCGTGGTGGCTACGAGCGCGCTGGAGCTGGGCATCGACATCGGCGCCCTCGACGCCGTCGTCTGTGCGGGCTACCCCGGCACGCTCGCCGGCACGTGGCAGCGATTCGGTCGCGCCGGACGACGCTCGGGGCAGTCCCTGAGCGTGCTCGTCACCTCGAGCGCGCCGGTGGATCAGTTCTTCGCGGCCTCCCCACGGCTGCTGCTCGAGGCGCCCGTGGAGGAGGCGCGCATCGATCCCGACAACATCGAGATCCTGCTCATGCACCTGAAATGCGCGGCCTTCGAGTTGCCCTTCGAAGAGGGGGAACGCTTCGGAGATCTCGACGCCGAGAGCGCCGGCGAGGCCTTGGATTTTCTCGCACGTGGAGAGATCCTGCACGTAGGTACGTCACCTTCAGGGGTGAAGACGTGGCATTGGGCGGCAGAGTCCTATCCGGCGGCCGACGTGTCCCTGCGCAGCGCGAGCTGGGACAACTTCGTGATCATCGATCTCGACGAGGACGCGACTCTGGCCGAGATGGATTGGCACAGCGCTCACACCATGCTGCACGAGCAGGCCATCTATCAGCACGAGGGCGCGCAGTATCAGGTGGAGCGCCTCGACTACGAGAACCACAAGGGCTTCGTGCGCAAGGTCGCGCCCGACTACTACACCACGGCCATGACGCATACGCGCGTGGCCGTGATCGCCGAGGACGAGTCGGCGACCATGGCGCTGCCCGGCGCGCGCCTGACGGCGGGGCTCGGTGAGGTGAGCGTGGTGGAGAAGGTGGTGGGCTACAAGAAGATCAAGTTCCATACGCACGAGAACGTGGGCTATGGCGACGTGCATCTGCCCGAGATCGAGATGCACACGAGCGGCTATTGGTTGACCTTCCCCGAGGACTTCGTGCGCTCCCTCGAGGAGCCACGGGCGCTCGTGATCGACGCCTTGCGCGGGCTCGGCAAGGCCATGCAGTTGGTGGCCGCCGTGGGGCTGATGGTCGATCTCCGCGATCTCGGGCGCGCCCTCGGCGATCGCGACGAGGAGGGAGGGGCGCCCAAGAAGGGAGGCGGCCCCGGCTTCGATCCGACGATCTTCCTCTACGACTCGATCCCGGGGGGAGTGGGCCTCGCGCCGCGCCTCTTCGAAGAGCGGGAGGCGCTCTTGCGCAACGCCACCGCCTTGGTGCTTGGCTGCGAATGCGACGACGGCTGCCCC